>ONEC01000029.1 GCA_900316715.1 uncultured Eubacteriales bacterium
TTATTCCCGGAGGAATGATGACTATATCATTAGGAGTCAGCGGATAGACAACACCATCTATTACATACTCGATATCACCCTTAATGAAAAAATAACACTCATAATATGAGTGATGGTGCGGCTTGGTTGGAGTGAAATGTATATCTCCGTAATAATACAGTTCGTAATCTTCAGACATCATATACTGTCTGTCGGTAAAATTGGTTCTTAAATCCTGACGCATTTAATGCTCCTTAGTAAAATGTGCTTAACGTTTAAAGCAGATATAACATAAGATGGCAGTTTTTGCAAAGTACTGAACAACCCTAGCAATACTATATCTGACAACAATAATTTATAATCTATTTTGTTAAAAAAATCAACTAAGAAACTATGTGATATCGGAGGCGTTATGAACAAGTCAGCGGCTAAGCCGGCCAAAAAAGGATCGGCAAAAGTGTATTTTAAGAGGTACTGGCAGCTTTACGCTATGCTGCTTCTGCCACTTATCTACTTCATCGTGTTTAAGTACATTCCTATGCAGTACATTCAGATTGCATGGAAGGATTACAAACTTAATATGAGCGTCTGGGATATGCCTGTTACTGGAGAACATGGTATGAAATATTTCAACCAGGCATTCCACAATATGGACTTCTGGTATTCGGTAAGAAACACACTTCTTCTTAACTTACTGGATCTGGTAATCGGATTCCCGGCACCTATTATCTTTGCTCTTATATTAAATGAGCTTAGAGGCCATAAGTTTAAGAAGACTGTTCAGACAGTGGCTTACATGCCTCACTTCCTTTCATGGGTTATTATATCAAGTCTTGCACTTCAGCTGTTTGCTCCAAGTACCGGACTTATAAATGTAATATTTGAGAAGATGGGAATCGGAACAGTTCCATTCCTGAATGAATCAACACACTGGGTATTTACTTATATCTTCATCGGTATATGGCAGAGCTTTGGATGGAACTCCATTATATATCTTGCCGCTATTACAAGCATCAACCCTGAGCTTTACGAAGCTGCATCGGTTGACGGTGCCGGAAGATTTAAGAAGATATGGCACGTAACACTTCCAAGTATCCGTCCAACAATCGTGGTTCTCCTTATTATGAACCTTGGACACATCCTTGGATCAAGCTTCGATAGACCATTTGCCCTGAAGAATAATACAGTTATGGATGTTGCAAACGTTATATCAACATTTGTATACACAAACGGTATTAAGGGTCTCAAGTTCTCTATGACAACAGCTGTTGGACTTTTCCAGTCTGTGATCGGACTGATATTCCTTGTTATAGCTAACAAAGTTGCCAAGAGACTTGGTGAACGAGGAATCTTTTAGGAGGATGGTACAGATATGACTCGCGAAGAAAAAAAGATTGAGCGAAGAGCTGCTAAAAGCTTAAACATAGACATAAACAAATTAAGAGTAAATAAAGTTAAGACAGGTGATGTGATATTCGTAGTTCTCTGTGTACTTGTAATCATCGTCTGTGTGCTCCCGATGATCAACCTGCTTGCAAAATCACTTTCAGGTTCTGATTATCTTGTTAAGAGAGAGGTTTATCTCTTACCAAAGGGATTTAACCTGAGTGCATATAAGACAGTTCTTTCAGATATGAAGTATATAAGAGCTTTCGTATGGACAGCATTTCTTACAGTAGTAGGAACTATCCTGTCACTCACAATGACTATCCTTTGTGCTTATCCTCTTATATTCGATAACCTTAAGGGTAGAAATGCATTTAACGTGCTTGTAACAATAACAATGTTCTTCAACGCAGGTACAATTCCTGAGTATCTTCTTATGAAGAGCCTTCACCTGCTTGATAACCCACTGGTACTTGTAGTTCCATACTGTCTGTCGGTATTCAACATGATCATCATGAAGAACTTCTTCTTCGGTATACCGATGTCACTCAGAGAGTCAGCCGAGATGGATGGTGCATCCTTCTTCCAGGTTCTCAGAAAGATCTACATACCACTTTCAAAGCCGGTTATCGCAACCCTTGCTCTTTTCTACGCAGTAGGAAGATGGAACGGTTATTCAGATGCGCTTATGTTTGTAAAGGAACCAAAGTATTATCCTATACAGCTTCTCCTTTATAACATCATTAACAACATAAACAGCGTGGATGTTGCAACACAGGAAGGTTTCACAACTCCTGGTCTTTCAGAATCACTGAAGGCAGCAGTAGTTATGTTCTCAACAATTCCTATTCTCTGCATTTATCCATGGTTACAGCAGTATTTTATCTCCGGTGTAACAGTTGGAGCTGTTAAGGAGTAATTTAATAAAACATCAAATTTTTTCTAAAAAAAGAAAGGATGGAAGAAAAATGAGGAAGAAAGCATTATCTGTACTTCTTGCTGCAACAGTATGTCTGCAACTCGCAGGCTGCGGCGGCGGTAAAGATGCAACAACAGAGAGTGGTGGTGGAGACACTACAGCAGCAACTGAAGCAGCTACTGAGGGTGCTACAGAAGCAGCAACAGAAGGCGGCTCAGAAGAGGGTGGAGCTGACGCAAACGGAGAACTTGTAGACGGCAAATTTGCTGAAACAAGACATATCACAGTTGAGGTTTATGATCGTGGAAACGATGGTGGTACAGACCCAACAAACAACATGTACACAGATTACATCAAGAAGGGTATGCTTGAGGATCACAATGTAGAGGTTGAGTTCAAGGCTGTTCCAAGATGGACAGAGGTTGATGAGCTTAATAACCTTCTTGCAGCATCAGATGCTCCTGATATCTGCGTAACATACGATTATGCTACTATTCAGACATATGCTAACATGGGCGGTGTACTTGACCTTGCTGAGTACTTAGATGAGTACAAGAGCGTTACACCTAACCTTTGGAACTGGCTTGGCGATACAAACATGCTCTGGGATAAGGACCCATTCACAGGTACTGTATGGGCTATCGAAGGAAAGAGAGCTACAACAAACAGAATTAATACATTTATCCGTAAGGACTGGCTGGATAAGCTTGGTCTCGAGGTTCCTACAACAAGAGAAGAGTTTGAGAAGACAATCATCGCATTCAGAGATAACGCTGAGACACTTCTTGGCGCTGATGCTTCAAAGATGGTTCCTTACTCAGTATCATACGATGTAGGCTGGAGAGCAGCTACACTTATTGAGTCATTTATTGATCCTTCAATTTCAGACCGTGAGTTCTATGTTAACGGTTTCGATGACAGAAAGCTTACAGAGCCTGGAACAAAGGAAGCTATCAAGCTTCTTAACAAGTGGTACAACGAAGGTCTCCTTTGGAATGATTTCGCTCTTTATGGAAGCGGTGATACAACAGAGGATGACATGATGAAGGCTGGTTACGTTGGTGCCTTCTCACATAACTGGGATTATCCTTTCAGAAACGGTGATGATTCAATCAACGCAAACCTTAAGCGTATCGTAGGTGAGGACGCTGCATTTATCGCAATCGATCCTTTCGAAGATTCAAAGGGCGGACATACAAAGTATGTTACATCAACAGCCGGTGATAGAAAGATCTTCTTCCCAACGACTAATGATGAGCCACTTGCATCACTTCTTTACCTTGACTGGATCTCAGAGCCTGAGCATATTCAGTATCTCCAGCTTGGTGATGAGGGTGTTACACATGAAATCCTTGAGGATGGATCATATTCAGTAATCGCAGCAACAGGCGATCCTATCATGAACTCAGGATTTAACATTGATTACACAATTACATGTAACGGACTTAACCTTATGGATCAGTCAAAGACTGACCTTTCAATCGCACACAGCTACGCTGGTATCGATCCTGAGATCGTTGCTGAGGCAAACAGAGTTGCACAGGTTGACGCAAGACAGGAATCTCATGTAAATGTTGGACCTATCGATTCAGAAGAGGGTATGGGAACAGCACTTTCAGAGAAGAGAGATATCATGTATGATCAGTGCGTAATCGCTCCTGTAGATGATTTCGACGCTACATGGGATAAGTACATGGCAGATTACTTATCATCAGGCGGACAGGCAATCATGGATGAGCGTGAGTCTAAGTGGGCTACAGTATACGGTGATACAGATACTGTTCCTGCAGAATAAATTTGGTATAGACTAAACCTCTATATATATATCATTTATGGGGCCGAACCGGTTTTATCTGGTTCGGCCTTAAAAAATGCCCTAATGGGCGTATTTTTTGGCGTATAGGTTAACGATGGTTAAAAAATATTTAACAAAAAAATTTGAATTAATTATGCATTATTTTGTACGAAAAAATATAACGCTCGGTAACCTTTTAACAAAATATACTAAATGAAACTCTGTAATCGAATATAGTTTCGGGAAAATGAACAAAAAGATGTTTATTTTTAGCTATAGTCATGTTATAATAATTGCATACTTTTTAGTGCTTAGAAGGAGTGACATTATGGTAAAAAAGGAAATGATCGCAATGCTCCTTGCGGGTGGTCAGGGCAGCCGTCTTGGCGTACTCACGTCAAAGCTTGCAAAACCAGCAGTTGCCTTTGGTGGAAAGTATAAGATCATAGACTTTCCTCTGAGCAATTGTATTAACTCAGGAATTGATACCGTAGGTGTACTTACTCAGTACAGGCCTCTTCGTCTTAATCAGCATATCGGTATTGGTATGCCTTGGGATTTGGATAGAAGCTTTGGAGGCGTTACGGTACTTCCACCATATGAGAAAGCTGATAACTCATCATGGTACACAGGTACTGCAAATGCTATTTATCAGAACCTGGAGTACATGGAGTATTATGATCCTGAATATGTGCTTATCCTTTCAGGTGACCACATATATAAGATGGATTACGAGGTAATGCTCGATTTTCATAAGTCTTCTCATGCAGATGTAACTATTGCAACATATCAGGTGCCAATGGAGGAGGCAAGCCGCTTTGGTGTTGTTATCACAGATGATCAGGGCGTTATTCAGGAATTTGAAGAGAAGCCTGAGCATCCACGCAGCAACAAGGCATCCATGGGAATATATATTTTCAATTGGAAACTTCTTCATGACAAACTGATTGAGATGAAGGATGTCCCATCATGTGATTTCGGTAAGCATGTTATTCCAAGCTGCCACGATCAGGGCTGCAAGATATGTGCTTATGATTACAAGGGATATTGGAAGGATGTTGGAACCCTGGGTTCATACTGGGAAGCCAACATGGAACTTATTGACATTATTCCGGAGTTCAACCTCTATGAGGAGTTCTGGAGAATCTATACAAAGAGCGACAATCAGCCGCCACAGTATATCGCAGAAGGAAGCAGCGTAAAGAAGAGTATCGTTGGAGAAGGTACTGAAATATATGGAAATGTTGAGAATTCCGTTATCGGTTCCGGTGTTAAGATCGGAAAGGGTGCCGTTGTTAGGAATTCCATCATAATGAACAACGCTGAGATAAGCGATGGAGCTATAGTGGACAAGGCTATTCTTGCTGAAGGGGTGAAAATCGGTAAGAATTGTGAGCTCGGTATAGGCGAAGAAGCTCAGAATGATTATAAGCCTGCAGTATATGCTTTCGGGCTTGTGACAATTGGAGAGAATTCGGTAGTTCCTGATAATGTAAAGATCGGTAAGAACACTGCAATCCTCGGTGTGACCACACCTGAAGAGTATCCGGACGGAGTACTCCAAAGTGGCGGATCAATTATAAAGGAGGATGATGAGTGATGAGAGCGATAGGTATTATATTAGCAGGCGGAAACAGCAGCAGAATGGGAGACCTCTCAGCTAAGCGTGCGGTAGCTGCTATGCCGGTGGCAGGCTGCTACAGAGCAATTGACTTTTCGCTGTCGAACATGTCGAATTCCCATATACAGAAGGTTGCTGTATTTACACAGTACAATTCCAGGTCACTTAATGAGCATCTTAATTCCTCCAAATGGTGGGACTTTGGAAGAAAGCAGGGCGGCCTGTACATTTTCACACCGACTATTACAAGTACTAATAGTTACTGGTATAAAGGTACAGCAGATTCGCTCTATCAGAATATTAACTTCCTCAAGGATGCACATGAGCCTTATGTAGTTATAGCATCAGGTGATGGTGTTTATAAGATGGATTACAATAAGGTGCTTGAGGACCATATAGCTAAGAATGCAGATATCACAATAGTGACGAAGGACATCAAGGCTGATGAGGATGATATCAGCCGATTCGGAGTTGTAAAGGTTGGAGAGAACGGAAGAGTTCTTGATTTTGAAGAGAAGCCGCTGGTGGCTGAAACCAATACAGCATCCATCGGAGTTTACGTAGTAAGACGCCGTCAGCTCATTGAGCTTCTTGAGGCGTGCGCAGCTGAAGGAAGAACGGACTTCGTTAAGGATATTCTTATCAGATATAAGAATGTTAAAAAGATAAATGCATACAGGCTGGAGACTTATTGGCGAAATATTGGTTCTGTAGATTCGTACTTCAGAACAAATATGGATTTCCTGAAGGGAGATGTTAGAGATTTCTTCTTCCGTAAGAATCCGGGCGTTTATACTAAGGTAGAGGATCTTCCTCCTGCTAAGTATAACAGCGATGCAACACTTTCAAACAGCTTAATAGCAAGTGGATGTATCATTAACGGATCAGTTGAGAATTCTCTTCTCTTTAAGAAGGTATATGTTGGTAACAACTGCGTTATCAAGAATTCAATAATACTGAATGATGTGCACATCGGTGATAACTGCTACATCGAGAATTGTATAGTAGAAAGCCGTGATACCATAAAGGCCAATACAGTACATACCGGTGAGCCGGGTAAACCGAAAATCGTAATAGAAAAGAGTTTTAGATATACACTCTAAAGGGGAGGGTTTTTCAAATGCAGATAACGGATGTAAGAGTAAGAAGAGTAACTAAAGAAGGTAAGATGAAGGCCATTGTTTCAATCACGATAGACAATGAGTTTGTTATACATGATATCAAGGTCATTGAGGGTGAGAAGGGACTTTTCATCGCAATGCCAAGCCGTAAGTCAGTTGATGGCGAGTACAGAGACATAGCTCATCCTATCAACTCTGAGACAAGGGCTCGTATTCAGGACTACATACTTGAGAAGTATGCTGAGACACCGATTACTGAAGAAGAAATTTAATATAGACTATTTATCACTTCAGTTTGTGGGGTTACGGGGACTTCGGATCATTGATCCGAAGTCCTCATTTTTTATGGTTGAAAGTCCTCTGAGACGCTTATTTCCTGAGCTGCCTGTGTATTTTATAAGCTTGAAAAATGCAGTTCGAAAAGATATAATATCCTGAGTTGTTGTTGATTTTTCAAAGGAGAAGTCATATGGGAAAAATAAAGTGTCTGATACTTGCAGCAGGCAAGGGAACAAGAATGGCGTCGGATCTTCCAAAGGTTCTTCATAAGGTGTGTGATAAGCCTATGGTTGTTTATCCGCTTCAGGCTGCGGCAGAAGCCGGAGCAGAAGAAAGCTGTGTTATTATCGGTTATAAGGGAAGCCTTGTTAAGAATGAGGTTGAAAGCTATATTAGAATAGGCGAAATAAAGGGGCCTGTTGCATTTGCAGAGCAGAAGGAGCAGCTTGGTACAGGTCATGCAGTTAAGTGCGCAGCTGATTTTATCGGTGTGGACGGAAATGTTATGATCCTCTGCGGAGATACACCGCTTATTACAGGGGCAACCCTTAAGAAGCTTGTAGATACACATGTAAAGAGTGGAAACGGAGTTACAGTTCTTTCTGCTATTCTTCCGGATGCAACTGGTTATGGAAGAATAATAAGAGATGCAAACGGTGCATTTCAGAGAATAGTTGAGCAGAAGGATTGTACAGAGGAAGAGGCTGCCGTTAAAGAGATCAATTCAGGAATGTATATCTTTAATTCAGAAGCACTTACAGCTTCTCTTGGTAAGCTTACAAACGAGAATGCGCAGGGCGAGTACTACCTGACAGATACCATCTCTATTATCAAGGGTGCAGGTATGAAGGTAGGTGCAGTTCCTGTAGATAATAATGATGAGATTCTGGGTGTTAATACCCATCTTCAGCTTGAAACAGCTGAGAAGATAATGCAGGAGAGATTAAGTTAGATTATGAAGTTAGTTGTCGGACTCGGTAATCCGGGAGTTAAATACGCAGGAACGCGTCATAACATGGGCTTTTCCGCAGTGGTAGAGCTGGCGGACAGATACAATATACGAATAGACAGAGCAGAGTGTAAAGCCCTCACAGGCCGTCTTATTCTGGATGGTGAAAAGGTGCTTCTTGCCATGCCTCAGACCTATATGAATCTGAGTGGTGAGTCGGTTCAGCAGCTTCTTCATTATTATAAATGCGAACCTAAGGATCTGATTGTAATATATGATGACATCGATCTGGATGTCGGAACCGTAAGAATCCGTGAGAAGGGCAGTGCCGGCGGTCATAATGGTATGAAGAATATCATTCAGATGATAGGAACAGAGGAATTTGACAGAATCAAGATCGGAGTAGGAAAGAAGCCTGAGGGCTGGGATCTGGCTGATCATGTTCTGAGCAGATTTCCTGACTATGAGCTGCCTGAGGTACGCGATTCTGTTAAGACGGCAGCAGATGCAGTAGTTGAGATAATTAAGAACGGCATAGCTTCAGCAATGAATAAGTTCAGCCATTAAGGAGATTAGTTATGAAGACGCTTATCTCGCCTGTCGAGGAAGCGGGAATCGTATCGAAGATTAAGAGTTCCGCCCGTCCGCTGCAGCTATGGGGCATGACCGGCTCTGCAAGACCATTACTGGCAGAGGCGACCAGAGGAAAGAGCCCCTTCGTGCTCATGGTAACCTATGATGAAGCCAGAGCTGAGAAGCTGTATCAGGATTATAAGTTTTACGACAGGAATACATTTATCTATCCTGCCAAGGATGTGCTGTTCTATTATGCAGATGTGCATGGAAATGTAACGGCCGGCAGGAGACTTGAGATTATAAAAAGAATAATTGCAGGCGAGCCTACAGTTATAATAACCACAGTAGACGGTATTATGGATAAGCTCCCTGATATCAAGTATATCAAGGACAGGACCATATCACTGAGAGTCGGAGAGGTAGTCGACATAGACGCAGTTAAGTCTCTGCTCATCATGCTGGGTTATGAAAATGTAACGCTTGTTGAAACACCAGGGCAGTTTTCTGTGCGAGGAGGAATAATCGATATATTCCCTCTTACAGAAGAGTGCCCTTGTCGAGTTGAGCTCTTTGGTGATGAAGTTGATTCCATCAGATATTTTGATGTAGAGTCCCAGAGATCCATAGAAACAGTAGAAGAGTTCAGCATATTCCCTGCTACGGAGTATGTCCTCACAAAGGCTCGTATAAGCAGAGGAATCGCAAGAATAGATGCAGATCATGAGAAACGTGCGGCAGAGCTTAAGAAGAGCTTTAAGACAGAACAATATGCAAGACTGAACGCCGCAGTGAAGAATCTTAAAGAGGATATCGAAGAGTTTGATTCCAAGTCAGGTATCGACAGCCTTATAGGCTATTTCTATACATCGACAGTTTCTTTCCTGGATTATCTTCCAAAGTCAACTCCTGTTTATGTGGATGACCCTGTCAGAGTGGCTGAAAGAGCATCCATGTATTACAAGGAATTTGCAGCTTCCATGGAGGGAAGATTCGACGGTGGTTATATCCTTCCGGGACAGATGGACGTACTCTATGATAATGAGCGTACCATAGCAGAGCTGAGTCTCAGAAAGCCGATCCTCTTCTCAGAGTTCTATCATCAGGATCCGGGCTTTGATGCAGCGGAGTCTATCCAGATTGCCTCCAGAAGCATTGTGTCCTTTAACGGGGCTGTAGACAAGCTTATAGAGGAGATTAAGAAATGGAGAGAGGATAAGTATAAGATAGTTATCGTATCTCCATCGACTACAAGAGGAAAAAGACTTGTAGACAGACTTAATGAAGAAAACATTCCGGCCTTCTATTCGGCAAGCAGTTCAAGGACTCTTGAACCGAGAGAGGTTATGATAACCAACGGTCATCTTCCGGTGGGATTTGAGATGACGGATATAAAGCTGGCAGTTCTCAGTGAGAATGACATTTTCAGTAAGAAGAACGAAAAGCACAGAAAGCTTCCGAAGAAGTATGCAGGCGAAAGATTAAACAGCCTGAGTGATATCAGTATCGGAGACTATGTTGTTCATGAACGCCATGGTATCGGTATCTACAGAGGTATCGAGCAGGTTGAAATGGATGGCAGAAAAAGAGACTACATCAATATCGAGTATGCAAATAATGGCAAGCTCTTTATCCCGGTTGAACAGCTGTCAATCATTGGAAAGTATTCAAGCAAGGATGCCAAGGCTCCGAAGCTTCATAAGCTGGGAAGCCCTGAGTGGAATAAGACCAGAAGCCGTGTAAGGACTACGGTGGACTCCATCGCAGATGAGCTGGTTACACTGTATGCTATCCGACGTAAGGAAAAGGGATACTCCTATTCTGAAGATACGGTATGGCAGAAGGAATTCGAGGAGCTCTTCCCATATGATGAGACTCCGGACCAGATAAGAGCCATTGAAGAAACAAAGAAAGATATGGAAAGCGACCGCATCATGGATCGTCTTATCTGTGGAGATGTAGGCTTCGGTAAGACTGAGGTCGCGATCAGAGCTGCATTTAAGGCTGTTCAGGACGGAAAGCAGGTGGCATATCTCGTCCCTACTACTATTCTGGCAGAACAGCATTATGAGACCTTTAAGAAGCGTATGAAGGACTATCCGGTTGAGATCAGGATGATGTCCAGATTCTGTACGCCTAAAGATATAAAGAAGACAGTTACTGATATGTCCAAGGGAGCGGTGGATATAGTTATCGGAACCCACAGGCTTCTTTCGAAGGACGTGGTATTTAAGAATCTTGGACTCCTTATAATTGACGAGGAACAGCGTTTCGGTGTTAAGCATAAGGAAACCATAAAGCAGATGAAGAAGACGGTAGACGTGCTTACTCTTACGGCAACGCCTATTCCTAGAACTCTTCACATGAGCCTTATCGGCGTAAGAGATATGAGCCTTCTTGAGGAAGCTCCTGTAGACAGACGTCCTATACAGACCTATGTAATGGAATACGACAGGGAGATAGTAAGAGAGGCTGCATCCCGTGAACTGGCCCGTCAGGGACAGGTATACTATGTATATAACAGAGTTGATGATATAGAGAGAGTAGCGATGGAGCTGAGAAGCATGCTTCCTGAGGCTGTCATAGAATATGCCCATGGCAAGATGCCGGAGCGTCAGCTGGAAGATGTTATGCACCGCTTCATCAATAAAGAGATAGATGTGCTTGTTTCAACAACTATCATAGAGACAGGCCTGGATATTCCGAATGTTAATACGATCATTATTCATAATGCAGATAACTTCGGACTGTCTCAGCTTTATCAGCTGAGAGGCCGTGTCGGCCGTTCAGACAGGAGTGCCTATGCATTTCTTCTGTACAGAAGAGATAAGATGATCAAGGAAGTTGCGGAGAAGCGACTGTCTGCCATCAGAGAATTTACGGAGCTGGGTTCCGGATACAAGATATCCATGAAGGACCTTGAGATCCGTGGAGCGGGCAACATTCTGGGAAGCTCCCAGTCAGGACATCTGGAAGAGGTCGGCTATGACCTTTATGTTAAGATGCTTAACGAGGCTATCAGAACGAGACTGGGTGAGAAAGACAAGTATACCGATTTCGATACATCCATCGATCTTTCGGTTGATGCCTACATTCCTGATGAATATGTTCGAAATGAATATCTTAAGCTCGAGCTCTATAAGCGTATTGCACGTATAGAGAATCAGGAGGATGCGGATCTTATCATAGATGAAGCGAAGGACCGCTTCGGTGAACCGCCGAAGGTATTCCTCAGACTTATCAGGATAGCAGTTCTCAAGGCTTCAGCTCATGAGACCTGGATGTCAGATATAAAATATCAGGACGGTTTTGTGCAGTATCTTTTTGCACCGGGAGCTGATATACTTGTTGACAAGATTCCGAAGTTTATGAAAAAATATAAGAATAATATCAGGGTTGTAACCGCTAAGAAGTCGGGCTTTGCCATCAGAACATCAAAGCTTATTCAGGATGACATGCTCACAGCAATAGAAGCGGCTATTCAGGATATACGTGATAATCTTTTTGAAACAACAACTGCTTAAGGACAGGAAAATGCAGAAGAAATCTAAGCTTAGAAACATAATACTTGCACTTATGCTTATTGCGGCGATGGTGCTTTCCGGATGTACCAGAACGGATCAACCAACTGACGGTAAGAAGGCACAGGACGTGGTATTTAAGTTCGCCGGAGAAGAGGTGTCTCTTGGGGAAGTCTACGTATATGCCAATACCATCGTAGAGCAGTATGAGAAGAGCTATGGTGACAGTGTCTGGGGAATGGAAGTTCCTGTTTCAGAGACAGAAACTGAGAACATGGAAGCACTTACCAGAAAAGATATCATTGAATCTATTGTAAGAGTAAAGGTTCTTTATTCCAAGGCAGGAGAGTATGGCATTAAGCTCTCAGCAGACGAAGAGGATAAGATCAACCGTCAGGCTGAAGCTTTCTACAAGAATCTTACAGATAAGCAGCTGGAGGAAATGCAGCTCGACCGTGAGATCATAGTAAAGGTTTTCAAAGAAAATGAAATTGCCAGCCGCGTATATAATAAGGTGGTGAGCAGTGCAGGAATAGAGGTCAGTGATGAGGATGCAAGACAGACCACATTTTATGACCTTGTATTTGAGAAATATACTGTAAGCGGAGACGGTAAGGTAAAGGAACTCTCAGAGGATGAGTGTAAGGTTCAGTATGACCGTGCGCTTCAGGCATATAATACACTGGTGAATCCGGTATCAGGCTCGGGAAATACAAATATCGAAGGACTTGCCGAGTTTTATGGTGCATCGGATTCAAGATACTATACAGTCAGTCCGTCCAAGATTAAGGAAATGTATGGCTCAGAAATATGTGAGATGCTGTACAGCCTTGAGGATGGTTCATATAGTCTTGTTACAGAGTCGGAGTATGGATATCACATTTTCTATATGAAGGCCCTTACCGACAGAGATGCTACAGATGAGCTGAAGGAGTCAGAGATAAGCACCAAGGAGAGAAACTACTTCTCTGCATATTATGAGAAGTGGCTGAAGGAAGCTGATCCGGGTTATTCCTATGATAAGTCTGTTGATAAGGATGTATACAGCAAGATTCAGTTCTAAGTTAGGCCCGGTCAGGGTAAAAACACAATTTTGAAAAACAAAGCCCGGTTTGAAAAAAGTCGTTGACAGGATCAGGCCGGGCATGTTATAAAATTATTAACCGACAACCTGTCGGTTATATGCCGGCTATATACAAAAAGGATAATAATATTATGAGAGTAGTAAAAACTGCAGAAGAGAGAAAGAATGAAATACTTGATGTAGCAGAACAGCTATTCGCAGAAAAAGGATTTGATAACGCGAGCACCAACGATATTATTAACAGGATCGGGATTGCCAGAGGAACACTGTATCATCACTTTAAATCCAAGGAAGAGATACTTGATGCAATTGTGGAGAGAATGACGAGAACCGGAATTGCCCGGGCGAAGGCAATAGTATCTGATAAAAAAGTGCCGATATTGGATAGACTTACCGGAGCAATACTTGCACTTAATATCAATACTGAGGCTGGTGCAGAAGTGTTTGAACAGATTCATAAACCGCAGAATGCACTGCTTCATCAGAAGATGGAAGACAGACTGCTTTCCGGGGTGGTGCCGATCATAGCAGAGCTTATCGAAGAGGGTAATAAAGCAGGAATGTTTGATTCAAAGTATCCCGAGGAAGCTGCAGAAATGATCATGCTGTATTCAAATACAGTTTTCGATGAACGTTCGGATCATACTCCTGAAGTGGTGGCAAGAAAAGCTATGGCTTTCATACATCATACAGAAAGAATACTTGGGGCTAAGGAAAAGAGCCTTGAAAGTGCAATTATGAATATAATAGTTCAGTAAGTGTTTTACGTATAAAAGATATAAGGGGTCATTTACAGACCCCATATATTATAACCAAAGACCGACAACCTGTCGGTGGGATTGAAAAGGATGTCAGATATGGAAAAGAAATCAAATTATAAGAAGTTTCTCCTGCTATGGAGCGGAGAGTTTATATCATCGATAGGCGGAGGACTGACAAGCTTTGGCCTAAGCGTATATGTTTTTCAGAAGACAGGAAGTGCAGCAAGTATGGCTCTGGTAGCATTGCTTGCATTTCTACCGGTATTACTGCTTAGTCCGCCGGCAGGCGTACTTGCCGACAAATATGACAGATGCCTGCTTATGATGATAGGCGACGGCCTGTCTGCGGTAGGACTTATATATATACTTATATGCATGTTTACCGGCGGAGCAGAAGTTTATCAGATATGTATAGGCGTTTTTATCAGCGCAGTATTTTCATCACTGCTGGAGCCGTCCTACAGGGCAGTGGTTACCGACATGCTGACAAAGGATGAGTATTCCAAGGCCAGCGGTATGATGAGTATTGCGGGAAGTGCCAGATACCTTATCTCACCTATGATCGCAGGATTTCTTCTCACAGTTAGTGATGTAAAGCTTCTTCTGATTATAGATACCTGTACATTTATCCAGACAGTTATCTGTACGGCAGTTGTAAAAAGCAGCCGTATAGCTAAACAGAAGAAATCAGAAGAATCCTTTATAAAAAGCTTTAAGGTTGGCTGGAAAGCGATAACTGAGAAGAAAGGAATCTTAATCATAATAATCATATCTTCTGTAATGACCTGTTTTATGGGAGCTATAGAAATACTTGTTGAACCTATGATACTTGACTTCCAGAGCAGCAAGGTTCTGGGAATTGCAGAAACAGTATGTGCCAGCGGAATGCTTGTATCCAGCGTGATCATAGGGATCTTCGGAATAAAGAAGCATTTCACAAGGGTACTCAGTATATCACTTACAATGTGTGGACTTGCGATGATCGGCTTTGGCATTAAGGAAAATATTTTCGTTATATGCTGCTTCGGTTTTATGTTTTTCTTCATGCTTCCTTTCGCAAACAACTGCCTTGATTATCTTACAAGAACCAATATTGATGCAGATAAGCAGGGAAGAGCCTGGGGACTTATAAGCTTCCTGTCACAGATTGGATATATCTTCGCTTATGCCGGAGCGGGAGTGCTTGCTGACAAGATTGCCGAAGTAAGAGGAACGGGAGTAGGACGTGGTGCTGCAATAGTCATCATGGTATCCGGTGCCTTACTGGCAATACTTGCACTTATGTTATTACGATTCAGATCGATCAGAGAACTGGAAAGTGGTGGATTAGATGATAAGACTAATAGTAAATGATTTTAAATCGAATAAACTTATAACAGTATCAACCTATGTATTCATGACGATCACAGCAATGCTGCTGGGACTTGCAATCTTTCTCTTTGCCAGCCTCTGGACATCTATCGATTCGCTTATGAAGAAGGCGGAAACACCGCATTTCCTTCAGATGCATACCGGAGAACTGAAGGAGGCAGAGATAGAAGCATTTGCTGCGGCCAGAGATGATGTGGAAGAAGGGCAGATCGGCAGATTCCTTAATCTCCAGAACAGTCAGCTTTCAATAGGCGGCAAGTCCTTTGAGACAAATATGCAGGACAACGGTCTCTGCTATCAGAGTGAGTGCTTTGATTATCTTCTGGATGCAGAGAATAATGTGATACAGGTTTCGAATGGAGAAGTTTATGTGCCTGTAGCATATAAGAAGGAATATGAGGTTGTTCCGGGAGATAAGTTGCGTATAGGTTCAGAGGAACTGACGGTAGCCGGATTCCTTAGAGATTCTCAGATGAATTCCATGATGGCTTCTTCAAAGAGATTTCTTGTGAGCGAAGCGGATTATGAAAGACTTAAAAGTCTTGGAAGTGAAGAATATCTGATAGAGTTTCGTCTCCTGGAAGGAAGCGATGTAAATGCATTTGCTACGGATTATAAGGACGCGGGCCTTCCGGAAAATGGACCGACCATAACCTATCCGTTGATCAAGACAATGAATGCCCTGTCAGATGGAATAATGATACTTGTTATTCTGCTTGTGAGCTTCGTAGTGCTTTTCATATCAATACTGTGTATCAAATATATCATTCTTACACAGATGGAAAAGGACAGACGTGAGATAGGTATGCTGAAGGCTGTGGGAATATCAAGAAAAGATATCAGATTCATTTATATATCAAAATACCTGCTGCTTTCCATGATCGGTTGTGTGGCAGGAAGCATTATGGCATTGATAATAGCGGGTCCTCTAGGGACAGGTATGAAGGAGTTATATGGAGAAACTGAGAACAAAGCACTGATATACATTTTAATGATAATCGGAGCACTTCTGGCAGAAGGTATAATACTCCTTTCGGTGCGAAGGACTCTTAGAAAAACAGACAGAGAATCCGCTATATCTTCATTATATGGGCGGGATGCATCTGGCAGAGGCAGGAACCTCTGGCATCCCGCATCTGTTATCGCAACAGCTGCTGTTTTTATGATCCTTGTTCCACTGGGAATGAATAGTACAATGTCATCTCCGGATTTTGTAACTTACATGGGAATAGGCAACAGCCATATACGCATGGATGTGAGACAGATAGATGATATAGATGAGACAACGAAGAAATTAACAGATGAGATAAGTGCAGATGACAGGGTGGCACGCTTCTCAGTCATGCAGACAAGAGCTTATAAAGTAAAACTTGCCGGAGGAAAGACATACAGCCTCATGATAGAAAATGGTGATCATACAGCATTTCCGGTTAATTATAAAGAGGGAACATATCCGGTAAAGGAAAATGAAATTGCCCTTTCAATCCTTAATGCTGAGGAGATGGGAATAGGTGTAGGTGATACAGTAACTGTTTATAAAGATGGCGAAGCTGAAGAGCTGCAGTGCACAGTCTGCGGTATATATTCGGATATCACAAACGGAGGAAAGACAGCAAAGGGATGCATAATTGAGACTGATGTTAAGACACCGCCGATGTGGAGTATTATATACATTTCACTTAAGGATGAAGAACAGATAAACAGATGGGTTAATGAATATCAGAGCGGCCATGAGAACTTTAGTGATGGCATAAAGATCGTTAAGATATCTGACTATCTGGAAGGTATGTATGGACCGACCATCGATAAGATATCAAAGGCATCCATGATAACGATGGCTCTGGCGGGAGTGATCATCTTTGTAGTAATTCTTCTTCTGGTAAGACTCATCATCTGGAAGGAAAGAGGAGAGAGTTCTCTCAAAAAAGCATTGGGACTTACAACAGCGGATATAAAAGATGATTATGTTAAAAAAGCATTTATATTTATCATTTCAGGCGGCATAGTTGGCGTGATAGCAGGAGTGGTGCTGGGACAGAAACTTGCAGGGGGACTGCTCAGCTTTATGGGAGCAAAAGGATTCAGATTTGTAATTGATCCGTTAATGACATATGTTTTTACACCGGCACTGCTCCTTATATTTGCAGGACTTGCTGTAGGTCTTAGTCTTATGGAGATTAAGAGAGTTCGTGCAGCGGAGTGTCTTAATTCAGGACTTGAATAGGATATGAGGGAGGTTCTTATGAGTTCATTATTAAATGTTATCGGTATAGAAAAGAATAATATATTGAAGGGTATAAGCTTTAATGTAACCCAGGGTGAAATGATTGCAGTGATGGGACCTTCCGGCTCAGGAAAGTCCACGCTTCTCTATAACGTGTCCGGAATGGACCAGGCTGACGGAGGAGAGGCCTGGCTGGGGGATACTGAAATAGTAGCTCTCAGTGAAGATGAGAAGGCAAAGATGAGACTCACCAGGATGGGATTTGTATTTCAGCACATGAATATGTTGTCAAATCTGAATATAATTGATAATATAACATTCCCGGCTGTTCGTGCTGATAAGAAACATACAAAGCAGCATTATGACAGAGCACATAAACTATTAAATGATTTCCATATCGGAGAACTTGCTGACAGACGGGTTAAGGAAGTATCAGGCGGTCAGCTGCAGAGAGCCTGCATTTGCCGCAGCATGATCATGAAACCGGAGATCATCTTTGCAGATGAACCAACAGGTGCACTTAACAGAACGGCTGCTGCTGAGGTTATGGATGCATTTCTCAGGATAAATAAAGAAGGAGCAACCATAATGATGGTTACCCATGACAGCTGGATAGCCAGCATGTGTGAAAGGGTTCTTTATCTTCTGGATGGGGAGATAAAAGGTGAACTTGAATTGGGCAAAAATACATCAGGTGATGACCGTGAGAGGGAGCAGAAAACCGTACACTGGCTGGAATCTATGGGATGGTAGTATTTTTCTTGACATGATTATCCTCAAGTGTTATTATTCTTAGGTGACGGTTTTTTCGCAGCTGTGGCGGAATTGGTATACGCGCATGATTCAGGTTCATGTCCACGCAAGTGGGTTCGGGTTCGAGTCCCGTCAGCTGCAATTAAGACCACGGGATTTCTGTGGCATATGTTTCAGGATACGTTTCGATAATAAATAGAAAGGAAGAATATCTATGGCAGAATCAGAGAAAAAGAATATTCTTACTTATGAAGGACTTAAAAAATTAGAAGATGAGCTGTATGATCTTAAGGTTAATCGCCGTCGTGAGATTGCCCAGAAGATTAAGGAAGCTCGTGAGCAGGGAGACTTATCAGAGAACGCTGAGTACGATGCAGCGAAAGATGAGCAGAGAGACCTTGAGGCACGTATCCATGATATTGAGCAGATTCTGAAGAATGTTGAAGTTATCGACGAAGAGAACTTTGATTCTGAGACAATTAACTTCGGATGTTCAGTTCATTTTGAGGATATGGAATCTAAGCAGGAGTATGTATATAAGCTTTCAGGTTCAACTGAGGCAGATATACTTGGAGGCAGCATATCAAATGAGTCTCCGATAGGCGCAAAGCTTATGGGTGCCAAGGTTGGACAGGTTATAACAGTTGATGCACCTAACGGAAAGTATAACTATAAGATTCTTGATTTCAAGAGAGATTAAGATGATTTATTCAGCCGGAAGTTAAGTGCTTCCGGCTTTTATTATGTATTATATCTTTTTTATAATATAGATGGAGGTTGACATAATGTCAGAACAGAATCAGAATAATAATGCAAAGAATAATCAGCAGAAGGGCGCACAGGTGCAGGATGTTAATCAGCTCCTTAAGGTTCGCCGTGAGAAGCTTGCTGAACTGCAGGAGGCAGGTCAGGATCCTTTCCAGATAACAAAGTATAATGTTACTTATCACACAGCAGAAGCTAAAGCTGATTTCGAAGCAAAGTTCCCAAAGCCGGCTGAAGGTGAAGAAGCACCGGAGATTCCGGAAGCAGACAGAATTGCAGTATCTATAGCAGGACGTCTTATGTCCAAGCGTGTTATGGGTAAGGCATCTTTCGGTAATATCCAGGATCTTAAGGGAAATATTCAGATATATGTTACCCGTGACGAACTGGGTGAAGATAACTACAAAGCATTTAAGAAGATGGATATCGGTGATATCGCCGGTGTTGAAGGTTATCTCTTCAGAACAAGAACAGGAGAGGTTTCAGTTCATGCTACAGCAGTAACTCTTCTTTCTAAGAGCCTTCAGATTCTTCCTGAGAAGTTCCACGGACTTACAAATACAGACATCAGATATCGTCAGAGATATGTTGACCTCATCATGAATCCTGAAGTAAAGGATACTTTCGTAAAGAGATCAAAGATCATCGCTGCTATCAGAAGATATCTTGATACACAGGGCTTTATGGAAGTTGAGACACCTATGCTTGTAGCTAATGCAGGTGGTGCCGCAGCTCGTCCGTTCGAAACTCATTTCAACGCTCTTGATGAAGACCTTAAGCTTCGTATATCTCTTGAGCTTTACCTTAAGAGACTTATCGTTGGTGGTCTTGAGAGAGTTTATGAGATCGGCCGTGTATTCAGAAACGAAGGTGTTGATACACGTCATAACCCTGAGTTCACTCTTATGGAGCTTTATCAGGCATATACAGATTATCACGGCATGATGGACCTTACTGAGAACATGTACAGATACGTAGCACAGGAAGTTCTTGGTACAACAAAGATTTCTTACAATGGAATCGAGATGGATCTCGGTAAGCCATTTGAAAGAATCACAATGGTTGATGCTGTTAAGAAGTACAGCGGTGTTGACTGGAATGAAGTTAAGGATCTTGAGGCTGCTCGTGCACTTGCTAAGGAGCATCACATCGAGTTCGAAGATTTCCATAAGAAGGGTGATATCCTGAATCTCTTCTTTGAGACATATGTAGAAGAGCATCTGGTTCAGCCTACATTCGTTATGGATCATCCAATTGAGATTTCTCCACTTACAAAGAAAAAGCCTGAGAATCCTGAATATGTTGAGAGATTCGAGTTCTTCATGAATGGATGGGAGATGGCTAACGCTTACTCAGAGCTTAACGATCCTATCGATCAGAGAGAAAGATTTGCAGCTCAGGACGCACTTGCTGATGCAGGTGATGAGGAAGCTAACCACACAGATGAAGACTTCCTGAATGCTCTTGAAGTTGGTATGCCGCCTACAGGTGGTATCGGATATGGAATCGACCGTCTTGTTATGATCATGACAGACAGCCAGGCCATAAGAGATGTACTGCTCTTCCCGACACTTAAGACAGAGAAGAAGTAAAGCTAGTATTTATAAGGCTTTGCAGACATTTATAACCGCTGGTGTACCAATATGTGTACCAATTTGGTATGGGTAAGTACCCAATAATATGGTTTTGAAACACTTATAAAACCGAGATAGTGAACACTGATTACTAAGCACTTTCTGAAACAAAACGTTTTGGAAAGTGCTTTTCTTATGGTTTAATTCGGAGGTTTTATAATGGGGAAGAATATAAAGTTTGATTATTATTACGGAAAGGAAGCTGATCAGTTCAGCTTTTACAGAATACCTAAGCTGCTATTCACAGATGATCATTTTAAGTGTTTATCAAATGATGCAAAGCTCCTGTATGGTCTTATGCTGGACAGAATGTCGCTTTCTATGAAGAATGGATGGAAGGATAAAGAGGATAGAACATATATCATATATACAGTAGAGCAAATAGCTGCTGACCTGGCCTGTGGCAGAGATAAAGCAATAAAGGTGTCAGCCGAACTGGATAGTAAGAAGGGAATCGGCCTTATAGAAAAGATGAAGAGAGGACTTGGTAAGCCGGGAAAAGGGAACTACGCAGGTCGATAAATCATATCCTAATAATACTAATATAAATAAAACTGATAATAGTAATACTAATCTTATCAATCTATCAGATGCGAAAGATGAGATGAGCTACAGCGAATATAAGGAGTTTGTTAAGGATATAATTGATTATGATATATTGAAGCAGGACTGTTCTAAATCAGATACTCAGCTGGTTGATGCTATAGTAGAGCTTATGACAGAGGTGGCTATTTCTGACGGGGACTATATAACGATTTCAGGCAAGAAAGTTCCAAAATCAGTGGTTGTATCAAGATTTGAAAAATATGATATGATGAAAGTTCAGTATGTTATGGAAGGATCGTATATCAAATAAGCAGGAAGAAGTTGCAAAGAAAGAGGCAACAAGAGAACCTGCAGCTCAGAAGAGTAAAAAGATGGCAATTGGATAAAAGTAAACTATTATGCATTGATTTCATATGTTATTATGTAATGTATATTAAGGTGTTAGGGGCATTAATGCCCCTGTCCTTAATCACGACAAATAATACTGATTGGAGAATGAAAAGATGAAAGTAGCAACAACTTATGAAAATGGAGAAATATTTCAGCATTTTGGTAGAACACCTCAGTTTAAAGTATATGAAATAACGGATGGAAATATCATTTCAAGTGAAGTGATAGATACGAATGGGACAGGTCATGGTGCATTAGCAGGATTCCTTATGAATCTTGGTGCAGAAGTTTTGATTTGTGGTGGTATAGGTGGCGGTGCTCAGATGGCAATGGCTGAAGCTGGTATTCGACTTTATGCAGGTGCATCTGGTGATGCTGATGAAGTAGTAAAGGCATTTATAGATGGTTCGCTTCCTGAAATAGGAGAAGCAACTTGTGATCATCATGATCACCACGAGGGACATGAGTGTTCTCATGGTGGAAAGTGTCACGAATAAAGATAGAATATTAGATTTGGAGAAATTGTGATAATGACTATTGAAGAGAAAGCACAGCTTATCATAGATGATATAAAGCAGGAACAGGGGAATAATCCTGTGCACATTTTTAAGATAATCGCTAAAAAAGAATATATAAATATGCACGGCCCAGAACATCATGTGCTTGATGGAGCATGCCTTCTTATGGCGTTTTATTATGCTGGTGGAAAGATTGATATAGATACTAGTCTGGAACAGCTGGTAAAGGAAGGGGTAAGGATGCCAGGAGCTATGTGTGGATTATGGGGAGTATGCGGTGCTATCACTTCGATTGGAGCAGCTTTAGCAATAATTGATGGTACAGGCCCCTTGTCTACAGATGGTACATGGGGGAAACATATGTCATTTACTTCAAAAGCTATTAGTGAACTAGGAAAAATCAATGGACCTAGATGTTGTAAAAGAGATGCTATGGTAGCATTTAAGAATGGTACGGAATACGTTAATTCGCATTACGATGTAAAACTGGAATATGAAGATCAGGAATGTGAGTTTTCGAATCAGAATCAACAATGTATAAAAGAAAGATGCCCGTTTTATAAGGCGGAGAGGATGTAGCTTTGAACATAATAGCAGTAGGTATGGGTGGCTTCATAGGTGCGGTGCTTCGTTACCTTATTGGACTAATACCGGTTAAAGAAACAATGGTATTTCCAGTCAAAACATTTTGTATAAATATTATTGGATGCCTTTTGATTGGACTTATAACGGTTCTGGCGTCCAGAAATCCGGAAATTAATCCGAAATGGATACTTTTCCTGAAAGCCGGAATCTGTGGTGGATTTACTACATTTTCAACATTTGCACTGGAAACAACTGATCTTATTAAAGGTGGTCATATGGGAATAGCTTTTCTATATGCAATACTCAGTGCTACTATAGGCGTTGCTGTAATCTTTGGAATAGATATTGTTGCAGGAAAATAATGAAACTTTTATTGATTGTTTCACTTGAATAGTGATAGTTGTAAAAAGAGATGGATAAAATGAGTAATTTATAATCTTAGGGCTAACACTCGTGACTTTAGTCATGAGATACAGCCCTTTTTATACATGCATTTTACTAATTACTATAATATCTCGTAAAAATGTGGTATAATAATACATACAGGACACTTGTTCCAAGTCTTAAGAAAGGATAAAACTGTATGTCAAAAGATGATTATCGTACCATCAAAGAACTCTGTCATATCGCAAAGAACCTGACCAATGAAGCTATATATAACGTCCGGCAGTATTATTTTACTGAGGGTGAGTATCTGAAATATGAGAAAAACTATGTTCTTTTAAAGAACAGCGATAATTACAAGGCATTAAATTCTAATATGTCACAGCAGATACTCAAAGAAGTAGATGGCAGTTTTAAGTCATTCTTTGGACTTCTTAAGCTTGCTAAAAAAGGCAAATATTCTATTAAAGACTGCAAACTGCCTCACTATATACCAAAAGATGGTTATGCAACATTAGTCATTGGCTTTGTTAGGCTTAATGGTAATAAGCTTATATTACCTTTTTCTCAAAGCTTTAAGAAAACACATAAATCTGTTGAACTAACGATACCACCTATACTTGCTGATAAGAAGATAAAAGAAATACGTATCATTCCTAAAGCGAATGCCAGGTTCTTTGAAGTTCAGTATATTTACGAAGCTGAATGTATTCAAAGGAATCTGAATAAAAACAATGCACTGGCAATTGATCTTGGAATAAATAATCTCGTAACAGCAGTATCTTCTAATGGAAGAAGCTTCATTATTGATGGACGCAGGCTTAAATCTATAAATCAGTGGTTCAATAAAGAGAATGCCCGTCTTCAGTCAATAAAGGATAAGCAGAACTTCGGTAAAAAACCTACAAATCGTCAAAAAGCTATAGCCAGAGACCGTAACAATAAGGTTAACGACTATATGAACAAAGCAGCCCGTATCATAATCGATTACTGCATCAATAATGATATAGGTGTTCTTGTCGTAGGTTATAATGAAACATTTCAGCGTAACAGTGATATAGGCAGAACCAATAATCAGACATTTGTAAATATCCCATATGGCAGACTGCGTGAAAAACTCGAATATCTTTGTGAGCTTAATGACATAGAATTCGTAAAACAGGAAGAATCCTATACATCAAAGGCGTCCTTCTGGGATAAAGACGTTATTCCTGTATATAATAACGATAATCCTAAAGAGTACGTATTCAGCGGTAACAGAGTACATCGTGGTCTTTACAGAACATCTGACGGATATACGTTCAATGCAGATGTAAACGGAGCATTGAATATCTTACGCAAAAGTAGCGTTGTGGACTTATTAGTTCTATACAGTAGGGGCGAAGTGGACACGCCCATAAGAATAAGGGTTGCCTAATAATCAGGTGGAAACTCAAATACCAAACTTCTTAAACGGAGAATTGTTTCTCTTAGAAGCTCGTCACTTTAGTGATGAGAGGTTCACAGGTTCACTTAGTATTTAGTTTACTTACATCGGAAAAATTTATGAACACGATTGACAATACAAAAAAACCAAATAAGAAAAAAAGAGAACTATATATTCCCACATTTTCAATTATATTGATGCTGCTGTTCGGTGTACCCGGACTTTTTGCGTTATATAGTTACCGTTCAACTTTAAGAGATTGTTCCTCTGAGGTTACAGGCATAATAGAAGACGAACACAGCGGCAACGGCGGGAGCAAAAAGCAATCTGTTGAGGGTAAGTACCTTAACATGGATGCACATCAGCACGTTTCGATCATCGTAAATACCGATGATAAATTCCTGCACACGTATATATATGCAAGTAAAAGCTTTGGAAATGTGGGAGATAAGGTTGTCATTCATTATAACCCTAATGATCCTGACGAATACTATATAGATGATTATATATACGCCTTCGACGTTGCCATGGTCTTACTAGTAATCGGCGGGGCAATGCTTGCGCTTTCTATATTTTTAGCGATTTATTATACGATAAAGGGTGAACCTGACGAAGAGACGGCTTCTTATGAAACGGCTTCTGATAAAGAGGATTCTTATGAAGATGATTCTTATGAAGCGCAGGAAAACTATCTAAAAAAAGAAAAAGAAGAACTCGAACGTAAGCAGAAGGCTCAGGAAAGATTAGATCGATATACCGGGAAAGCTGCAAAGAATTACACAAATGAGCATATCCGTAAGCAGATTCAGAATAACAGCTTTGCTTCAAGAATTATTATCTGGATGCTGTTCATTGGCGGCGTTCTGGTTTTATCAAGCATTATCAGAACTTATATAGATATACACACTGATAATGCCATTCCCTTTAATAATTATTCCGATAAATTTGATGACACTTGTTATAGTGTGATAATTACAAAAAAACCACAAGAAGTTTCTCTCGAACATGGAAAATATTATGATCTTGCAGTAGAAAATGACCATATTCTGGCGAAGCATTTAAAAATGAATACGCTTAAAGGAATGGATAGTCCCACAAAACTCCGTGGAAAGCTTAAAAGAATAGGTGTTTCTGAAGAAAAAACCCGAGAAGTTGTTAAAGAGTATTATCAGAAAATAGGGTATTATGATACTCTCAAAGATGAAGAATATGCCTATTATTATCTGGACTGTTCTGAAATGAGTCTATGGGATGAAATAAAAAATAACCATATATTAGGCTTTATCTTTGGACTTACGATCATCATAGTAGCTATGATCTTTTCTCATGATTGTAGATATATGCTTAAGAATATCAGACCTGCCTGCAGTGGCAGAAGATATCGAGCCGGAGAAATCGATAGACTTGCAAATGATATTGATACAGTATGGTTAAAAGATATTGAAGTTCTTGTTACACCAAGTTCTCTAATTGGGCTAAATCACGGTCTGACGGTAATTGATTACCACGATATCGATGCTGTCAAAGTAGAAGAAGTTAATCACCGTAATAAATATAGGAAATGGAATACTTACCGTATTTATATCAAAACCAAAAAGAATAAGAAAATGCTGCTGACTGAATGTGAAAGAAAAAGCGGTTACAGATCATTGACACAAAATTTAGATAAGCGCTACGTTGAATACAAATTATTATAAAAATAGAGACGACCGAAGTCGTCTCTTATTAATTTGTAAAGCTCATTGCTTATATCTTCTATACGGGACTGTTTCTATGATTTATGGACTATTTTTCAATATAAATAAATTCTAAATAATTTTACACCTGACTAGATTCCCAGATATGCCTTAGCACATTTCTCTGCATTAGTTGGATATTCATATCCTTCAACTTCAGCCAGCTCTCTGGTTATACGGGCAAACAGTTCATGTGTTTTTATAAGTGCTCTCTTAATATCATCCTTATCGTAATGAGCAAAGCTCTCTTTTATCTCTGAGAGTATCTCCTCACCTGCCCATCTGTCTATAAACCTTCCGTCATGCCACACATCTACGCCTGAAACTTTATAGCGGTAAAGCTCGATCATTCTGAGCAGATAGCCCTTCAGATAAGAGTCCACACTTATTTTTGCAGACCATATCTCGCCTCTCTTAAGTTTCTTGTATGCCCAAATATTATGGAAATAGAAATCATTTATCATGTTCAGGAATTCATCTTCAGTCATAGAAGGTGCAGTAACACTGAGAGTTATATGCTTCTCCAGCAGGCTGGTAAAGTCCATGGAATCATAAAGCACCATGTATCCTCTATTCATAACCCACTGGGCCACTCCTTCCTTTACTGCAGCTTCAAACTGTTCCGGAGTGAATACGAGCATATCAACATCCTTATCCTCATCGTAGATACATCTTCTCTCTTTTCCGCCGCCTAAAGTATCCTCAATAAATGAAATACTCACGTTGCCGAATCTCTTCGGATATTCCCCTGAAAACCAAGGTTCAGTATTTACAGTTACTATGAAAAGATCGAGATCCGAATACTCATCTGCCTTCACATCACTTCTTGTGGTCGAGCCGATGGCTACGATTCCCTTAATATCATCATCGCTTTCTGCATATTCAAGTATTTTACTTTTTATCTGAATGTATTTATCCATGATCTGCTTATCTCCTTATTTTTCTTAATTTCCTATCAAAATATAATGCAAACACTGCAAGAATAATAAATATAAAAACCTTCGTAATCAGCGCAGGAATCGGCAGTTCAATCCCGGCAAGAATTTGAAATATGGTTTGAACCGGAAGCATGATTCCAATGACCAGACATACTATTAATATCATTCTAAAAAGAACATAACCGATAAACTTCTCTTTTTTACAAAGATAGTACGTAATAAACATGAGCGGACTGATGATTCCCATATC
>ONEC01000050.1 GCA_900316715.1 uncultured Eubacteriales bacterium
GTCGGACAGCTGGTTGCTCAGGAAGCATCCAGAAGACTCGGTGTTCCTTTCGGAATCATCGATCTCAGTCTTGCTCCTACGCCGGCAATCGGTGACTCTGTTGCCGATATCCTTCAGCTTATCGGTCTTGAGAGAGTTGGTGCTCCTGGAACAACTGCAGCACTTGCACTTCTGAATGATCAGGTTAAGAAGGGTGGTATCATGGCTTCTTCTTACGTAGGTGGTCTTTCAGGTGCTTTCATTCCTGTAAGTGAAGATCAGGGAATGATAGATGCTGTTGATGTTGGTTCACTTACTATAGAAAAGCTTGAAGCTATGACCTGTGTATGCTCAGTTGGTCTTGATATGATCGCTGTACCGGGAGACACCAGTGCTTCTACTATTTCAGGTATTATCGCTGATGAGATGGCTATCGGTATGATCAACCAGAAGACTACAGCTGTCAGAATCATTCCTGTAATAGGTAAGGGAGTTGGAGACAGAATAGTCCTTGGAGGACTTCTTGGAGAAGCTCCTATTATGCCGGTCAACAAGTATGACTGCAGCGAATTTGTATCAAGAGAGGGAAGAATCCCTGCTCCTATTCACAGCTTTAAAAACTAAAAAAGCTAACAGATATTATATACTTCCAGGTGCTATAACCTGGAAGTTTTCCTTATATTACAGATTATAAGAGAAGGTATAGCGATGAACACTTTAGTAATTGGCAGATATGAGAATCTTAAGATGGGATTTCTTCTGGAAGACAGCCGTCTTGTGGAGACAATCAATTGTTCGGGGGATTCCATACTTGGAAATGTATATACAGCCAGGGTTGTAAAAATAGTCAAGAATATAGACGCTGCATTTCTGGATGCCGGGCTTGGGGATACGTTATATTATTCTCTTAAGGATAATGAGAAGAGACATATCTTTCTCAGACATATGGCTAATACGGATAAGGTATGCGAAGGAGATGTGCTTCTTGTACAGATAGCGAGAGATCCGGTAAAGACTAAGAAGGCTGAAGCATCTGCAAATATTGAGTTCACCGGAAAGAATGTGGTTATAAACAGACTTGGTGTTATAGGTGTATCAAAGAAGATAGATGCTTCCTCAAAAAGAGATGAGTTAAAGAATCTTGTTGAAGACATCTTTGAGAAGGAAAAGAAGGAAAATGAACTCTGGGATGAATGTTCGGGTGCTGTGGTGAGGACAGGAGCTGCCACAGAATCAGAAGAAGATATCCGTGAGGAAACAATAAAATTATTATGTAAACAAAAAGATATAATAGCTGCTTCAACAAACCGGAATGCAGGGGTTCTTATCTATGAAAATGCTGATAAATTCATGAATTCAGTTGAAGAGATAAAACGTCGATTCCCGGAAGGCGGACTGAATATAATAGAAGATGATGATGCAATAGACAAGCTGGATATAGATACAAAGCTGATGAAGCTGATGAAAAGAGTTGTAAATCTTCCGAACGGTGGATGCCTCTATGTAGATACGACGGAGGCTATGACGGTTATTGATGTTAACTCCGGAAGAGCTATATCCGGTAAGGATAAGGAGAGAAGCTTCCTCAAGATAAATATGGAAGCAGCAGATATGATTGCAAGAGTTCTTAAGGTAAGAAATCTTTCGGGTATGGTTATAATTGATTTTATAAGTATGAAAGATCCTGAAAGCTACAGAACTCTTATCGGTCATATAAAAGATGTGATAAGTAAGGATCCTGTCAGGACCGTATATGTTGATACAACCGGGCTTGGACTGGTTGAGCTTACACGCCAGAAAAAGGCAAGACCACTGCATGAGCTTCTGAGGATTTAGTGATGTATCAAAGTGTAAATGATGAATTAAGATCAAAACTTAAAAACAGAAGTAAGTTCATTGCAGGCGGAAGAATAGGTTACGGACATAATGAGGCCTATGAAAAATCAGCATTTGTCGGTGTGATAATGGGACTCGTTATCGGAATATATCTTATTGCACCGGAATTTCAGGATGATTTAGGTATAACTATCAGATCATCGGATGAGTATTTCTGGCCGATATTTATATCGATGATCGTTCTTACTGTTCTGATGTCTAAAGGTCTGGAAACACTTTTTAAAAATCGTGGAATGAATAAGTTCCTTGATTCACCGGAGCTTACAGTGGATATGGGAACAATACTGCTGCAGAGTATAAAGAACAGACCGGCTTTTGCTGTATTGGAGAGTGATTATAAAACTCCTTACCCGCATTATCTGAATATAATGTATATGAACGCTAAAAAGCCGAGGATACTTCCTCTGGGAACAAGGGTTTATATCCTGAAAACTTCGAATTCAATTGCAATCATCCCTGTGACAGATATTACGGGAGCTCCGGAAGCACCGGCATATACATATGACAGCGGCTCCTATGATATAGAAGATATGGAGTGCATATATCATCCGGGAGTTTATGATATAAACAGTACGGAAAGACCGCTTACTCAGGAAACAAAAACTCTGGAATGCAGACGCATGAGCAGTAGGACCATGGCAGCAAGGCTTAAGAAGGCTATTGTTATCGGTCTGTGGACTTTTGGAATACTTGTTTTCTGCTGGCTGTTTTTCCAAAAATACTTTTCGATACCTTTTATGATATGGCTGGTATTTTCCTTTGGCGCAGCAAACATAGCGATAGGTATCGGGTTTGTTATATATACTTTAAAAATGCAGCGTAAGATATATAATTCTGATTATGTGAAGACAGCATTTGTAGAATTTCCGAGGACCATGGCATGGACCGGAAGTGCAGTAATATCAACGGCAGAAAACATAGATGGAACCCTGGGAAGATATTCTTATGAGATAAAGGATGCTTCCAGAAGATATCTGTATTTTGAAACTGCTGAAATTTTTTATAAAAAAGAGATTGACGGCGTTCAGACGTTATGTTAATATACTACGGTATGCCGCTCAACGAGGTAGGAAAAGTATGCCCAATCGGGGGTATCACCGCAGTTGGCGAGATTTATGTAATAGGAGGTACTAGCCATGTATGCTATTATAGCAACAGGTGGAAAGCAGTACAAGGTAGAAGAAGGAGACGTAATCAAGGTTGAGAAGCTTGGCGCTGAGGATGGTGCTGAGGTAACATTTGACGATGTTGTCCTTGTATCAACAGATAAGGGAGTTGTTTGCGGCGATGACGCAAAGAGCGCTTCTGTAAAGGCTACCGTAGTTAAGACTGCAAAGGCTAAGAAGGTTGTAGTATATCACTACAAGAGAAAGTCCGGATACCACAAGAAGAACGGACACAGACAGCCTTACACAGAAGTAAAGATCGAAAGCATTAACGCATAATAACGATTGACGTATTTGTTTATATTACATAACGAGGTGTGTAATGATCAAAGCAGCTTTCTATATCAGGAACGGACATTACATAGGTTTTTCGGTAACTGGTCATGCGGGTTTTGACGAGGAAGGACATGATATTGTATGTGCTTCTGTATCTGCACTTACCGTAAACACCGTTAACAGTCTTGAGAAGTTTACGAATGACAGAGTTATTACAGAATACTGTGATGACGGAATGGTTAAGTGTAAGCTTACAGGAAATGTGAGCCCTGAGGGTGAACTTCTTATTAAGAGCCTCAGACTCGGTTTGTGTGATATTTACAAACAGTATGAAGACGAGTATATCAGAGTTTTTATCAGGGAGGTAAATTAAATGCAGATAAATTTACAGCTCTTTGCTCATAAAAAGGGAATGGGCTCTACTAAGAACGGTAGAGATTCAGCTGCCAAGAGACTTGGAGCAAAAAGAGCAGACGGACAGTTTGTAAAAGCTGGTAATGTACTTTATACCCAGCGTGGAACAAAGATCCATCCAGGACTTAATGTTGGACGTGGCGGAGACGACACTCTTTTCGCATTAACAGATGGAGTTGTAAGATATGAGAGACTCGGAAGAGACAGAAAGCAGGTTTCAATTTACCCTGTTGCTTAATCTCTCAATAAGTATCGAACGAATGGAGCTTTGTAGTTTTGCAAAGCTCCTTTTTGTTTATGGAAGGTGATAAATATGTACTTTGCAGATAGAGCTAAAATTTTTGTAAGATCGGGGAAGGGTGGCGATGGCCATGTTTCTTTCCGCAGGGAGCTTTATGTTCCTAATGGTGGTCCTGATGGCGGTGACGGCGGCGACGGCGGTAACGTTTACGTAGTTGTTGATCCGGGACTTAATACTCTTACGGATTTCAGAAATATAAGAAAGTATAAGGCCGGTGACGGTCAGGAAGGCGGTAAGAGAAACTGCCATGGTGCAAACGGAGCAGATATTACGCTTAAAGTCCCTCCTGGAACTGTTATAAGAGATTTTGAAACCGGTAAGGTTATAATCGATATGGCAGATAGGACTGAACCGTTTACACTTATGTATGGCGGACATGGCGGCCGAGGCAACAGACACTATGTTACAAGTGTCATGCAGGCTCCTAAATACGCTCAGCCTGGTCAGCCTGCAACTGAAAAGTATCTTATGCTTGAGCTTAAAATGATCGCAGATGTAGGTCTCGTTGGATTTCCAAGTGTAGGTAAGTCAACTCTTCTTGCTGCAGTAACAAATGCACGTCCGAAGATCGCTGATTATCATTTCACAACCCTTGTACCTAATCTGGGTGTTGTAGATCTTGGTCCGGACAGAGGTTTTGTTATGGCTGATATCCCGGGAATCATAGAGGGTGCATCGGAAGGTGTAGGCCTTGGATTTGATTTCCTGAGACATATAGAACGTACCAGAGTTCTTGTACATGTAATCGATGCTGCATCTGTAGAGGAAAGAGATCCTGTTGAGGATATAGCTGTTATAAATGCAGAGCTTAAGACTTATAACGAGGAACTTGCAGAGCGTCCGATGGTTATCGCAGCCAACAAGCTGGATATTTTGGATGAAGAAGCAAGAAAGGCTGTTCTGGATAAGCTTCACAAGGCATTTCCTGATACAGCGGTTTATCCTATCTCTGCAGCTACAGGTGAAGGTGTGAAGGATCTTCTTGAGGCTGTTTATCAGCTTGTACAGAAGACTCCGAAGGAGAATATGGTATTTGAGTCTGAGATGGATGTGGAAGAGCTTAAGGACAGCCCTGAGCTTCCTATCTACTGCTCAAAGTCAACAGAGTTTAAAGATACATACATGGTTGAAGGACCTCGTGTTGAGCGTATGCTTGGTTACACGAACCTTGAGGATGAGAAGGGATTCTTATTCTTCCAGAACTTCATGAAGAAGAATGGTATTCTTGATGAGCTTATCGGTCTTGGCATGAAGGAAGGCGATACAGTAAATGTATATGGCCATGAATTTACGTATTACGAATAAAAGAGGATATTAAAATGACAACAAAAGACAGAGCCTATCTTAAGGGGCTTGCTATGACTATTGATCCTGTTCTCTCACTTGGTAAGTCCAGCCTTACTCCGGAGTTTGTATCCGCAGCATCTGAGGCACTTGCAGCCAGAGAACTTATAAAGATCAATGTACTTAAGAACTGTGCAGACGATATCAATGAACTTGCACATACACTTGCTGAACGTTCCCGTTCAGAGGTTGTACAGGTTATCGGAAGAAAGATAGTTTTATATAAGAGAAATAACGAAGATATTAAGATCGTATTCCCTGGAGAAAAACTTCCGGAGAAGAAGGTTGAAAAGAAGGTCGAGAAGAAGCCGGAGAAGAAGAACTCTGACAGACGTCCATCTGACAGACGCCCGGCAGTTAAATCTACAGGTTTTAAGAAGTCTTATGATAAAAAGCCAGGTGCAGGAAGAAATGTTAAGAGAAAATAACATTACAATTCTCGGAGGATCCTTTAATCCGATACATAAGGGGCATGTTGAGATGGCTGTATGTGCTGCGAAGCAGTATGACCTTAAGAACATAGTATTCATGCCTAATAAATCTACATATTATAAGGATAATGAATGCTTTGCTTCAGACGAAGACAGAATCAATATGATACGTCTTGCGATTGAAGATTATGAGTATATGTCTGTATCGGATATGGAGATTAAACGCGGCGGAGTGACCCATACCATTGATACCATCAGAGAACTGAAGGCCGAAGATCCTGAAAGAAAAATATACTTTATAATCGGTGGAGATTCTCTTGAATGGGTTGAGAAATGGGTTGAAGCTGATGAACTTCTGGGCAGCGTTACATTTCTCACGGCAGTGAGGGGAAAGACCGACAGGAAAAGATCAAAGAATATTATAGAAGGAATATGCTCCAGACATAGTGATGCAGAAATACTTCTTCTTGATATGAAGGATTGTCCGCTTTCTTCAACTGATATAAGGGATAGGGCAGCGCTTGGTCAGGATATTTCAGATATGGTACCTGAAAAGGTTGCTGATTATATAGCAGAACATGATCTATACAGGAGGAAACCTGATGGAGATAGATAGAGCTGAGCATATAAAGAAGCTGAAGAAGAGACTTACAGAGAAAAGATTTATACATTCTGTAGGTGTTGAGTATACAGCGGCGAATCTTGCCATGGTTCATGGAGCAGATATAACCAAGGCGCGTATAGCCGGACTTCTCCATGATAATGCAAAGTGTTATTCTACGGAAGATAAGCTAAGGAAGGCACGTAAGCATAATATAGAGATCTCTAAAGCGGAAGAGGAGAATCCGGATCTTCTGCATGGAAAGCTGGGAGCTTACTATGCAAAAGAGAAGTTCGGAGTGGACGATAAGGAGATCCTTGATGCAATCATCTATCATACTACCGGTCGTCCTGATATGACGCTCATGGATAAGATCATCTATATTGCGGATTATATAGAACCTAACAGAAGGATGCTTCCGGAACTGCCGGAGATCCGCAAAGAAGCGTTCACGGATCTGGATAAATGTCTTGTCCATATACTGAGAAATATTCTCGGTTATCTGGAAACTAAGGACTTTATAGTGGATGATTTGACACAGAAAACTTATGATTTTTATAATAAGAATAAATAAGTTGTTTAACCTTGGTTAAATGAATTATGTAAACCGGAGGGTTATATGTATAACGATATGATTGAGATAACCGTTAATGCACTTTTGGATAAGAAGGCTTATGATATCAAGGCTCTTGATATTACGAAGCTTACATCCATCTGCGACGGTTTTGTAATAGCTTCAGCGTCCAACAAATCACAGCTGGATGCCCTTGTAGACGGGGTTGAGACGGCTATGTATAAAAATGAATATGCGCTTATAGGCAGAGAGGGACGCTCCGAAGGAGGCTGGGTTCTTCTTGACTATGGTGATATCGTAGTGCATCTCTTTTCTGATGAGATGAGAGAGTTCTATAACATAGACGGCAGCTGGAGGGATGCTGACACCATTGTTGTAAAAGGCGCGTAAAAATGGTATGATTATAAGGTGTATCTCCGGAAACTGGGATACATCTTTATTCAGTTTTGGGGGCCGAGATGGATAAGAAGTATTACAGAAGGAAAACTACAGAAGATTTGAATAAGATTTCTGTACGCTGCATTCGAGTGGTGCTTTGTTTTCTTGTTCTTTTTTATGCCATCATGTTCATATTGAACAGGTTTAATCCGGTTATACTGACTATATCCGGCATACTATGTGTGCTTGTTATCATCATCCCGTGTATATACATTCCTCTTTTCAGAATGTATTCAATGAGCATAACGAGACACATCCTTATAACCTCAACCATTCTTGCTATTGGAATTCTTATAACAGAATTCAATACCATTGTATATCCAATGGTTCTTTTCCCGATACTGCTTGCATCCATGTATTACAACAGAACATTTGTCCTTTTCACATCTCTTGTGGAATCGGCTACCATGCTTTGTTCAGCCTGGGTGCAGTTTAAATATCCGGACATTGTCCTGAGACATACATTTACCAGCTATGAAGATATATTCTTATCTATGACACTACCGATAATCTTTACTATTATCTTCATGTCATTTATTGCGTTCTTCATAGTATCCAGAAACTCACAGATTTCTGATAAGTATATTGAAACAGCGATCACTATGTCGGAGAATCAGAAGTATCTTGTATATGCTTTCTCAGAAATGAGTGAAACAAAGTCACTTGAGACAGGTGAGCATATCAAGAGAGTTGCTGAATATATGAAGGTTCTGGGACATGCTTCAGGATTTGATGACGAGTATAATGAGAAGGTTGCTACAGCAGCCATGATGCATGACCTTGGAAAACTTATGATCCCTGAGGAGATTCTTAATAAACCTTCCAAGCTGACGGATGAAGAGTTCAATATACTTAAGAGCCACGTCCTTTACGGAGAGGCGCTTCTGCAGAATTGTCCGGGTGAGATCATGAAGCTTGCAGCTATTATGGCGAAGGAACATCATGAGAGATGGGATGGTAAAGGATATCTCGGCATGAAGGGCAAGGAAATAGCTTATATATCAAGACTTATAGCTGTTGCGGATGTTTTTGATGCCCTTACATCTGAAAGATCATATAAAAGAGGCTGGACCGTTGAAGAGGCTTATGAGGAAATAATAAAGGACAGCGGAAAGCATTTCGATCCGGCTGTTGTAAGGCTCTTTATCATGAATAGAGAAAAGTTTAAAGAAATCCATGATGCTATACCTGATACTAAGGTTAGAAATCAGTAAAGTATATCGACATAAAAGATTGCCAGGAGAATTATTTTGTTCAGAGTATTAAATGAATATATTGGAAGACTCACATTACAGCTTGATGATGATCTTATTCATAAGGTTGAAGAAGTCATAATGGAAGATGAGTCTACAAAGACTGTAACTATAAATGTCAGTTTCAATAAATATATAGTAGATGTAAGAATGAAGGATTTTTCAGTCGATGAGGCTGACAGAGCATTCAGGGATATGGCCGAGGAAGTGGCTTATCCATATTCACACATTTCCGTAAGATACAACGAAAGTTCAAGAGTTAAATACCGGTTCGCAACCTGTAAAGAAGATAAGACCGGAATATATATGGATGTTGTATACTCTTAATCCTTGATTTAAAAAGGGATTTGTACTACAATAACCTGAGTTTTATCGTTTGAAGCGATTAATACCCGTTAGGAGACAAGATGAAGGATACATTATTACAGACACCGGAAGGCGTTCGCGACATATATGGCGCAGAATGTGATGAGAAGAAGAATTTAATGGAGGAGATTCATAAAGTTCTTAAGCTTTATGGTAATCAGGATATTGAGACTCCGCATTTCGAATTCTTCGATATTTTCAATTTTGATAAAGGCTCCGCTCCATCCACGGATATGTACAAGTTCTTTGACAGGGACAACAATACCCTTGTACTGAGACCTGACATCACTCCGAGTGTAGCAAGAAGTGTTGCAAAGTACTATGCAGATGACAGTCTTCCTATAAGACTCTGCTATCAGGGACAGACCTTTATAAATGCACCTAAGCATCAGGGAAAGCTGAATGAGATCACACAGATCGGCTGTGAGCTTTTTAATGATGATTCATCAGCTGCGGATGCTGAAATGCTTGCCTGCATCATAGATTGTATGAAGGCTGTAGGTCTTGAAGACTTCCGTATAGAACTGGGAGTTGTGGACTTTTTTAAGGGACTTATGGAGTCTGCAGGTATTGAACAGGAAGTTGAATATAAACTCAGACAGTATATCAGGATCAAGAATTTCTTCGGACTTTCAGAGTATGTTGCAGGACTTAACATTCCTGACAGAACAAAAACAGCTATCCTTAGTCTGGATACTCTTTTCGGTGGACCGGAGATGCTTGATAAGGCTGAAAAGCTTGTTGGTAATCCAAGAAGTCTTGAGGCTATTGACAGAATGAGAAAGGTATATACAGCTATATCATATTATGGATATCAGGACTATATCGGTTTTGATCTCAGTATGATAAACGGCTATGATTATTATACAGGAATCGTATTCAGAGGCTTCACTTACGGAACAGGTAATCCTGTTGTAAAGGGCGGAAGATACAATAACCTTATGTCACAGTTTGGCAAGGGAGCTCCATCCATCGGTTTTGCTATATATGTAGACGAACTGATGAATGCACTTCATCGTCAGAAGATAGAGATGAAGAAGTCTCCTGCAGGAACTGCTGTAATCTATGATATAGAGGATCAGGAACAGGCGGTTAAGCTGGCAGCTTCACTCAGAAGCGAAGGACATAATACAGATCTTATCAGACGTTCAAAGAAGCATACTCTTAATGAGTATGAGGATTACTTCCGTGCAAAGGGCTACAGAGCAGTGTACGAGGTAAAGGGAGACACAAACAATATTATTAATTTAGACGCTTGAGGTTTATAATGAGATATCTTACATTTGCCATGGCTAAGGGAAGACTTGCTAAGGATTCTCTGAAGCTTTTTGAACAGATTGGAATAACATGTGAAGAGATGAAGGATAAGGATACCCGTAAGCTTATCTTCACTAACGAAGAGCTGGGTATGCGTTTCTTTCTTGCAAAGCCGAGTGATGTACCTACATATGTAGAGTATGGCGCGGCTGATATAGGTATTGTAGGTAAGGATACTATCTTAGAGGAAGGCAGAAACCTTTATGAGGTTATGGACCTTGGCCTTGGAAAGTGCAGAATGTGTGTCTGCGGTCCTGAAAGTGCAAAGGAACTTTTATCAAGAAATGAGATTATCCGTGTAGCTACAAAGTATCCTAACATTGCAAAGGATTACTTCACCAATAAGAAGAACCAGACAGTTGAGATCATCAAACTTAACGGATCTGTTGAGCTTGCACCTATTGTAGGCCTTTCAGAGGTTATAGTTGATATTGTAGAGACAGGTTCAACTCTTAAGGAGAACGGACTTATGGTTCTTGAAGAGGTATGTCCGCTTTCTGCCCGCGTGGTAGTAAATCAGGTAAGTCTCAGGATGCAGCATGAGAGGATAAGAGATTTCCTTACAAAGCTGAGTACTGTGCTTGATAAATAATCATAGACAGATTATTAAAACATTAGGAGGAATAAGATGAAGACAGTCAGATTGAGCAGCGAAACAAAGAATAATCTTCTTGCAGGATTACTTAAGAGAACCACTGATGATTACGGAGATTATGAGAAGATAGTTAAGGATATCGTGGCAGATGTCCATCTTCGCGGTGACGAGGCTGTTTTTGAATATACAAAGAAGTTCGATAAGGCTGATATTAACGAGTCAAATATCAGAGTTACCGATGCTGAAATCGAAGAAGCTTATAATGAAGTTGATAAGGAGCTTCTTGAAGTAGTAAGACGTGCTATTAAGAATATTAAGGACTTTCATGCAAAGCAGAAGAGAAATACATGGATCACTACTGAAGATACAGGCGTAATCCTCGGTCAGAGAGTATCACCTGTAGAATATGCCGGTGTATACGTACCGGGCGGTAAGGCAGCATATCCATCTACAGTTCTTATGAATGTTATACCTGCACAGGTTGCAGGCGTTCCTAATATAGTAATGACTACTCCTTGCAATGCAGAGGGTAAGGTATATCCTATGACTCTCGTAGCTGCAAAGGAAGCGGGTGTTACAGAAATATATAAGGTTGGCGGTGCACAGGCTATAGCAGCTCTTGCATATGGTACAAAGAGCATTCCTAAGGTTGATAAGATCGTAGGACCTGGAAACATCTTTGTTGCTCTTGCAAAGAGACTGTGCTACGGACACGTAAGCATTGATTCAATCGCAGGCCCAAGTGAGATTCTTGTACTTGCTGATGAGACTGCTAATCCTGAGTTTGTGGCAGCAGACCTTCTGTCACAGGCTGAGCATGATGAACTTGCTTCAGCAACTCTTGTTACAACAAGTGAGAAGCTGGCAGAAGAGGTGTCAGTCTGGGTTGACAAGTTTACAGCTGAGCTTGAAAGAAAAGAGATCATTGAAAAGTCTCTTGAAAACTTTGGTGTTATCCTTGTAGCAGATAATATGCAGGATGCAATCGACGCAGCTAACGAGATTGCGCCTGAACATATGGAGATTGTTACAGCTAACCCATGGGATATTATGACTAAGATAAAGAATGCAGGTGCTATATTCCTTGGAGAGTACTCATCAGAGCCTCTCGGAGATTATTTTGCAGGACCTAACCATGTCCTTCCTACTAACGGAACCGCAAGATTCTTCTCACCACTTGGTGTAGATGATTTCATAAAGAAGTCAAGTATCATATGCTACTCAGAGGAGGCCCTCAGAGCAGTATCTAAGGATATACAGATGTTTGCTAAGTCTGAAGGACTTACAGCTCATGCTAATTCAATCGCTGTAAGATTTAAGGACGAGCAGTAAGAATAACGGATTATATGTGAAGGAGGTTATGATGGCTGACAGAATATCAACAATTGAGAGAAAAACAGGTGAGACAGATATTAAGCTTACTCTTAATCTTGACGGCAAGGGCGAAGCAAATGTAGATACAGGAATCGGATTCCTTGATCACATGCTTAAGAGCTTTGCTAAGCATGGCTATTTTGACCTTGATGTCACAGTTAAGGGTGACCTCTATGTGGATTCACATCACTCTATAGAAGATACAGGTATCGTACTTGGTAAGGCTATTAAGGAAGCTATAGGCGATAAGGCGGGAATTAAGAGATACGGTTCATTTGCAATGCCAATGGATGAAACACTTATCCTGTCTGCGGTTGATCTTTCCGGAAGACCTTACTATGTTTCAGATATAGAGCTTACAGTTCCTAGAGTTGGATATTTTGATACAGAGATGTTCAAGGAGTTCTTCTATTCTGTATCATATGCAGCAGAGATGAATCTGCACTTTAAACAGCTTTCAGGAACAAATAATCATCACATTATAGAAGCTGCATTTAAAGCATTTGCAAATGCACTGTCTATAGCAGTTTCAAAGGATCCAAGACTTGGAGACGGATTACTTTCAACTAAGGGAGCATTATAGAATGAGCAGTTACACATTTATATCCTGCAAGGATATGACAACGGATGAGTTTGTAAATGTCATCAAGGCAGAAAGAGATAAGTCTGCTGAAGAGGTTATCGTGGTTGACATTACAAAGCAGAGTCCAAGATTTGAAGATGTAAAGAAGGTCCTTTATGCAGGCGCGAACTTCGCACTTGTTGAAGATGAGAAGATATTTGCTGAAGCTCAGGCGAGATTTGAAGAAAAGATCGTTAAGAGCCTGGATGAAGTAGATGAGAGGATAGAAGGTCTTAAGACTGTAACGAAGATTCCTTTCAGCGAATTTAAGACTAACGAGAACGGACTTGTTCCTTGTATCGCACAGGACTATTACACAGGTAAGGTTCTGATGATGGCATATATGAATGAGGAGTCCTATAATAAGACTCTTGAAACAGGACTTATGACTTACTGGTCAAGAAGCCGTGAGAAGCTTTGGACAAAGGGTGAGGAATCAGGACATTTTCAGCATATGCTGAGTCTTACAATCGACTGTGACAAGGATACGATCCTTGCAAAGGTTAAGCAGGAAGGTCCTGCATGCCATACAGGCAACGAGACCTGTTTCTTTACACCGCTTGCAGTTAAGAACAGCTCAGAGGTATCTGATGCATTTACTGTTCTGCAGGATGTATATGCAACTATAAAGGATAGAAAAGAAAATCCTCGTGAAGGAAGCTATACAAATTATCTCTTTGATAAGGGTATAGATAAGATACTTAAGAAGGTCGGTGAGGAGTGTACTGAGATTGTCATTGCCGCCAAGAATCCGGACGCGGAAGAGATTAAGTACGAGATCGCAGACTTCCTGTATCATGCCATGGTTCTTATGGTAGAGCGTGGTGTGACCTGGGAAGATATTACTGATGAACTTGCAAGACGCGAATAATAATTTTTGGAGGATAGATTAATGAGACAGTTCACTTCGAAGGAATTAAGAAAGACCTGGAAGGATTTTTATATTGAGAGAGGACATGTGGATGTTGGTGCAGTTTCACTTGTATCAGATGGTTCAACAGGAGTTCTCTTTAATGTAGCAGGTATGCAGCCGCTTATGCCTTATCTTCTTGGAGAGAAGCATCCGCTTGGAACAAGACTCTGTAATGTACAGGGCTGTGTACGTACAAATGATATCGATTCAGTTGGTGATAAGAGCCACGTTACATTCTTTGAGATGATGGGAAGCTGGAGTCTCGGAGATTACTTCAAGGAAGACAGATGTAAGTGGAGCTTTGAGCTTCTTACACAGGTTTTCGGTTTTGACGCTGATCATCTTGCATCTACAGTATTTGCAGGTGATGAGAACGCTCCTCGTGATGAGGAAGGCGCTCAGTATAGAATAGCTTCAGGTTTTAAGCCAGAGAATATATATTATCTTCCGGCAGGAGATAACTGGTGGGGACTTGAATATGGTCCATGTGGTCCTGACAGCGAGATGTTCTATATTGCAGATGTTCCTGACTGTGGTCCGAACTGTGGCCCTGGATGTGACTGCGGTAAGTACACAGAACTTGGAAATGATGTTTTCATGCAGTATGAGAAGCATCAGGATGGCCATCTTACACCACTTAAGCAGAAGAATGTAGATACAGGATGGGGACTCGAAAGAATCCTTGCATTCCTTAACGGATCAAAGGATGTATACCAGACAGATCTCTTCACAGAGGTTATCGCATATATAGAGCAGGCTTCAGGTACAAAGTACAATGCTGATGAGAAGCTTACAAAGTCTATGAGAATCCTTGCAGACCATATGCGTACATCAACTATGCTTATCGGTGATGCTGCAAAGCTTCGCCCATCAAACGTTGGAGCAGGTTATGTACTTCGTCGTCTTATCAGAAGAGCTGTAAGACACGGACGTGCTCTTGGTCTTAAGAAGGAAAATCTTCTTGAGGTTGCAAAGATCTATATTGATAAGGTTTATGATGACAGCTATCCACTTCTTACAGAGAACCGTGAATTCATCCTTAAGGAACTTGATAAGGAGATCGTAAGATTCGAGAGTACTCTTGAGAACGGTATGAAGGAATTCACAAAGATCCTCGATGAGAAGAAGGCTGCTTCACAGAACAAGATCAACGGTGAGGAAGCATTTTACCTTTACGATACATTCGGATTTCCTATCGAACTTACAGTTGAAATGGCTGCAGAGTCGGGACTTACTGTAGATGAGAGCGGATTCGACAAGGCTATGGAAGCTGCAAAGCAGAGAGCAAGAGAGAATCAGAACTTCTCAGCTAAGCTCAGCTCAGACGATACAGTATTTAACGGCCTTGGAACAGCTGCTTCTACAGAGTTTACGGGCTATGACAAGACTACAGATGAAAGCGTTATCGATGTTCTCGTAAGCGGCGACGCTGCTGCTATATCTATCGATGAGGGAACTTCAGGTGCTATCATCACACCTAACACACCATTCTATGCAACAATGGGTGGTCAGACAGCTGATAAGGGTACTATCGAGACAGAGTCCGGTGTATTCAACGTAGAAGATGTTATTAAGCTTAAGGACGGAAGATATGTTCATATCGGTTCTGTAGTATCAGGAAGCATCGAGGCCGGTGAGAAGGCAGTTCTCAAGGTTGAGGAAGGCAGACGTTCAGATATCTGCAAGAACCATTCAGCTACACACCTTCTTCAGAAGGCACTTAAGACTGTTCTTGGTGATCATGTTGAACAGAAGGGCTCATATGTTGCTGATGACAGACTCAGATTCGACTTCTCTCATGATCAGGCTATGACAGCTGATGAGATTAAGAAGGTTGAAGAGATAGTAAATGCAGAGATTGCAGCTGATCTTACAGTAAGAACAGATATAATGTCTATTGAAGATGCTAAGAAGACAGGCGCTATGGCGCTTTTCGGTGAGAAGTACGGAGACACAGTACGTGTCGTAAACATGGGTGACTGGTCAATCGAGCTCTGTGGTGGTACACATGTAGCACATACAGGAGTTATCAATACATTTAAGATTGTTTCAGAGCAGGGTATCGCAGCAGGAGTAAGAAGAATTGAAGCTCTTACAGGCGCAGGTGCTATGAACTACTACAAGGATATCGAGGCGACTCTTATCCATGCGGCAGCAGCAGCTAAGTCTGAGCCTTCAAAACTTGCAGATAAGATCCAGGCTCTTATGGAGGAGATTAAGGCACTCCAGTCAGAGAACCAGAGTCTCAAGGACAAGATGGCAAAGGCTGCAGCAGCAGACGTTATGAACGATGTTGTTGAAGCAAATGGAGTTAAGATCCTTCCTATCAAGCTTTCAAGCGTAGATGCAAATGCAATGCGTACACTTGGTGATGATATGAAGCAGAAGCTTGGAAAGTCAGTAGTTATCATTGCTTCAGATAATGACGGAAAGGTAAGCCTTCTCGTTATGGCAAGTGATGATGCAGTAGCTGCCGGAATCCATGCAGGTAATATCATTAAGGCCATTGCTCCTATCGTTGGAGGCGGCGGAGGCGGAAGACCTAACATGGCTCAGGCCGGTGGTAAGGACGCTTCAGGAATAGATAATGCTCTTGCAGCAGGTGTAGAAACAGCAAAGGGCCAGCTGTAGTATTCATATACTCAGGCACCCTGTGTAAAAATGTTTCTTGACAATATATTTCATTATGTTATAATAACTCTCGGTCTTATCTTTTAACTGTTGGGAGGTGAGAGATTTGTCAAGCGTAATCGTTAAAGAGAATGAGACACTGGATAGCGCACTTCGCAGATTCAAGAGAAACTGTGCAAAGGCAGGCATTCAGCAGGAAATTCG
>ONEC01000068.1 GCA_900316715.1 uncultured Eubacteriales bacterium
GAGAAGCTCCTTGTACAAAGGATCTTATAACCATAACAAATCACGATTTTAATACAGTTAATACGGTATCCATCCTTTTGGTCGGATTGATAATACTTTTTGTATTCAGATCCCTCTCACTTCCGGTACTTCTGGTATCGGTCATAGAGGTGGCGATATTTATAAATATGGGTATTCCGTATTATATGGGAACAACACTTCCGTTTATTGCATCGATCGTTATCGGAACCATACAGCTTGGTTCTACAGTAGATTACGCAATACTTATGACTAATAAGTATAAAGCAGCCAGATGCGTGGGGTTATCAGGTAAGGCTGCAGCAGAGGAGGCACTGGCCGGCTCTATAAATTCTATATTTGTAAGTGCCCTGACCTTCTTTGCAGCAACCTTCGGTGTAGGACTCTACTCAAAGATAGATATGATCAGTTCCTTATGTGTACTTATGGCAAGAGGCGCAATAATAAGTATGTTTATAGTTATTCTGCTTCTTCCAGCAGTGCTCAGACTGTTTGACGGAATAGTAGTTCATACATCAATGGGATTTAAGTCACATGACAATGTGGATGAAGGAACACATAACGGGCAGTTACTGACAGGTGTCAGATAGGAGGATGGAGAAATGTATAGAAGAAAATGTGTAAAGAAGGCTCTTGCGGCAGTACTTGCTGCATCGATGATCCTTACAGCTTCAGGATGCGGCGCAAAGGAAATTGCGGCTGAACCCGTTGAGACAGCTCTTCTGGATGATAATGAAAGTGAAATGGCAGAGGTTCTGGGCGGCTCTCTCGGACTTGGTTCAGACAGTGAATGCGATAAGGATGAGACAGTATATGTATTTACAAATTCAGAAGGAAAGGTATCTGATGTAATCGTTGATGAGTGGCTCAAGAATTCAGACAACGCAGAGGTTTTAGCAGATTCAAGTAATCTTACTGATATCGAAAATGTAAGTGGAGATGAGACCTACGAAGAGAAGAACGGCCAGCTTGAATGGAAGGCCGACGGCAGCGACATTTACTATCAGGGACATACAGATGCAGCGCCTCCGGTAAGAGTAAAGATTACTTATACTCTCGACGGTAAAGAGGTAACACCTGAGGAGATAGCAGGAAAGAGCGGAAAAGTAAGCATCCGTTTTGATTATATAAATGATTCCAAAGAGGGCGATGTGTATACTCCATTTGCGATGGCAACCGGTCTCTTCCTGGATAGTGAGAACTTCAGTGATGTTACGGTTGAGAATGGAAAGGTTATTTCAGATGGAGACAGATTCATAATAGTCGGACTCGGAATGCCGGGACTTACTGAAAGCCTCGGACTTGATGAGGATACAGAACTTCTTCCGGATCATTTTACTGTAAATGCAATGGCAGAGAACTTTGAATATGATATGTCCATGACTCTTGCCGCTACGGACCTTCTGGGAACAGATAAGGAAATAGATGTAACTGAGGTTGAGGAAAAGATAGATGACCTTGCTGATCAGTACAGTGACGGAATGGATAAGCTTACATCAGGTATTGTTGAATATACAGATGGTGTCGGACAGCTGGCTGATGGAATAGATGAACTGGAGCAGGGTGCAGGCAAGTTAAATAATGGTGCAAAGGAATTAAAGAGTGGAACAGATCAGTTAAAGAGTGGTTCTGAGCAGCTGGCAGGAGGCATTACAGCAGCAAAGGATGGTTCAGATCAGATTACTGAAGGAGCTAAGACCCTGGGAGCAGGAGCGGATACTCTGGCAGACGGAATGGCACAGTATACAGAAGGAGTATCCAGTGCGGCTGATGGAGCAAAGCAGCTGGGAGCAGGAGCAGAGAGCCTTGAATCAGGAGCAGTTCAGCTTCAGGTCGGTTCTAAGGATCTTCTGGACGGAGTGACATCCTATACAGAAGGAGTAAGCTCTGCGAAGGATGGAGCAGACCAGATATCAGCTGCTCTTTCTCAGCAGATACTTCCGGGAATGAGTAATGAAAGCAGTGGAAATCCGGGACTTATTCAGGGAATAGACAGCCTGGATGCAGGACTTGGCAATATGCAGGGCCAGGTTAATACAATGTTTGACAGTCTTCATGGAAGCAAGAATTCCATAGAACAGCAGGCGGGAGGAACACCGAACGCTGAAACTATAGAGACACTTAAGGGAGCTGTAAAGCAGGCATCAGATACATATGCATCAGCCTATGGACAGGTTTATGCAGCAGTATTTCCGGGAGCCTACAGTGCAGCTATAGAAGCAGGAGCCACAGAGGAAGAAGCCACAGCACAGGCGGCATCAGCCGCAGCTAGTGCCGCTGCAGCAAATGAGAGTGTACAGGCAGCTTCCGCAGCAGTTGCCCAGTACTCTGCACAGCTGGCATCCTATAGTCAGGCATACGGTGCTGACAGCGCCGTGTCGCAGGTGCTAGGGTTTGAGGAAGCCTTCAAAAACGGAGTGGGTCAGCTCAAAGGGGGAGCTGATTCACTCAGTGCAGGAAGCAGACAGATTTATGGAGGTCTTACACAGCTCAGCGCTGGAGCAGGAGAACTCAGTGAGGGACTTGGTACACTGGACAGCAATTCTGAGGCACTTTGTTCAGGAGCTGATCAGCTCCATGAAGGAATATCACAGCTGAAACTGGGAGCAGGACAGTTAAAGGGCGGTATATCTTCTCTTGATACAGGACTCAGTACTCTGGCTGGAAATAACGAAGCGCTGAATGGTGGAATTGCATCTCTGTCACAGGGAGCACAGCAGCTAAGTGCAGGTTCGGGAAAGGTTACTCAGGGACTGGGACAGCTTGAAAGCGGAGCAGGAAGCCTGAATGAAGGTCTGGATAAGCTTAATGCCGGAGCAGGTACTCTTGCGGCCGGAACAGACAGCCTTGCAGCCGGAACTCTGCAGCTGAAGGATGGAGCAGGAAAGCTTACAGCTGCATCTCCGGAGCTTGTAAACGGTGGAAACAAGCTGAATGATGCAACTGATGAACTGTTTGATAAGCTCAGTGATAAAGAGGATGATCTGAACCTTCTTACAGACAGATTTAATGCTATGAGAACAGCCGGTGAAGAGTATCAGTCCTTTGGCGGTAAAAGCGATTCCATGAAGGGAAATGTAAAGTTCATAATAAAAACTGAAGGCGTATCTGCCGAATAACAAAAAATTTATTGAAAAGAAAGCTGTTTATATGATATATTCTCTGAGGTTTATTTGTGAAAAGAAGAGGTATTATCTATGAACAGCTTTCTTGATACTTTGACAAAGTATAATGATATCCTGAACAGCTTTGTCTGGTCAAAGGTAGGTGTGTGGCTGCTTATTGCCACAGGTATCCTGATGACCATCCTGACAAAGGCATTTCAGGTTACACACTTTAAGCACTGGATGAAGAAGACAGTTGGAAGTCTTTTTGATTCCAAGGTAAAGGGACATACAAATGATAAGGCGTCCATATCACAGTTCCAGGCACTCTGTACTGCACTTGCAGCAACAGTAGGTGTAGGAAATATTGCCGGAGTTGCAGCGGCTATTATGTCAGGCGGCCCGGGAGCAGTATTCTGGATGTGGGTTGCAGCCTTCTTCGGAATGATGACAAATTATTCAGAGAATATACTCGGAATATATTTCAGACGTAAGAATCATGCTGATGAGTGGTCCGGTGGTGCTATGTACTACCTGGAAGACGGACTTGGCGGATACAAGGGCATGAAGCATGTTGGTAAGGCACTTGCGGTTATATTTGCAATCTGTGCGGCACTGGCATCCTTCGGTATCGGAAACATGGGCCAGGTTAATAAGATCGTAATCAACATTACTTCAGCTTTTGATATTCCGGCTTTATCTAAGGAAGTTCTTTATTCAACTGAGAGCGGAAGCGTTACACTTTATATGCTCATAGTCGGAATAATACTCATGTGTGTTGTAGGCGTAGTTATTCTCGGTGGACTTAAGAGAATAGCAGCTGTTGCAGAGAAGGTTATACCATTTATGGTTGTAGCCTATATTGTCGGAGCACTTATAATAATCTTTGGAAATGTATCAGCTATACCTCACGCATTTAAAGCTATCTTTGGAATGGCATTCACAAAGCAGGCAGCATGGGGCGGAGCAGCCGGAATAACTCTTAAGACTATCGTAACAATGGGATGTAAGAGAGGTGTATTCTCCAACGAGGCAGGACTTGGTTCTTCGGTTATGGTTCACTCCAATTCAAATGTAGTCGAGCCGGTTAAGCAGGGAATCTGGGGAATCTTCGAAGTATTTGCAGATACAATAATTGTATGTACCATGACAGCACTTACTATCCTTACATCAGGAGTTATCAATCTTGAGACAGGTGAGGCATTAACAGAAAGTGATTCAACTCTTGTAGCTGAAGCTTTTAACAGCGTGTTTAAGATAGGTGATATCGAGATAGGAAGAGGCTTTATAGCACTTGCAATTCTGCTCTTTGCATTTACTACTATTCTTGGATGGTCCCATTACGGATCAAAGGCTGTGGAGTATCTTGCAGGTGAGAAAGCTCCTTTAGTGACAGTTATCTATAAGGTTGTATTCGTTGTTATGATCCTGTCCGGAGCACTGATGACATCTTCCATCGCATGGGATATATCCGATACATTTAACGGACTCATGATGCTTCCGAACCTTATCGGTGTAGTATCACTTTCACCGCTGATCCTTAAGCTTACAAAGAACTATACAGACCGCCGTATCAAGGGCAGGACAGATGTAAGACCGATGCTGTCGCATTTCCCTGAAATTGAAGAGGAAAATATAAAGAAGATCGAAGAAACAGGAGAAGAGTAAAACTCCTATATGAGCACGCTTTGAGAAGACTCTCACAGCGTGCTTTTTTGATGCATTATCCTCGCATTTGTGGTAAAATATTCTTTACGAGTTGGCGGCTTTCGTGACGGGCCGTCAGGTTGTTTTTGGGGATTACAATTAGGAGGGTATAATGAGCAAACTATATGAGAACCGCGAGCTGTCATGGCTCAGGTTTAATGAGAGGGTTTTAGAGGAGTCAGAAGACGAGAGATCACCACTTTGTGAGCGACTCAGCTTTCTGTCGATATTTCAGTCTAATCTGGATGAGTTTTTCATGGTACGTGTAGGCTCTATCCATGATCAGATGCTTCTTGAAAAGGATCATAAAGAGAACAAAACTCACATGACTGATTCTGAGCAGCTGGAAGCCATAAGAGAGAGAGTAAGAGTTCTTTCAAAGAGAAAGGATGCATCCTACAACACTCTTATGGGTGAACTGGAGAAGCAGGGCATCACGCTTATAAATTTTGCAAAGCTTGATGCTAAGGAGGGAGATTATCTTAAGGGGTATTTTGAAAGAGAGATTCTGCCGCTCCTGTCTCCGAATATAGTTACAAAGAAGCAGCCATTTCCATTTATAAAGAATAATGATATCTGTGCCATGGCACTTCTGGAACAAAGTAAGTCGAAGGGCAGCAAGAACAGCAAAGGACCGAAGACAAGTATCGGTATAGTTCCATGTAATACAGGAATGTTCAGAAGACTTATTGAGATTCCGGGACGTAAGGGATATTATATGCTGGCAGAGGAGCTTATACTGCATTTCCTCCCTATAGTGTTCCATGGATATGAGATTCTTGGAAAGTCTCTTATAAGAGTTACAAGAAATGCGGATATAGATGCAGATAAGGTCTATGACGAGGAGCTGAATTACCGCGACCATATGGCTGAGGTAATAAAGCAGAGAAAACGTCTTCAGCCTGTCAGAATAGAATATACAAGAGATATAGATAAGAAGACTTTAAATACGGTAGTGTCTTATCTTACAATTGATAAAGATATGATATTCAAGGTTGGAAGTCCGCTGGATCTTTCCTTCCTGTTTGAGATTCAGGATAACCTGAGACATAAGTCGGAGCTTTTCTTCAACAAGAGAATACCGCAGAAGCCGGTGGATTTTGATGAGAAGAAACCGCTGATCCCTCAGATAGTTGAGAAGGACAGGCTCCTTCACTATCCGTATGAGAGTATCAGACCGTTCCTTAACCTGCTGAGTGAAGCTGCCAACGATCCGGAGGTTGTATCTATCAAGATGACCCTTTACAGACTGGCTAAGCAGAGCAAGGTTGTGGAGGCTCTTGTAGAGGCTGCAGAGAACGGAAAGCAGGTTGATGTACTTGTCGAGCTTAAGGCAAGATTCGACGAGGAGAATAATATCGAGTGGAGCCGCCAGCTTGAGCAGGCAGGCTGCCATGTTATATACGGACTGGATGGGCTTAAGGTACATTCCAAGCTCTGCCTCATAACAAAGAAGTCAGAGGAAGGCGTTAAGTACATAACCCAGGTAGGAACCGGTAATTACAATGAGAAGACAGCACGTCTCTATACTGATCTCTGTCTTATAACAGCCAACGAGAAGATCGGTGCAGAGGCAGCAAGAGTATTCCAGGCTCTTTCACTGGGCGAGGTTATGGAGTCCACAGAGTGCCTGCTGGTTGCTCCTAAGTGTCTTCAGAATAAAGTAGTAGATAAGATCGAAAGAGAGATTCAGATAGCCAGAGATGGCGGCGATGCATATATTGGCGTAAAGCTCAATTCGCTGACGGATAAGGTTCTTATAGATAAAATGATAGAAGCTTCAAAGGCCGGCGTAAAGATTGACATGATAATCAGGGGTATATCCTGTCTTCATCCGGGCGTGCCGGGCGAGACTGAGAATATCCGCATTATAAGCATTGTCGGAAGATATCTGGAGCATTCGAGAATATACATTTTCGGTAAGGGAGAAAGAGAAGAGATATATATCGCATCGGCTGACTTCATGACAAGAAATACAGTCCGCCGTGTTGAAGTTGCTGCACCAATATATGACGCAGATCTTAAGGACAGGATCAGAGGCTTCTTTGAGCTTGAGATGAAGGATAATGTCAAGGCAAGAATCTCTGATGAAAACGGAAACTATACTTATATAGAGCATGGAACTCCGGCAGTGAATGCACAGGAAGAGTTCTTTGAGATGGCATATAGGGCAGCAGGTAATCCACTTCCAGAGGAATCATGAACAAAAGCAGAAAAAAGCATTACATAAGCATAAAGTCCTTTATTACGGTGACAGTACTACTCATACTTATGCTGTCCTTCGCAGCGATATTCCTTAGTATCAAGTACTTCATGGACGGGAATATGACAGCGAATCTTTTGGACAGCACCGAGAAGAGAGCAGTCCGGCTGGCCAATGATCTGGCGCTGTATGATCTTGACCTTAAGATGGAGGATACATCGCTGGATACGGATATCAATGAGTCAGCATATTTCTCTGAAGGACGTATCATGGTTATCGGAAGGAATTATCAGATAATCAAGGATACCTACGTACTGAAACAGATGGACTACATCGTCAGCGGCGACGTTATGAGCGTTATGACCGGCGAAGTGGACAGGATAAAACGTATCAGAGGTGATTATGCCGAGGTTATACTCCCCATCACCAAGAATGGAGAGATAATCGGAGTTATCGTATCCACAGCTTCAACTGCAAGCATCAAGGGCGAAACAGATAAGCTGTCAGGTCAGAGCATACTTGTGCTTATAATCATTCTTATCGTTGATGCAGCACTTATATTCTTTATCGTAAGGATAGCACTGAGACGACTGGATGCCATTAACAGACAGATATATCATACGTCCCAGGGTAATCTTCAGGATAAGATCGCAGAGAAGGGCTTTAAGGAGACAAAGGTTCTCGCCAGCAACTATAACGCCGTGCTGGAGAAACTTGCCACGGTTGATACCGCCCGTCAGGAATTCGTGTCTAACGTGAGCCACGAGCTGAAGACGCCGGTTACATCCATGAAGGTTCTGGCAGAGTCACTTCTTCAGAATGAAAATGCAACGGCCGAGGATTACAGAGACTTTATGACCGACATAGTTGATGAAGTGGATAGAGAGACCAAGATCATCAACGATCTTCTTACTCTCGTAAGAACAGATAAACAGAGTAATGCCATGAACTTTGCAGATACAGGAATCAACGAACTTCTTGATGGTATCATCAAGACCGTTACTCCGCTTGCAAAGCAGAGAGGCATAGAGATTACGTATGAAAACTACCGTGAGGTTACAGCCGAGGTTGATGCAGTCAAATTTTCCCTGGCTATATCCAATCTGGTAGAAAATGCAGTCAAATACAATATAGATAACGGATGGATCAGAGTTACGCTCAATGCGGATCACAGATTCTTCTACATAAAGGTGGCGGATTCCGGAGTTGGTATTCCGGATGATTCAAAGGATAAGGTGTTTGAAAGATTCTACAGAGTCGATAAGGCAAGAAGCCGTGATACCGGTGGAACGGGCTTAGGTCTTTCAATCACGAGAAATATCATCAATGCCCATCAGGGTATAGTAAGACTTTATAGTGAGTCAGGAAAGGGCACTACATTTTCCGTAAGGATTCCGCTGAAGCAGGAGCAGGCTCTTGACAGCTACACAGTTGCAGCGGTTGATAAGGAAATGCTTGAAGATACAGAAAAGAGTGTACCGAAGACAGATAAGAAGAAACTTATGATTCTTATGCTTCTCTGTCCGGCAATCATGTTTGCGGCATCGAATCTTACAGCATGTTCTGCGGAAGACAAGCCGACCGAGATTACAACTCAGGATAATATAATCAATAATGCCGGTTCTGTACAGCTGTATCATGTTGAGAATAATACAGTGGTGGCTGACAGTGATAGATATCAGCTGAAGCAGCCTGATTCATTATCAGATTCAGTTGAAGAGATAATGTCTCAGATGTCACTTCCGACAGGCATAACTTTCTCAAGTTATTCCATCGATAAGGACAGCAATCTTCAGCTTGTTCTTACATCGGACGGCCTGACAGAGGAGATGCTTCTTCTCTCCAAGGCGGCAATCGTAAAGAGCATGAGCGGCCTTACTACAGCGGCAGATACCATAATAACTGTAAATGATGCGGCAGGTAACATGCTTGAGACAGCATCCTATAGAGACAATGCATTTTTCTATTATGATGATGCTGAAGACTCAGCGGTTAATAAAGGAGAGCTCGTTCTCTATCTTCCGGATAAGGGAGGTAAGAAGCTTTCGAAGATCATAGCCTATGTAACCATATCTTCAGATGAATCTGCTGCAGATGCAGTTATGAAGCAGCTGAGTGCCTACAATGTTCTTCCTAAGGGAACCGCGATACTTGGCATATCAGTTATGAACGGAACAGCAACTCTTGACCTTTCTCAGGAGTTCCTGACAGGAGGCATAGAGACTTCTGATAAATGCATGATCTATTCTATAGTTGATTCACTCACATCTCTTCCTAACGTAAGAGGCGTACAGTTCACGGTGGAGGGAGTCAGCGTTGAGAAATATCACGATAGTATAAAGCTTAGTGAACCAATGGAGTTTTTAAAGCTGGATGAATAAACGACCACTTGTCCGGGCGGGGGCGTTGATCCTTATAGGAGAGACGGCCTGTCTGGCCGGACGTAAGAACTTCATATACACGGCAGTGGGTCTGGCCGTGGCGATTTTAATAATATTAATAAGCAGCAGATGCTGCAGCCTGAAACGCTGCAACATTCTGTTGCTTTTTTGTTGCCTTGCAGGAGGCATAGGTCTGGGAATGATATCTCTCGGTACACGGACTGAAAGTGAAGAGCTTTTGGGAGAGAGGCTGTCTGTTACCGGCTGGATAGTGGATGCAGAGGTTAAGGATGATACGCTTATCTTTGTGGTTAAGGCGGGTGGACGGCAGATGCGGCTATATGTTCCGAAGGAGATGATGGAGGCGGCAGGTGGTCGGCCTGGTGCGTTTGAAGACCCACAGACAGAAAGTGGCCGACTGGCTGCGAGCGAAGAACCGCAGACGGAAAGTGAAAAAAGAGTTTACGTCGGTTGTGAGATTACGGCGGAGGGGATTCTCGTTATGCCTGAAGGAAGTACAAATCCGGGAAGCTATGACAGCTATGCTTATTACAGTGGAAATGACATTGCGGGAAATATTTATGCAGAAAGAGCTGAGCTGACGGGAAGGAAGAGAAGGGTGTCCTATGCTCTGGCCTGTTTAAGGAAGGATATGGCAGAACAGTTATACACTTACTTTCCTGAGAAACAGGCTGCATTTCTTGCAGGACTTATTCTTGGAGAGAAGTCAGGAATGGACAGAGAGACGAAGCTCCTCTATATGAAGAATGGCCTTGCACATATTCTGGCCATATCCGGAATGCATATAGCCATCATTGCCGGAGCGGTGGAAAGGCTGCTTATGCTTCTGGGAATGGGACGGAAGAAACGAGGAATCGCAGTCATTCTGATGGTACTTCTCTATGGAGTTATGACGGGACTCGCGGCCTCTACCATAAGAGCCATAGTCATGCTTTCCATGAAGCATATCGGAGTCCTTATCGGAAGAACAAGCGATGTGCCGACGGATATGATGACGGCTATACTTATCATTTCCATTATGAATCCATGGTCGGTGTTTACAGTGGGCCCACAGCTGTCCTTTGTGGCGGCTCTTTCAATGTATATAAGCAACGAGATTTTTATCTGCTTCTTCGGCTGGAAGAAATGCTTCCTTCGGAGGAAGAAAACTGATGGAAAACTTTTGCGGGACGAGCACCCGAGGAAGTTGCTGAAGAGGGATAGTCGAGAAATTGTGTTACTGAGTGAACGGCTGAGGAGAATGCTGAAGAATGAATGTCTTGAAAAAATAATCGATAAGGACAAGCGGAAAAAAATTGCTCATAAGATTGCAAGAACTCTTATATCTACGTTAGTGATAAATCTGCTGGTCACTCCGGCGCTCATATATCATTACTATGAGATATATCCTTATGGAATGCTGTTGGGGATAATCATACTTCCAACAGTATCCTTTGTTATAGCAGGAGGCTTCATTGTGATCCTGCTGGGATTCCTCTGCTGTTATATAACCGGTGCAGTGCCTCTTAATGCGGCTAAGGCGGCCGCGTGGCTTACCGGAAAGGTGCTGGCATTTTATGAGGAGCTATGCAGGGTGGGACTGAGACTCCCGGGCTCTTCAATCAATCCGGGACACGCCGGAGTGATTTCAGTGATTCTATGTATAGGAATCATTCTTATAGTAATGTGGTGGCTGCTTCATAGAGGAAAGCGGCGGCAGGGAAGGGTGGCACTTCTTACAGCTGGTGTTATATGTGTGATGTCTGCCTCTGTATTCCTGCTTCTGACAGGATATCTTAACAGACACAAGGAACGGGTGATATATCTTGATGTTGGGCAGGGACTGTCGGTGGTCATCCATATACCGGACAAAGGAAATTATCTTGTGGACGGGGGCTCCACCTCTAAAACAGATGTAGGAGAGTATGCTATTATTCCGGCTCTCAAATACTATGGAATGTCTGATGTCAGAGCAGTCTTTGTATCTCATACCGATATGGATCATATATCAGGAATAATAGAGCTGGGAGAACTGGCGCAGCTTTACAGGATAAGGATAGAGACTGTCTGTATGGCCGTAGCTGATGAGGAGGACGAGAACTATATGCTTCTGAAGGAAGCGATGACGGATAGCACCTTTGTAACGGGACTTTCGTCAGGGGATGTGATAGATGGATGCTTTACGGTGATATATCCTTTTGCCAGCGAAAATAGAAGCACCATGAGTGCAGAGGGCTCGACCGAGAATTGCAGTAGACACGAAGCAGATAGCGATGCGATGGGCAGTGATCACAATCGTAATGACAGCTGTCTTGTCATAAAGGGCTGCGACACCTTATTTCCGGGGGATATAAGCAGCGAGACAGAGCAGCTTATAGTTCACGAGTCGGAGGCAGGCAGAATCCCGGATATAAGAGCAGGGACGCTGGTAGTATCTCACCACGGTTCAAGATATTCGTCAGACCCGGAATTCCTCCGGGCGGTGGGAGCAGATACAGCTGTAATATCCTGCGGAAGAAATAACAGCTATGGCCATCCGGCGCCGGAAACACTGGAGAGGCTGGAGAAATGTGGAATCAGAATATATCGCACCGATAAGGAGGGAGCGATAATTATTGAATATTAAATATTGAATCATTGAATGACTGGAGAGAGTGGGGTTAGGCGGCTCCGAGGGGGAAAAGCAACAAAAATGGTCGAATAGACAAAAAATGTTGCCAGAGGTGGTGAAAATAGGCGGTTGAGAGGAGGAAAAAGCAACATAAATGGGAGAAAAGGCAAAAAGTGTTGCCAGAGGTGGTGAAATCAGGCGGTTGAGAGGAGAAAAAAGCAACAAAAATGGTCGAATAGACAAAAAATGTTGCCAGAGGTGGTGAAAATAGGCGGTTGAGAGGAGGAAAAAGCAACAAAAATGGGAGAAAAGGCAAAAAGTGTTGCCAGAGGCAACAAAAATGGACGAAAAGGCAAAAAGTGTTGCCAGAGGTGGTGAAAACAGGCGATTGAGACGAGGAAAAAGCAACAAAAACAAAGGAAAAGTCCAAAAGTGTTGCTTTAGAAAGGAGATATGGCATGATAAGGAATGCAGAGATAGAAAGTGAGTTGAAATTATTCAAGAATTATTATGATAAGGTATCGGCAGAATTAAAGGGGCTTAAAAAGAGAGTGCCAGAGGGATCAAGATTGCACGCAGCAAAACATGGAAAGACATATCAGTATTACATTAGATGGAAGGGAACTCAAAAGCCGCGAGAATATATAGGTAAAGAGAGAATGAAAGAAGCTAGAATTTTAGCCCGGATTGAATATCTCGAGAAACTATCTGGAAGATTAATAAAAGACATAAAATGCCTGGATGGGTTAAAAGAAAAATGGTCAGGTGATCCTTTTAATTGGGTTGAGAAAAATATGAATCGAGGGAAATATTTACTAGTAACTCCAGTACATTGTAATGACGAGTGCTTTATTCAGGAATGGAAGGATCAGATATATGAAAAAATGCAATTTAAGGAGGATTCTTCGGAGTTTTATACCAGAAAAGGAGTCAGAGTACGGTCGAAATCGGAAATGATAATTGCAGACATGCTTGATGAGATGATGATACCATTCCTATATGAGAAACCGCTTAAGCTAGGAACATGGACAATTCATCCTGATTTTACCTTACTGGATATTTATAATCGGCGTGAGATATATTGGGAACACTTTGGAATGATGGATGATATGGATTACAGAAATGATGCTTTTCTAAAGATGAGGAAGTACGAGGAGTGTGGATTCTATCAGTACGATAGATTTATTTGGACTTTTGAGACTGGTAAGCTGCCGCTTAATACAAAAGAGTTGAGATGCATGATAATGCAGCTTGCGAAAAAGCTTGGTTATGAGAAATAGAGAAGGTGGAGCAGGGGCGCCTTCGGACACTTTTTACAAGAGTTACGGTTAATCTTTATGGCCGAGATTTGTGTGGTCAGAAAACAGGCGTTAGTTTATAATGAGGAATATATTTTGGTTTCGTGGGGGATTTATGAGTCAAGAGTTTGATTGCAACTACGGAGAAGAGGAATTCAGTACTATAAAAGCAGGAATAGAGGCTATAGAAGCGGTACTAACTGGCGAAGATATTCATGCCAAGGAAAGGCTTCTGTATTGTCTGGACTGGTATATGGATCCATATTACCAAAAGAATCTATCGGAAATACAAGAACCTCTAATCGAACTTCTGCAAAAAATAGCCGTTTCTGATGATGATATCGGCATAGTTGATGAAGCTTTTCATTTGCTTGAGGCATATACAGAAGGACCTTATGAAATATTGGAAAGAAATATGGACAGTATACCTGAAGAGTATAAACCGACGGCATTATATTTGATAAACACAAATAATAAGTAGGATAAACTGAAGAAGGGCTTGACGAAGAAATGAGCAAATTTGATTCTCTGTGGAATTGGATTCAAAACAATGGAAATGAAAGATTCAGTCTGACTTTTGCTGAAATTGAAAAGATAGCAGGTCTTCCAATAGATCATTCTTTTCTTACTTATAAAAAGGAACTGCTGGAGTATGGTTATAAGGTCGGGAAGATATCTATGAAGGAACAAACGGTTATGTTTGAGAAGTCAAAGGAAGAATGAGATTCATTTAAGTTGTAAAAAAGAGGTAAACTAATCGTAGAACCCCGTATTTTCAAGGGCTTTCTCAGGTAAACTATCCGTCGGTTGTTTTGGGCTGAAAAACATTGTAAGGTGCAATCGGAGGTGAAAAAATGGATGCATACAAATTCGGTTGCTTTGTAGCTGAAAGACGAAAAGAACAAAAAATGACACAGAAAGATCTGGCTGCAAAATTACAGGTAACAGACAAAGCGGTCAGTAAGTGGGAAAGAGGATTAGGATTTCCGGATATTAATTCTTTGGAACCTCTGGCTGATGCTTTAGGTGTGTCCATAATAGAACTAATGAAATCAGAAAAAATAGAAAATGATTCTAACAAAGAAGTCGAAGCAGTAGTAAATGATGTTATAACTGTGGTTAATGAGGAGACGGAAGAAAAACGCAAGATCATATTATATACATTTGCAGCAACAACATTTCTGCTTTCCGTCCTTGAAATCATTTTAAGCTTCGAGTGGGATTCTGCCACATTAATGCTTTCGGCAGGCATTCCGTATTCAGCTATTATTCCGGGACTATTAATGATTATTTATGGGATAATATGCAGGATCAAAGGAAGACAGACTCATGGAGTTTGGGCATTTGGAATCTGTTTGCTTATAGTGCCTATTATACTTTTTGGAGCGGCTTTTCTTATCTGCGCTATATTTAATTCATGATTACAAAAGGGTCAGGATGCTGGCCCTTTTTAATTTTGCCCTCAAATCAGGTGGCTGAGAGGGGAAAAGCAACACAAAAGGGGAAAAAGTCCCAAAATGTTGCCGAAAAGGGCTAAATCAGGCGGTTGAGAGGGGAAAAAAGCAACACAAATGAGAGAAAAGGCCAAAAGTGATGCCGTGAGAGGTGAAATCAGGCGGGTGAGAGGGGAAAAAAGCAACAAAAATGGACGAAAAGGCAAAAAGTGTTGCCAGAGGTGATGAAAACAGGCAGTTGAGAGGGGAAAAAAGCAACAAAAATGGACGAAAAGGCAAAAAGTGTTGCCGGGAGTGGTGAAAACAGGCTGTTGAGAGGGGAAAAAAGCAACACAAAAGAGGAAAAAGCCCCAAAATGTTGCCAAGGGGTGTAAATCAGGTTGCGAAGAGAGGCGAAAAAGCAACAAAAATGGGAGAAAAGGCAAAAAATGTTGCCAGAGGGGTGAAATCAAGCGGCCAGAAAAAAGTTTTTTTAGACTGAATTAAGGAGTATAATATTGTTCGGTGGGGCTCGATTCGGCTGAGGCAAAAAGCACTACCGGGGTGTAAACAGTTTGAAGAAACAGGAGGGGTTACTATGGCGGCAAAGAAATATGAGGAGATGGACGATCATGAGCTTATGCTCGAAATGGTAAAAATGCAGAAAAAGGATGCGATGGGACAGAAGCTTACTGCTTATGCAACCATAGCTATCTTTGTTGCGGTTCTTATAGCACTTCTTATGATCGTGCCAAGGGTTATTATTCTGTTAGATGACATCAGTAAAACAGTCAAGAATGCAGATACTGCTGTCAGTCAGGTTCAGAATTCTATATCAGAACTTGATGCGGCGATTGCAGATATGGACACAATGGTTACTAATATAGATGACCTTGTAGTTACAAATACGGACTCACTTAACGAGGCAGTTCAGAAGCTCAATGACATAGATTTTGATACTTTAAATAAGGCAATCAA
>ONEC01000091.1 GCA_900316715.1 uncultured Eubacteriales bacterium
AAACGGTATATACCAGGTCGGCATATATATCAATACTATTACGAGTAATGCAATCAGACATGTTTTAAAATATGCGGCTGCGAAACTCCTGAAACCACTTTTCTTTCTCAGGAATATCAGGAGAATTCCTATTATGATCGCATCAAAAGCACCTGCTCCCCCAAGGAACATGATCAGTTCTCCGATTGCTACTGGTATCCATGCTGTAAGAAATGTGATCCCATCACAGAGTTTCGGATATATATTATCAGCGTACCAGTCACAGAACTTAGGAAAGAAGCCAGGTATCCATAAGACCACAATCAGTATGCCTAGTGCGATCACCGTCTTTATATAAGATGACAGCTTCTGCCCGTCAGATCTTTTCAATCTCTGAGATAAACATCTCATAGGCGTCATCCTCCCACTTCAGAAGCGGAGAATTTTCACCTCCACCATTTGTACTTCTTCTCATAGCTGCATAGGACTCTTCGCCATAAGCTATAAGATCCATATTAAAGAGCGGAAGGCCTGCTTCAGTACTTATAGCACAGAACTCAGTAACCGGATTCTCAGATTTCCTGGTAGCCACCAGCCTATCCCTTAATTCCTTATCCTTAATAGCAAGTTCCCTTAATTTCTCTAAAACTTCACCAACATCCATTTGCGTCACCTTACTTTTTTGTTATAACCATATATAACATCTGTTTCATTATATCATAAGCCAGCGCAAAAAACGCAGTCTCGTTTATATTAAAACAGCCCGGGCATGCTGGTGTGTGCTTCAGAGCCCATTATGGGCGGCTGAAGCGCATCATCCAGACGCTCGGGCGTCCGTTCATTAATAAACTTACCCAACAGACTCAACTAATCTCTCAGCTTCTTCAGCTGGCAGCGGCTTACCCCATATATATCCCTGGATAAAGTCGCATCCATTCTTCTTAAGTGTTTCTATCTGATCTTCACTTTCAACACCTTCTGATATAACCTTAAGATTCAGGATATGACCGATAGATATGATAGTAGCAACATACTGTGTTGAAGATTCACTATCATTCATAACATCGATAAAAGACTTATCTATCTTTAGCAGATCAGCCGGGAAATTGTTAAGATAGCTGAGTGACGAATAACCTGTACCGAAATCGTCTATAGCAACCATCATACCCATTTCCTTAATCTGATTGATTCGATGCAGTGCCTTCTCAACAGAATCGATCATTATGGATTCTGTTATCTCAATCTCTATATGATCTGCCGGTACCCTGTATTTAGCCAGGGCTTCCTTCAGCTCATCTATGAAGTTATTCTTCATCAGATGCCTTACAGATACATTTACACTGATAATAAAATCTGCGTTTTTCTCATGCATCATTCTGTCCAGGAATTCTACAGCGCCGTTGAATATCCTGATATCAACCTGGTCGATAAGACCAACCTTCTCAGCGACCGGTATAAAGTCTCCCGGACTGATAAAAGCTCCATCCTCATCCTTCATACGTGCAAGGGCTTCAAAGCCTCTAAGCTTATGGTCTATATCGTACTGTGGCTGGAGATAATAGAACATCTTATCCTGATCCAGAGCATTTCTTATCTTTCGCTCTATCTCAATAGTCTTCTCTGATATGAGATAATCTTCCTTAAAACGGATAAGTGTTTCTGTATTACTTACGCGTTTTGCTTCCTGCATGGCCGCATCCGCTATTGCCAAAGCAGAATTACCTTTTACATCGTCATAAGGATATATTGCATATCCAAAGCAGGCTGACATATAGTAATCACAATTATCTATAGTCATCTTTCTCTCTAATTCAGCCTTATACGCCTCGATAGTACTGAGTATAGCTTCCTCAGAATTATAATCACGGATAACTATAGAAAACTCATCACCAAGCAGTCTTGCTACAAAGTCCTCAGTTCCCGTATCACCGGATAATGCCAGTTTTTTCCACCTGCCGGCTATCTCTATCAGCATCTTATCACCGGTTTCATGTCCCATGGTATCATTTACATTCTTAAAGTTGCTGAGATTAACTGATACTATTGCAAACTGATCTGAACGCCTGGATATATTCTGAATATACTTATCTGCTGCGAATCTGTTCGGAAGACCTGTAAGGCTGTCTATCAAAGCCTGTTCCTGTATACTCTTCTGATATTTCTCACTTCTTCTATTATTGATGAATATTGAAGTTATGGCAATGATTGTAAGAATATTCATAAAGAGTCCCGGTACATTGGAACCTGTATTAAAGCTCAGTATCTTAACCAGCAGGACAAAAAACTGTCCAACCATGATGATCATAGCTGTAACATATCCCGTCTTATGAAAAAGAATAACGAGAAATATGATACACATGTTTCCCAGCGATGAATACACGCCAGTGAAAGCCTGTTTCGGAACTGGTATCCCAAATATCCTGAGAACACCCGTGGCACCTACACTCCTTACAAGAAGCATCGAAACCACACCATACAAAAGAATGATCAGAAAATACGCACTTTTTGGAACACTTTTACCTAAGAGTATCTCCCTCATACTCTTATCTAATTGCTTTTTATTATCCTTCTCTCTACCCATACACACCCTCTATTAGTCATCTCATCCAAACCCCAAAACAAAAAAGATATACTAATAACTTAAATTATAGCATATCTTCTTAATAAAATCTTAATTATTTATTACTTATTACAATTCCTGATAATACGAGGATTATTCCGATGACTACCTGAACACTCATCTTCTCATGAAACCATAGGATTCCATTCAGGGTTGCGATCACTGGTTCAATAGAGGCGATTATGGATGCCTGCCCATTCTCTACTGACTTAAGGCCCTTGGTATAAATAAGATACGGAAGTACCGTAGAAACAAGTACAAATACCACAGCAAGTACTACACTGCTTCCGGATCCTGTAACAACAGAAGCAACGGTCACAGGGCTTGCAAAAAACGTCGTACAGATTGCAGCAAAGAGAAATGTATAAAAGCTTATCGTAAAGCTGTTATAGCCTCTTTCAAGAGCATATCTGCTGAATATAGAATAAAGCGCATATCCCAGTCCCGCTCCAAGTCCGATGAAAAGAGTCTTAACCGTAAGCTTCTCGTCTCCACCCAAAACTCCTGTCACAAAGATAAGTCCTGTAAATGCAAGACACAGGGCAATTATTTTTCTGCCCGTCAGCTTCTCCTTAAAACAGAAGGCCGATATGATCATAACAAATGCCGGTGCCGTATATAGCAGGATTGCTGCTACCGAAAGAGACGTTATTGTAATCTCTTTAAAGTAACAAAGATTAAAGAATACTATACTGAGAAGGCCCGTGCCAAGAAAGCACCATATATCCTTCAGCTTTATCTTAAATAGCGTTCTATCCTTTATCAGCAGTATGACCGCCATAATCACTGTCGTAAGTACCGCTCTTAAAAATACTATGTCCCAGGAATTAAGTCCCTTCTCATTAAGAGGTCGTACAAAGAGACCCATACAGCCCCATAGGATTCCCGCCAACATTATAAGCAGCTTGCTTCCTATATTCTTTTTTTCAGAATTACTGCTCATTTTCAGATACTCCGATATTACTTTGTTTTTTTAGACCCCTTACTGTGCTTATCCGACATATCTTCCTTCTTCTTATCTGTGTTTTTATCGTGACCTTTATCATGCTTTTTCTCAGAATTCTTGTCTGTCTTGCTTCCAGACTTAGTGTCCTTCTTCTCTGCTTTCTTTCCTACAATCGGCTCAATGTACTTTGTAAAGAAGAACTGCTCAAGAGCTATATACTCTTCACTGCTCTTATCAACAAGCTGTCCATGCTGGGCATCTATATCATTATCTCTTGAAAGTCTCTTAATAAGATGCTTTGATATAACCTTTGAATGAAGGGCTATTCTCTGGAAGAAACTTGTCAGATCATAAAGTGCAACGCCACCCTTTACGCCACAGTCTCCGGTCTGCAGACGATCCACATGATGGGACTCTATAAGTTCCTTCATATCATCGATTGCTCTTGCCAGTGGCTGTACCATATAGGCCTTGCTCATATTTTCAGATTCAACTGCATTAAATACCAGCTCGATTATATGACATGTAGCTTCAGCGATTCCGGTAATCTCCTTAAGTCCGACCTCAGAGAAAACAACTTTATCATTGTTGCATTCTTCTGCAATATAAGCAATATTTATACAGTAATCACCGATTCTTTCATAATCACCAATGGTATTAAGCATTGCAAAGATAACATTTCTGTTATCTATAGTAAGTCTGTCTCTGTCAATTTTAACTATGTATGTAGAAAGGGCAGTCTCGCATTTATCTATAAAATCTTCGTTCTTATTGAGTGTATCAAATGCATTGCTGTCGAAGTTTGTTAATAGCCCGATTGCAATCTTATAGTTCTCCTGGATTTTCTCACCCATCTTCTGCATAAGATTCTTACACTGGGTAAGAGCAATTCCCGGAGTCTTAAGAAGCATGTCATCAAGCTTGGCAAGTTCCTTCGCCATCATATCTTCATTCTCAACCGGCTTGTCCTTAATAATCTTCTCAGTAAGCTTTGCCATCTTGCTTGGGAACGGAAGCAGAATAAGGCTGATTATAAGATTAAATCCAAGGTGAATATTTGCTATATCACCTCTGTTAACAACCTTTGAGAAAAATGGAATTCCAACCGTGTAATATATCGAATAAATAACTATAGTAAAGAATAATGCTCCGATTATGTTGAAAAGAAGGTAGCTGAGGGCTACTCTCTTAGCCTTCTTGTTAGCTCCTACACTACCCAGAACTATAGTCATGCATTTTCCGATATTCTGACCTATGATGATAGGAACAGCCATACCATAGGTTATACTTCCTGTAGCAGAAAGCGCCTGAAGGATACCAACAGAAGCACTTGAACTCTGGATAACTGCAGTGAGCACAAGTCCTGTAAGTATTCCTATGAACGGATTATTAAAAGATAGGAAAAAGTTCTTAAAAGTATCTGACTGCTGGAGCGGCTTAAATACCTCCTCCATCATAGTCATTCCATAGAAAAGTGTTCCAAGACCTACAAAGATTCCTGCAAGATCCTTAAGCTTAGGCTTCTTGGAAAACATATGCATCGTTGTACCGATAACCAGAAGCATTGGCGCAAAAGATGACGGCTTCAGAAGCTGAAGAATAAGCGAACCTGAACCCAGATCACCTAATCGGAGAATCTGAGCTGTAAATGTGCTACCTATATTAGAACCATAAACTACAGGAATCGTCTGAGCGAGTGTCATAATTCCTGCATTAACGAAACCGATCAGCATAATGGTTGTTGCTGCCGAGCTTTGAATAATACCGGTTACTATAAGACCAAGGCCCCAGCCCTTTATCTCGCCGACGCCACGTTTCTTACTGGTAGTAAGGTTCTGTAATATCTTTTCAAGTCCACCACCGGCAAGCTTCTTTAATGATGAACCCATAAGGCTCATTCCAAACAGGAAGAGTCCTACTCCTCCAAATAATTCAATAACGCTAATCATAATTCCCCTATCAGTCCACTCTTATTCTAAGACTAAGCATATTTAATGTTTATACTGTGCATTGTAAAGTTCTGCATAGAAACCATTCTTTTCAAGAAGCTCAGTATGGGTTCCCTGCTCAATTATATTTCCATCCTTCATAACTAGGATAAGATCTGCACTCTGAATAGTTGACAGTCTGTGAGCAACTATAAAACTTGTACGGCCTGTCATCATCTTTGCGAAGGTCTTCTGTATCCTTATCTCAGTTCTGGTATCGATTGAAGATGTTGCCTCGTCCAGAATAAGCATAGGCGGAAGACTCAGCATAACTCTTGTTATGCAGAGCAGCTGCTTCTGTCCCTGTGACAGCATGCCTCCGTCCTCAGTCAGTATTGTATCATATCCTTTAGGCAGACGTCTTATAAAACTATGGGCATGAGTAAGTTTTGCAGCAGCGATTATCTCCTCATCTGTTGCATCCGGCTTACCATAAGCAATATTTTCTCTTACAGTTCCTGTTCTGAGCCATGTATCCTGAAGAACCATTCCATAGTTCTCCCTGAGGCTTCGTCTTGTGATGCTTCTTATATCCTTTCCGTCAACAGAGATGGTTCCCTTATTGACATCATAGAATCTCATAAGAAGATTGATAACTGTACTCTTACCGCAGCCTGTAGGTCCAACAATAGCCACTCTCTTACCCGGCTCAACCTTAAGATTAAAATCTGTGATAAGCTTCTTATCCGGTACATAAGAGAAGTATACAGAATCTATCTTAACTTCCCCTTCTACGTTAGCAAGTGCTTCGTTATCCTCATCTGATGGCTCAGGCTTCTCATCTATCATCTCAAATACTCTTGCAGCACAGGCAACAGCATTCTGAAGCTCAGTCATAACACCTGATATCTCATTAAAAGGCTTAGCATACTGGGTTGCATAGCTGAGGAATACAGTAAGCTGTCCTACAGTTAGTCCGCCTCTTATAACTGCAAATGCACCTACTATACCAACTCCCGCATAAACAATGTTATTTACAAATCTTGTTCCCGGATTTGTAAGAGATGAGAAAAATGTAGCCTTAAGAGTTGCCTTAGACAGCTCCTCGTTGATCTCATCAAATCTCTCTCCGGCTTTTTCTTCATAAGAGAATGCCTGAACAACCTTCTGGTTGCCGATCATTTCATCTACAAGACCGGTCATCTCTCCTCTTGCCTCTGACTGCTTCTTAAACATATTGAAGGTCTTCCTGGCAAGCTGTGACGCAAAGATAAGTGACATCGGAGTAAGAAGAACTACTACGAGACTTATACGCACATTTACAGAGAACATGAAGATAAGTGTTCCCACTATAGTTATAACTCCGGTAAAGAGCTGCTGGAAGCCCATAAGAAGGCCGTCAGCGAACTGATCTATATCAGATACAATTCTTGATACAACGTCTCCATAGCTCTTGCTGTCGATATATGAGAGAGGCAGGCTCTCCATATGATTATAGGCCTCTGTTCTTATATCTCTTACGATGTTATATGTAATCTTATTATTCAGGAGGTTCATGATCCACTGGGAAGCCGCTGCTATGGCTATAACAACGATCATCTTCTTCAGGACATAACCTACCGCTGCCATATCGCAGTCTCCGGGACCTACAATGTAATCGATTGCATTTCCCGCAAGGATAGGCAGATAGAGCTGAGCAATAACCGTAACTGCTGCCGCTATAAGTGACAGTACTACGAATGCCATATATTTTCTTATGCATATGAGGATTCTCTTATAAGTTGCTTTCATGATGCCACCTCCTCTATCTCAATGCCCATCTGGGAGTGACATATCTCCTGATATATAGCGCAGCTTTCGAGAAGCTCATCATGGGTTCCGATTCCTGCTATACGTCCATCATCGAGAACGATTATCTTGTCCGCATGCATTATGGAAGAAGCTCGCTGAGATACGATGAACACTGTCATACCATCAGTAAACTTTCTGATAGCAGTTCTGAGGGCTGCATCAGTCGCATAGTCCAGTGCAGACGAACTGTCATCCAGGATAAGAATATCAGGACGTCTTACGAGTGCTCTTGCAATAGTCACTCTCTGCTTCTGTCCACCGGAAAGGTTCTTAGCTCCCTGATTTAGTGCAAAATCTATGCCGCCTTCCTTCTCTTCTATAAAGGACAGAGCCTGAGCCGTTTCAAGAGCTGCACGCACTTCTTCATCTGTAGCGTCGCTCTTGCCCCATCTTATATTTTCAGCAACTGTTCCCTTGAAAAGCACAGCCTTCTGAGGAACCACACCGATTTTCTGTCTCAGTTCTTCCTTGCCATAATCCTTAACATCTTTTCCATCTATAAGAACGGCTCCGCCTGTAGCATCATAGAATCTTGGAATAAGGTTGATAAGAGAACTCTTACCTGAACCTGTACCACCGATAACACCGATAGTATCTCCGGCCTTAGCTGTAAAGGATATTTCATCCAGTGAATTATCACCACTGCCGTTATAGTTAAGTGATACATCACGGAACTCAACACGTGGAGCGTCTGTAACGTCAGCCGCTGTACTGCCAGAATAAACTTCCTTAAACTCCAGCGATGACTTCACGTTAAGAATATCTGTTACTCTGTTTGCACAGGCAACAGCCTTAGTCATAGTAATTATAAGATTTGCCAGCTTAACCAGCTCTACAAGGATCTGTGACATAAGGTTAACAAGTGCAACTATCTCACCCTGGGTAAGATCTCCCGCTTCTACCTTAAGGCCACCCTTATAAATAATCGCAGCTATACCAAGATTTACGATTACCAGTGTAACCGGATTCATAAGAGCTGACAATCTTCCTACTGTTATCTGCTCATGACGGAGTCCGTCAGCTGCCTCACTGAACTCCTGTTTCTCCTTCTCCTGTCTGTTGAAGGCACGTACAACTCTCACGCCAACAAGACTCTCTCTTGTAAGAAGGGTTACTCTGTCCAGCTTTGTCTGAACCTTCTTATACAGAGGGAGCGAACCATAAGTTACTATACTAACTACTACAATAAGTAATGGAAGTACTATACAGAAAAGAAGTGCCATCTTAACATTTATGGTAAATGCCATGATGAGGGCACCAAATACTACAAAAGGAGATCTGAGAAACAGACGGAGCATCATATTAACACCTGTCTGAACCTGATTAACATCGCTTGTCATTCTGGTTATAAGAGTCGAAGCTCCTGCTTCATCTATCTCCTTATATGAAAGGCTCTCAATATGTCTGAAAAGTGCTGATCTAAGGCTTTTTCCAACACCGATTGCTGCAACCGCCGAAAAGTACTGTGCTGTAATAGAAAAGCTAAGGCCTACCACTGCAAGAAGAACCAGTATTCCACCCATCAGGAAGGTATACCTCATATTTCCAGCCTTAATACCATTATCGATCATCTTAGCAACAACAATAGGAACAAAGAGCTCGAAGGTTGCTTCAAGCATCTTAAACAGCGGCGCAAGAACTGCCTGTAGCCGGTTATTCTTAATAAACCTTATAATCTTAAACATTGTTATATCCTAACTATACTTAATTTTTTACCAAGCCTTATAATACCAAGAATAGACAGTATAAACAACACATTATTAT
>ONEC01000156.1 GCA_900316715.1 uncultured Eubacteriales bacterium
GTTCCGGGTCTTCTGCCGAATTCACTCTTTAAGGTGACCGAGGACCCGAAAGACGGTTACGGACTTATGGGATATGAGATGGTATGCGGAGAGAAGGGTACCAGCGAACATGAAGAGGACCTTCCTTCATACCTTTTCTATGTGGATGAAAAGCATCAGAATATAGGCCGCGTCATCGTCGATTATGATTCTATCATGGAAGTTCATAATCAGCAGGGTTACAGCATGACTGCGGAAAAGAACTGGAGCGATCTGGATATTACCACAGGTCACGATACTATATATGTTGCGGCATATGCGGATAACGAACTTGTGGAAGATTCGGTGAAAAGCATAGTTTCTCCGGCGACAACCGCATTTTACTTCTGGCCTTCATTAAAGCCGAATGCCGACGGTTCGGAAAGAACCAATCTGAATGGTTATGAGATAAGAGAAGTGAAGCTGGAGGGAGGTACGCCGGTTCTTGATGAGGAAGGTACGGTAACCAATTACAGAGACCTTACGGTTACTCCGCTTGCAGAGGGAGATGAGATCAGTTTAAATGCAACAAGAACCGTGGACGCTACGCCGGATGGCGAAAACGCTGATAAGGTTTTTGATTATGTTGTGACATATAAAAAGACAGTTGATGAAAACGGCCGAAGGGATGTTATAAAGAATACACGTTCCGGCGGAGTGACGCTGAGGCTGTTTAAATGGAATTCGGAAGAACCTCTTACGGGAGGAGCGTTCACTCTTACTGACAGTGCCGGAAATGTAATCGGAAAATACACCTCAGAAGAAGGACTCATCACGATGATGTATGACTTCAAATATGGCGAAAAATATACGGTTACTCAGAATTCGGCTCCTGACGGATATGTCGGAATTCAGAAAAAATTCGTATTTGTGGTCAACAGCGATGAAACAGTATCGCTCTTCTATGAAAACGGTGATAAGCGTTGGGGAGAAGATGATTCGAATGACATAAAATGGGCTGACAGTAAACCTGGCGAGAACGGAATAATATCATTTGTTGATATTTTCAATAAGCAGTTTAATTTTAAATTAGTAAAGACTGACAGTAAGGATACGGAATCCAAACTCGGAGCTGCACATTTTGCTCTTTATAAACAGGCAAATACTCCTATAGGAGGATATGAGAAAAACAAGAAGCCTATGTCGGGATTTGAAGATCTTGTCACGGTTGACGGAGAAGTGGTTGTGTGCGGCGAAGATACGGGCAGAGTTCTCAGTGCCGGAGACAAGGGAACAGTTTATTATCTGACGGAAACGAAAGCACCGTTTAATTATGTCAGGATGGAAGAGGATATCGTATTAAAGATTTCTCCGATCGGAAAGCCGTCCATAATAAGCGGTCCGGAAGGAAAACTTGAAGAAACGGATGACAACTTCATATATACGCTCAGTGTGCCGAATGTAAAAGAGGAAAACGGCAAAGTTCTCCTTGAAGTGACCAAAACGATTGCGGGCAATATGGGCAATAAGAACGAGAAGTTTGATTTTACATTCTTTACGTCGGATGATGATACATTATCTTACGAATGGACACTGAATGATATTAATCAGGAGAATCTGCTTAAATCAGGTGACACGTTCACGCTGGGCCACGGAGATAAAGTAGTTGTTAATATTCCGAAGGATACGGAAGTTACGATAACCGAGAAGGATTCGAGAGAGTACAAGACTTCTGTAAAGGTGGATGACGGCGAACCCGAAGAGGTTATGTCGAAGACTGTCACGATGGATGCCGATAAAACAATTGAATTTATCAATACCAAGAAGGGCGTTATTCCGACAGGTGTATGGATGTCATATACGGCGCTTATCCTTTTGGGACTGATGGCACTGATTGGCGTGATATTTTTCTCAAAAAAGAGAACTCGAAGACAGTGATTAAATAATTACTAAAAAACCGCGCAAAGAAGCTCGGATTTCGGCAATTTTAAGCCGAAAATCCGGGCTCTTGTTTTTGACAATGATATATATATAGTGCTATAATGACCTTTATGTATGGGTATGATAAATTGCCCGAATTATATTTTCCAGGAAGGATAAACCAATGTACGATAAGGTATCGACCAAACTGAATTTCGTTGAGAATGAAGAGAAAGTTCTCAACTTCTGGAACGAAAACAAGATTTTCGAAAAGAGTATTGAAGAAAAGCAGGATCTGCCAACATATACTTTCTATGACGGACCTCCAACAGCTAATGGCAAGCCTCACATAGGCCACGTTCTTACTCGTGTTATCAAGGATATGATTCCAAGATATCAGACTATGAAGGGCCACAAGATTATCCGTAAAGCAGGCTGGGATACACACGGTCTCCCTGTTGAGCTTGAGGTAGAGAAAGAGATAGGAATCGATGGCAAGGAGCAGATCGAGGAATACGGAATCGAGCCTTTCATCGGCAAGTGTAAGGAATCAGTATGGAAGTATAAGGGAATGTGGGAGCAGTTCTCCGGTAAGGTCGGATTCTGGGCTGACATGGATGACCCTTATGTTACTTATCATAATGACTATATAGAATCAGAGTGGTGGGCACTTAAGAAGATCTGGGATATGGGTCTTCTCTATAAGGGCTTTAAGGTTGTGCCTTACTGCCCACGTTGTGGTACTCCGCTTTCATCTCATGAGGTTGCTCAGGGATATAAGGCTGTTAAGGAACGTTCAGCAGTAGTTCGTTTCAAGGCTAAGGTTGCAGAAGGTGAGGAGCAGTATTACTTCCTTGCTTGGACAACTACACCTTGGACACTTCCTTCAAATGTAGCCCTCTGTGTTAACCCATCAGAGTCATATGTAAAGATCAAGGCTTGTGACGGATATACATATATCATGGCAGAAGCACTTCTTGATACAGTTATCGGCGGACTTCTTGAAGAGAAGGATAAGGATGGAAATGCTAAGTTCGAAGCACTTTCTAACGGAAAGGCTTATGAGATCCTTGAGAAGTATGTAGGTAAGGACCTTGAGTACAGAGAGTACGAGCCACTCTATGCTTCAACAGGTGAAGCTGCAGCTAAGCAGCGCAAGAAGGGACATTTCATCGTAGCTGATGATTATGTAACTATGTCAGATGGTACCGGTATCGTTCATATCGCTCCTGCTTTTGGTGAGGACGATGGACGTGTAGGACGTAAGTATGATCTTCCGTTCGTACAGTTTGTTGATGCTGCCGGTAACATGACAGAAGAGACTCCGTTTGCAGGACTCTTCGTAAAGGATGCAGATCCCAAGGTGCTTGTTGATCTTGACAGCAGAAACCTTCTTTTCTCTGCTCCTAAGTTTGAACATGACTACCCATTCTGCTGGAGATGTGATACACCACTTATCTACTATGCAAGAGAGTCATGGTTCATCAAGATGACAGAAGTTAGTGACCGTATGGTTGCTAATAATAATACAGTTAACTGGATTCCTGAAGGAATCGGTAAGGGACGTTTCGGCGAGTGGCTGAAGAACGTTCAGGACTGGGGACTTTCACGTGACCGTTATTGGGGAACACCTCTCAATGTATGGGAGTGTCCTGATTGTGGTAAGAGAGATGCTATCGGTTCTATCGCAGAACTCCGTGAAAGAGGTAAGATGGATGACGGAAGCGAAGTTCCTGAAGATATCGAGCTTCACAGACCGTTCATCGATGGCGTAGCTATCACATGTCCTGACTGCGGCAAGCCTATGCACCGTGTTCCTGAAGTTATCGACTGCTGGTTCGATTCAGGTGCTATGCCATTTGCACAGTGGCATTAT
>ONEC01000034.1 GCA_900316715.1 uncultured Eubacteriales bacterium
CGCTTAGCACGTTCGATAACCATCTCAGAAACTCTCTTATGATGCTCTGGAAGTTCATCAAAGGTTGAATATATAACCTCTGCATTTGGACCTTCTATAGCTTCCTTGATATCTGTAACTTCCTCAGGTCTTTCATCTATGAGAAGAACAAGAAGATTCATCTCTGGGTAAGCTGTTGTAATTCTTTTTGCTATCTGCTTAAGAAGGGTTGTTTTACCGGCCTTAGGAGGTGAAACGATCATACCTCTCTGTCCCTTACCTATAGGTGAGAAGAAGTCAACTATTCGGATAGCTCTAGGAGCATTATCATAATCAAGTCTTATCCTCTCATCCGGGAATATCGGAGTAAGGTCTTCAAATGCAGTCCTGTTCTTTACTTCTTCAGGAGACATTCCATTAACCTTATCAATATAGAGAAGTCCGCTGTACTTATCATTTGCGGAATTATTCTTCTTGATAGGACCGGATACTACATCACCTGTCTTAAGTCTGAACTTTCTTATCTGAGTAGGTGCAAGATATACATCCCGGGTTCCCGGCATATAGTTATCACTTCTGAGGAAGCCATAACCCTCAGGAAGTATCTCAAGTATACCGTCATTTATATAGTCTGGTGCAGTTTCCTGCTCATTTTCATCAGTATCCTCTTCAGGCTTCTGAAACTCAGGCTCTGCAGATGTAGTTTCCTCCTGCTTTACATTTTCTTCAGAGTCAGCTTCCTTCTTTACTGTCCTTCTTCCTCTTCCGACAGTTTTCTTTCCTGCAGCACTCTTCTTAGGTGTTTCTGATTTCTTTTCAACGGGCTCTTCATTTTTAGGAGCTTCTGCATTTTTTTCCTGCATCATACGGTCGATATTCTCTAATAACTCAACTAGATCTTTCTTCTTCATGTCCGCTGCATTTACTATACCTTTTTCCATGGCAAGCATTCTAAGTTCTGCAACTGTTTTCTTACTGTAACTCATACACACTCCTTTTCTTGTATTTTGTTGATTTTTCAATAAAATTGTCGTATTCTATTAAATGCGCCTCTAAGCGCGAATAATCTTTATGGGGAATAAAATATGGAAGGCTTAATGCTATATAAATTGATTATTCTGTATATGCTGGACAGAATTGACGAGTATACTCTCACCAATTCCCAGATAACCAGTTTTATACTTGATAAGGGATATACTAACCTGTTCAACATTCATGAAGCTCTCAGTGAAATGATCGACGAAGGCTTCATCTCAGTCAGTACAATCAGAAACACTCAGCATTATAAAATTACAAATCTTGGAGAGGAAGCACTCCTCTATTTCGAGAACCGTATCTCAATCTCCATCAAACAGGAGATTCTGGATTATTTCAAACAGGAAAAGATAAACCTGAAGAATGAATCTGAGATCTATGCTGATTATTTCTATAATGAGAATCAGGAATATACTGTAGAATGTGTCATCAAGGAACGAAGAGATACCCTGATAGACCTTAAACTAAATGTGACCAGTAAAGCTCTCGCCAGATCAATATGCGATAACTGGCGTGCCAAGAGTACTGATGTATATCAGTTCCTGATCAATGAGCTCTGGGTCAATTCAGATAACGAAAATACAACTAATTAAGACTCTATAATAGAGTCGATAAGTTCTAAGATTTCTTCACGTCCTGTCCTTTTCAGCGCTGAGAAGGGCAGGATTTTTACATCCTGGGAAGCCCCAAGTGTCTTTCTGATAATACCAAGACTTCTTATAGTCTGGTTTTTACTAAGTTTATCCGTCTTTGTAGCTATTACAACCGGTTCAAAACCGGCTTCTACTATCCAGTTAAACATCTGCTGATCATCTGCAGTCGGCGGAATACGGCTGTCTACAAGTAAAAAGACGCTCTTCAGATTCGGCCTGTTATTCAGATATTTTTCAATCATTTTGCCCCATTTGGCTCTTTCAGTACGAGCCGCTTTGGCATATCCATATCCGGGTAAATCAACAAAGAAGAACTCTTTGTTTACAAGATAGAAATTGATAGTGATGGTCTTACCAGGTGTAGACGAGGTCCTGGCAAGGTTTTTTCTGTTAAGTAATCCGTTTATAAGAGACGATTTGCCGACATTTGATCTGCCGGCAAATGCTATCTCTGGATTATTATGATCTGGGAACTTACTGGTTATTCCGCATACTACAGCAAGTTCTGCATTCTTTATAACCATATCATCCTCATGCTATTTCATCATTTGTTTTGCGAGGTTTGCGATTTATATGCTTTTTCGCTCTTGGTGCATCAAGATATTCAATCTCAGGATCTGCACCCTCCGCAACAGTTTCTTTAGTTACAAGAACTGACTTGATCATATCATCTGATGGAATCTCATACATGATATTCATCATAGCCTTCTCAATAATAGCTCTAAGTCCTCTTGCTCCTGTATTTCTTGACATAGCCTCTCTTGCTATCTCTCTGATGGCCTCATCTGAGAACTCAAGTTCAACATTATCAAGTTCAAACAGTCTCTTGTACTGCTTTGTTATAGCGCTCTTAGGCTCTGTAAGGATACTTGAAAGTGCATCTTCATCCAGCTCGTCAAGAGTAACGATAACCGGAAGACGACCTACAAACTCAGGAATAATTCCATACTTTACAAGATCCTGTGTCTGTACCTGATGAAGAAGTTCGTCATTAGTAGACTTGTTCTTATCAACTACAGCGTTGAAGCCCATAGACTTCTTACCAACACGATTCTCGATGATCTTATCGAGACCGTCAAATGCACCACCACATATGAAAAGAATATCAGTGGTATCAATCTGTATAAATTCCTGGTTAGGATGCTTTCTTCCGCCCTGAGGTGGAACTGAAGCAACTGTTCCCTCAATAATCTTAAGGAGTGCCTGCTGAACACCCTCACCTGATACATCTCTTGTAATGGATACATTCTCTGACTTCTTGGATATCTTATCGATCTCATCGATATATACAATACCCTTCTCTGCTCTGTCGATATCATAATCAGCAGCCTGAATCAGTTTAAGGAGAATATTTTCAACATCCTCACCTACATAACCTGCTTCAGTAAGAGTTGTTGCATCCGCAATAGCGAAAGGAACATTAAGAAGCTTTGCCAGGGTCTGTGCAAGATATGTCTTACCTGAACCTGTAGGACCAACCACTACTATATTGGACTTCTGGAGTTCAACATCGAAGCTCTTATCAGACATAACCCTCTTATAATGGTTATAAACGGCAACAGAAAGTACTTTCTTAGCTTCTTCCTGACCGATTACATACTCATCAAGAAACTTCTTTATTTCCTTTGGCTTGAGAAGATTGATATCTGTATCAAGATCTCCTCCCAGTTCCTCATCGATAATCTCAGTACATATATCAACGCAGTCATCGCAGATGTATACACCAGGTCCTGCAATAAGCTTTCTTACCTGATCCTGAGATTTACCACAGAAGGAACATTTTAAATTTTTCTCATCATTATTATGTGCCATTCGAAAATCCCTTATTTACGATTTGTAACAACGTGATCTATAAGTCCGTATTCGCGAGCTTCTTCAGCTGTCATCCAATTGTTTCTTTCACAATCATCTCTTAATGTTTCAAAATCCTTGCCACAGTTATCAGCCATGATCTTAAGGAGATTTTCCTTAATTCTAAGGATATGCTTTACATCGATCTCCATATCAGTAGCCTGACCCTGTGTACCACCAAGTGGCTGATGAATCATGATCTCTGAGTTAGGAAGAGCAAATCTCTTACCCTTAGCACCACCTGAAAGAAGGAATGCACCCATGCTGGCTGCCATTCCTACACAGATAGTAGAAACATCGCACTTGATATAATTCATGGTATCATAGATAGCCATACCTGCTGTAACAGATCCACCCGGACTGTTAATATACAGGCTTATCTCTTTATTGGTATCCTCGGACTCAAGGAAGAGGAGCTGTGCTACAACAAGACTTGCTGTAACATCATTAACCTCATCCCCGAGGAATATGATTCTTTCCTTGAGAAGCCTTGAATAAATATCGTAGGCTCTCTCACCCCTGTTAGTGGTCTCAATGACTGTAGGCACTAATGCCATATCAATACCTCCTAATACTTCAATAAGTAATTACTTATACTTCCTTGATGTTCTCTACGATAAGATCTGCTGCTTTCTCTACAGCGATATCCTTCTTGATAGCATCCTTTTCCTTGTCTCCAACGAGTTCCTTAAGCTTATCAGCATCCATCTTGTACATAGCTGCCATCTCTTCAAGCTTCTTATCAAGATCTTCATCTGAAGCCTCGATATTCTCAGCCTTAGCTACAGCCTCAAGAACAAGTCTGCTCTTAACACGCTTCTCAGCTTCCGGCTTAACCTGCTCAAGCATAACTTCCTCGTTCATACCTGTGTACTGTGAGTACATATCAAAGTTCATACCCTGCATAGCAAGCTGCTGCTTGAACTCATCAAGCATTGAACGCTGCTGATTCTCGATCATTGAAGCAGGAATATCCATCTTTGAATCCTCGATGAGCTTCTCGATAGCCTTGTTCTCTCTCTGGTTCTTAGCCTGCTTCTCCTTCTTCTCCTCAAGCTGCTTTCTGATGTTAGCCTTGTACTCATCAACTGTCTCAACATCTGAGATATCTGATACATACTCATCATCAAGCTCTGGAAGCTGATTCTCCTTGATTGAGTTAAGCTTGCACTTAAATACTGCAGCCTTACCCTTAAGATCCTCTGAATGATAATCTTCTGGGAATGTTACATTTACATCAAACTCATCACCGATTGAATGTCCGATGATCTGATCCTCGAATCCCGGAATGAAGCTCTTGCTTCCAAGTGTAAGGTCATAACCTTCACCCTTTCCACCTTCGAAAGCAACCTCATCAACGAAACCTTCGAAATCAATGTTTGTGATATCTCCGTCCTGAGCAGCTCTGTCTGTAATATCAACCTTACGAGCATTCTGCTTACGAACTCTGTCGATCTCGTTATCTACATCTTCGCCTGATACAACTGTATCGATAGCTTCGATTTCAATTCCCTTATATGTTCCGAGTTCAACTTCAGGCTTAAGGTCAACCTCTGCTGTATAGATGAAATCCTTACCCTTCTCGATCTGTACAACATCGATTTCAGGACGTGATACGATCTCAAGGTCACACTCATCATATACATCACCATATGTGTCGTTAATTGCCTTGTTTGCAGCTTCATCATAGAAAACTTCTGGACCGTACATCTTCTCGATTATAGCCATAGGTACCTTACCCTTACGGAAGCCGGAAATGTTGATCTTACCCTTCTGCTTATTGTAAGCAAATGTAAGTGCCTTACTAAAGTCCTCTGCAGGCACTGTAATAGTAAGCTTTGCCTTCTTATTATTCTCCAACTTCTCAACTGTGAAACTCATTCTTCTTTTCCTCCTGAAATATCTTTTATGCAGTTATACTGCTTCTAATTTAGCATCAGTCGTTAAATTGTATCATAAGACGTATCTTTAGTAAAGATACTTTTTAGTATATTATGTTATCGGTCAGTAAAAATGTCGCGGCCGGATATTGATATCTTATTGCTTGATCCATTATCACTGCTGCCCGGTGTCTTATATTCACCGGTCTCAAAATCATAGTTCAGCTTTCGTTTTATCTCATCAATATCTACAGGACCATCTTCCGGTGCTTTTCTTCTTCTCTCTTCCTCTTCAGCCCTTCTTCTGGCAGCTTCTTTCTGTTCTTCCATCTGCTTGGCTTTCAGTTCGGCTTTCTTCTTTATATAATGTAAGATTCCCTGACCGAAGAGGCATAAGACACCGATTATAAAACATATGATCGTTCTTCCCCATAACCTGGATCTGCTGTACGAAGTATCTATGCAGAGATATCTTACCTTTACATTACTTCCTTCTCCTTCAAGCCCCAGCCTTTTGATCATCCTCTCATATTCTTTTGGAGGATTTCCTATCTTCTGTTCGTATGCAGAGCCTTCGAGTACTATACTCTGCTTTGATTTGTGGTCATCAGAGTTCATGGTCTCACTTGTTATCTGATTCAGAAGATCTCTCTCTTTCTGAGAACTTGTCTTTATAAAGAATATCGAATTATCTTCTTCAATACGTCCAATATAATAGGTATAAGTTCTTTCACCTCTGGTCCACTGGTTTCTGTCTCTGGCAGTAAAGGAACCATATGCTGAACAGATTTCTACACTGCATATAGTCTTTTTTGTTATCTCTGAGCTTTCAAGATAATTATTATTCTGTTTAAGCATCAGATTGATATCAGCTACATCTCCGCCAACCATATGATCATAATAAGCCAGGAATGTTCCTATAGCAAAAAGGAAGGCAACCAGTCCGACCGCCAGCACATAAAAACTGGCCGGAAGATGTTTGCTTCTCATATAAGCATTATTAAACATACCGCCTCTATACATAACTTCTGCCTCCGATGAACCTACATCATTCTCATCATTTCACGAACAAGCTTAACTGAATGCTCGATTGCTTTAATCTTGAATGATGGGTAGTCCATATCAGCAGAATCATCCGCTTTATCAGATATAGCTCTTATTACAAGATAAGGTACATTATTAAGCCATGCTGCCTGAGCAATAGCTGCGCCTTCCATCTCAGTGCACATTCCGTTAAAAAGGCTTACTATCTCATCCTTAACTTCCCTGCTTGATACAAACTGGTCACCGCTTACAACACGGCCTTCGAAAACCTTAACATCAGGATTAACCTTCTCGCATGCAGTCTTCGCAATATTTCTGAGGCTTGCACTTGCTTCGAATACAGAAACATCCTGATCAGGAATAATACCCTTTTCAAATCCAAGTCCTGTAACATCCATATCATGCTGAAGTGCATCTGTAGATAAAACAATATCTCCTATATCAATAGAAGCATTTAAACTTCCTGCGATACCTGTATTGATGATATACTCACATTTACATATACCTGCCAGAACTTCAGCGGCAATCGCTGCATTTACCTTACCAACACCGCACTGTACAAGAACAACTTCACGTCCTTCAAGTTCTCCGGTAATATAATCTCTTGAAGCATGTCTTTCAACTCTGCAGTCTTTCATGACAGCCTTAAGATCCTCAACTTCCTCCTGCATCGCACCGATTATTCCAATCATATTAAATCTCCTTCATTTAAAATTATGACAAAAACATTAAGCACACCGTATAATTGTACTATAAGTCTACATAATAAAGCAATTTTTATATTTATTACTATTTTTGAAAAAAACACTACAAGTTTTTTCTGAAAAGTGATATAGTATTACGGATATTGAATTAGATTTAAGAAGACAATGAACAAGAAACGAAACAGGAGGATAACAAAATGTCACAGAGAAAAGACATTCACAAGGTTCTTATCATCGGTTCCGGCCCTATCATTATCGGACAGGCATGTGAGTTTGACTATTCAGGCACACAGGCTTGTAAGGCTCTGCGTAAGCTCGGTTATGAGATCGTTCTCGTTAATTCAAACCCTGCTACAATTATGACCGACCCTGAAATGGCCGATGTTACTTATATTGAGCCTCTTAATGTTAAGAGATTAGAGGCAATTATTGATAAAGAACGTCCTGATGCTCTCCTTCCGAATCTCGGTGGTCAGTCAGGACTTAATCTTTGTTCAGAGCTCGCTGAAGCAGGAGTTCTTGACAAGTACAATGTAAAGGTTATCGGTGTTCAGGTTGATGCCATCGAGCGTGGTGAGGACCGTATAGAGTTTAAGAACACCATGAACTCTCTTGGTATCGAAGTTGCAAGAAGTGAGGTTGCTTACTCTGTTGACGAAGCACTTTCTATTGCTGACAAGCTCGGATATCCTGTAGTTCTCAGACCTGCTTATACCATGGGCGGTGCCGGTGGTGGTCTTGTATATAATAAGGAAGAGCTTCAGACAGTATGTGCAAGAGGTCTTAAGGCCAGCCTTGTAGGACAGGTTCTTGTTGAGGAATGTGTCAGCGGCTGGGAAGAGCTTGAGCTTGAAGTTGTTCGTGATAAGGACGGCAACATGATCACAGTCTGCTTTATCGAGAACATTGACCCTATGGGTGTACATACAGGTGATTCATTCTGCTCTGCTCCTATGCTTACAATCTCACAGGAAGTACAGGACAGACTTCAGAAGCAGGCATATGCCATCGTTGATGCCATCCAGGTTATCGGTGGAACAAACGTACAGTTCGCTCATGATCCTGTAACAGACAGAATTGTTGTTATCGAGATCAACCCTCGTACATCACGTTCATCCGCTCTTGCTTCTAAGGCAACAGGTTTCCCTATCGCTCTCGTTTCTGCAATGCTTGCATCAGGACTTACACTGAGCGAGATTCCATGTGGTAAATACGGTACTCTTGATAAGTATGTTCCGGACGGCGACTATGTAGTAATCAAGTTCGCTCGCTGGGCATTCGAGAAGTTCAAGGGTGTTGAAGATAAATTAGGTACACAGATGCGTGCCGTTGGTGAAGTAATGTCCATCGGTAAGAACTATAAGGAAGCTTTCCAGAAGGCTATCCGTTCTCTTGAGAAGGGACGCTATGGTCTCGGACATGTTAAGAATTTCAATGACATGACTAAGGAACAGCTCCTTCAGGCACTTATCACTCCATCAAGCGAGAGACATTTCCAGATGTACGAAGCTCTTCGTAAAGGTGCAACTGTAGCTGAGATCCATGAGATCACTAAGGTTAAGGAGTACTTCATCGAGCAGATGAAAGAACTCGTTGATGAAGAAGAAGCTCTTGTTAAGGACTTCAAGGGATCTGTACCTTCAGACGCTGCTCTTACACAGGCTAAGAAGGACGGTTTCTCAGATAAGTATCTCAGTGAGATCCTTGATGTTGAAGAAGCTGCTATCCGTGAGAAGCGTGAAGCAATCGGCGTAGTTGAGACATGGGACAAGGTGCACGTAAGTGGTACAGATAACAGTGCATACTACTATTCAACATATAATGCTCCTGACAACGATGTCGTATCAGAAAACCCTAAGAAGATCATGATCCTCGGTGGTGGTCCTAACCGTATCGGTCAGGGTATCGAGTTCGATTACTGCTGTGTACATGCTGCTCTCTCACTTAAGAAGCTTGGTTACGAGACAATCATTGTTAACTGTAACCCAGAGACAGTTTCAACAGACTATGATACATCCGATAAGCTCTACTTCGAGCCACTTACAACAGAGGATGTTCTCAGTATATATCGTAAGGAGAAGCCGGTTGGCGTTATCGCTCAGTTCGGTGGACAGACTCCTCTTAATATCGCTGCAGAGCTCCAGAAGAACGGCGTAAAGATTCTTGGTACATCTCCGGAAGTTATCGACCTTGCAGAGGACAGAGACCTCTTCCGTGCTATGATGGATAAGCTTGAGATTCCTATGCCGGAAGCTGGCATGGCTACTACAGTTGAAGAAGCTATCGAGATTGCAAACAAGATCGGTTATCCTGTAATGGTTCGTCCTTCATACGTTCTCGGCGGACGTGGTATGGAAGTCGTATACGATGACGACAGCATGAAGGGATATATGGAAGCAGCTGTAGGTGTTACACCTGACAGACCTATCCTTATCGACAGATTCCTGCACCACGCTACAGAGTGTGAGGCAGATGCTATATCAGACGGAACACATGCATTTGTTCCTGCAGTTATGGAACATATCGAGCTTGCAGGTATCCACTCAGGTGACTCTGCTTGTATCATTCCTTCAAAGCATATCTCTGAAGAAAACCTTGCAACAATCAAGGAATACACACGTAAGATTGCTGAGGAAATGCATGTAGTAGGTCTTATGAATATGCAGTACGCTATTGAAGATGGCAAGGTATTCGTACTTGAGGCTAACCCTCGTGCTTCCAGAACAGTTCCTCTTGTATCAAAGGTTTGCGGAATCAAGATGGTTCCACTTGCTACAGAGATCATTGTTTCTGAGCTTACAGGACAGCCTTCACCTGTACCGGCACTTAAGGAGAAGAACATTCCTTACTACGGAGTTAAGGAAGCAGTATTCCCATTCAACATGTTCCCTGAAGTTGATCCTATCCTTGGACCTGAAATGCGTTCAACAGGTGAGGTTCTCGGATTGTCCAAGTCTTCAGGTGGTGCATACTTCAAGGCTCAGGAAGCTGCTAAGGCTGCTCTCCCTACAGAAGGTACAGTACTTATCTCTGTTAACAAGACAGAGAAGCCGGAAGTTGCTGAGGTAGCTGCTCTTCTTCATAAGAACGGCTTCAAGATCATGGCAACAGGTACCACATGTGATCTTATCAATGCTGCCGGAATTCCTGCACAGAAGGTTAAGAAACTCTACGAAGGAAGACCTAACGTACTTGATCATATGACAAACGGTGATATTCAGCTTATCATCAACTCTCCTGCAGGTAAGGAAAGCGCTCATGATGACAGCTACTTAAGAAAGGCTGCTATCAAGAACAAGATTCCTTACATCACAACAATCGCTGCAGGACGTGCGGCTGCTGAAGGTATCGATCATATCAAGAATCGTACACATGGAACTATACATTCTCTTCAGGAGTGGCATGAATCTATTACAGATAAAAACTAAGGTATAGTTTAAAGTTATAGATAAATAATAACGAATCCCCCCTCTGAGATGACGCAATTGGAATGGTCACTCAGAGGGGGGATTCGTTTTATACTATTGTTTATCAATTTATACTTTAAACATATTTGTCTATATATTCTAATTATGTTTTAAGTACAACTTAAGAATTATTTGGTATAATAGATTCATATAATACATATTTTTTAAAGGATTTGTTATATGAATTCATACAGTATTTATGGTGAGTATGCACCATATCTCGAGATGGTGCTTCAGGAGCTTGAGAAGCGTTTTAAGAACTTTGATGATTATGTACTCGGCGAGACCGGTGAACATGGTTTCGAGCACATTATCACCCGTATCAAGTCCGATGAAAGCATGCGTGAAAAGTGTCAGCGAAAGGGCCTTCCAGAGAATGCCCACTCTGCTCTTTCAGAGCTCACTGATGCCATCGGTATGAGAATCGTTACCAGCTTTATAGATGACATCTATCTCATGATCAAGTACATAAAAAGCTTTGATAACTGTGAGGTCATAGAGGAAATAGATTATATTAAACATGCAAAGCCAAATGGCTATAGGAGCTATCACCTCATTCTCGCAGTTAAAACTGATTTTCCCGACGTAAACGGTAATACGCCGGGCACTTATTATGTCGAAATCCAGCTTAGAACCATAGCCATGGATACCTGGGCAAGTCTCGAGCACAAGATCAGATATAAGAAGGATATTCCATCCCAGGAGCTCATAAGCTCAGAACTGAAGCGCTGTGCTGACGAACTTGCATCCTGTGATCTTTCCATGCAGACCATAAGAAGCCTTATCAATAAGGCTGTCAGATAATTTAGACACCATTGTTATTACTTGAATTTAGGGGGTTTTAAAATGAAAATACTTCTTGCTGAGGACGAGCATGAGCTTTCACGAGCTCTTACTGCTGTTCTCGAACATAGCGATTATAAGGTTACAGCTGTCTATAACGGAGAAGACGCTGTAGCAGAGGCTAAGAAATCAGCCTATGATTGTTTTATCTTTGATATCATGATGCCGGTTAAAGACGGTATCACTGCTCTATCAGAGATCAGGGATGCCGGAGATACCACACCGGCCATATTCCTTACTGCAAAATCCGAGATGAACGATAAGGTTGCTGGCCTGGATGCCGGCGCCGATGATTATCTCACGAAGCCATTTGCCATGCAGGAGCTTATGGCCCGTATAAGGTCTCTCACCAGGCGCAATACTTCTTACCGTAATACAGATATTACAGTTGGAAATGTAACCCTAAGTACTGAGAATCACGAGCTTAAGTCAGATAATGCCATAAGGCTGTCAGGCAAAGAGACTCATATGATGGAACTCTTCATGAGAAATCCTGATAAGTCCATTACAACCGGCGAGCTATTCTCCCATCTTTGGAAGGATGATGCGTCGGTGAATGAAGATGTAGTCTGGCTTTACGTATCCTATCTCAGGACAAAGCTCAGCTCTATCGATGCCAATATCGAAATAACCGGCGAAGAAGGCGGCAGCTTCGCTCTTATAAGTGCAGTATAAATATTAATCTTCGGGTGATATCTAATGAGGAAATTAAAGGTAAAGTTCATCTTAATAGCTTCCGTATCCTTTCTCGCGGTACTCTTTATGGTTTTAGGACTGGTAAACTATATCAGTCTCCGTTCCGTGCGGGATGATATATATACCACCCTAAAGATCATAATAGATAACGGAGGTCTTCCGGAATACTCCAACAAGAAATATAACAAATACGATATCGTTGTTACACCTGAAACCGTATATGAGACAAGATACTTCATGGTAACTCTTGATGACAGCCAGAGTTATCTTCAGCTTAACATCGATAATATAGCCGCTATCAAAAACGATGAAGATGTGGAGCAGTTTATAAACACTGCCATAAGCGACAGACACGACAGAGGAATGTTCAGTTACGGCACTTTATACTATGCTTATATGAAATCAGTAGATGACGAAGGAAAGACTGTCATAGCCTTTCTGGACTGTACCAGCCGACTTATAAGCGTAACGCAGATGGCTCATTTCTCCCTCTATGTAGGCTGTATAAGCATGCTTCTGCTTATACTTCTTCTATCCATCTTCTCAAGGCGTGCTGTAGCCCCGATATTAAAGAATATGGAATCCCAGAATCAGTTTATAACAAATGCAAGTCACGAGCTTAAAACGCCTCTGGCAGTCATTTCAGCCAATGCTGAGGTCCTTGAAATGACCAACGGCTCCAGTGAATGGACAGACAGCATAAAGAATCAGGTAACAAGAATGTCGGAGCTTGTATCACAGCTTATAGTTCTTTCCAAGCTTCAGGAACATGATGAGCTTGTTCTCACGGAAGTAAACTTCTCTGAGAAGGCTGAAGATGTATGTAAATCCTTTAAGACCGTCGCTGACGCCGCAGGAAAGGGATTTGAGGCCGACATTTCACCTGACATAAAAATAGTCGCTGATGAACGCGGAAGCCGTGAGCTGGTCAGCATACTGGTTGACAACGCCGTTAAATACTGTGATGATGGCGGAACCGTGAAGGTCAACCTCCACTCCAGAGGAAGACGAGCCTTCCTTACAGTATCCAATGACTATTCCGACGGAGAAGGCGTTGATTATTCCAGATTCTTTGAACGCTTCTATCGTGAGGATCAGTCACATAACAGCGAGAAGGCCGGATATGGAATCGGGCTTTCGATGGCGGAATCACTGGTGGAGATGTTTAAGGGGAAGATCACTGTGAACTACAAGAATAAGGTGATTACGTTTACGGTAATCTTATAGAACAATGTATCAGTAGTCAGGTACGGATATAAAAGGCCCTCGAGTCACCATTTCAATTGTGTGATCTCGAGGGTCTTATTATATCCGTACCGTCCGATAACTATTCCTGCCTAAATCAAAATTAATTTGTAGGCACAACCGGGGTCCAGTATTCCTGATTGTATATATCTGTAAGCAGATATGTGATCTGTGTATCGGCTCCTACATCAACATTGGAGATTTCCATATTCTTTGAATATGTCACCTGGTCACCAAGCATATAGCTGTCCTGATATACGCCTTCGTATGAGTAGAAATCGCAGAGGAAATCAATTGTAGTTCCCTCTTCTATCTCTGTCACGCCCTTTGCAACTGCATCTGTCTCACCATCAACGTAATCATATCTTGCACCTGCAATATATCCATACGGATTGCTCTGATCAAATGTGATGATAAGATTAGCTCTTACTCCATCAAGAAGAACCGGTACACGTCCTGTAACTACCTCAAATCCGTTGTCATCAGTAGTTGTATCTTCATAATAGAAGGCAACCGGCTGACCGTCTATAGCAAGCCATGTGTTATCTGTATCACCGATGAGTCTTCCATCATCCGTAAACTGATATATATTATCAAGTCCAAGATCAACGTAGCCTTCTCCGTCATCAACAAACATATTAACCTGAAGTGACTGGATAAGCTTCCACTGATCTGTGCTGATACTCATAGTATGATTTCCGTTACTATCAGTATCCCATACCATCTGAGATGGATCAAACTGATTGGTTGCTACATAGTTTGCAGCCTCATCTACACTGTAGACAGAAGCATCATCCATGTAACTTGAGGCATCTCTGTCGATACCTTCTACACTTCTTCCACCACCAAGGAATGCATTAAGAAGTGCTCCGATAGCATCTCCTCCCTGAGTTGAAGATGTAGGTGAACCTCCCATAAGCATACCGAATGGATTTGATGAACCACCGGCAGCTATCTGTCCTGAAGTCTCAAGACCAGCAAATGCCTTGATACACTTAGCATATTCGTCATCCATTCCGATATCGCTATATGCTGAAACAACTGTTCCGACCTTGCTAGCCTTCCTGTATGGGAAGTATATTGAAAGACCGTAAGCATTTGTCATGCTAGGTGATGTTCTGTTGTATTTAATAGCTGAAAGAAGGGTTTCCTGAAGAGCCTTAGCATCATCAGAACCTATTCTCTGAGTAAGGTTTACAAGGTCAATCTGGTCTATCTGTGAAGATGTAGCAAATTCTCTTGTACCTACACGCGCATCCGATACAGTCTTATAATCATCCTTAATCTTAGAAGCTGTATCCGTTGCGAAACCTGTCATCTTTGAAGGAACGGTCTGTGAAAGCTCACAGAGGTCGATTACTGCAAGTGTACACTTCTGGCCACCGCATTTACGTCCACATTCATCAATGAAGGCATCAACTATATTCTTGCCGAGGTTAAGTGTCGGCATTGAAGTATCCTTTGAAAGCTCATTAAGCCAAGGAGTATAATACCAGCCTATACCAGGCTCTGTCTCCTCAGAAGCAACCAGATAATCTGCATAGTTGCTGCACATAAGAGCTGTCTCATAGGTACCCATAAGACAAGTATCAAAACCGATAAAGTCAAATGTTACGCCTGCATTCTTAAGTGCTGAGTTGATCTCAGCAAGGTCCATAGAACCTTCATTCTTATGCTTCTCATCATATCCATATCCTGTTATAGATCCACCGCCGTGATCCCAGAATATAAGCTCATTTCTGTTTGCAGGATAATTCTGTGCGCAATACTTGATAAATGCAGTAAGTGTTGCAGGATCTGTCATTGCCTTATCGCCATCATCAGCAACAAGCTGCTCAAGATTGCCGTTATTTATTCTATAAATCTGGTTTGTGGAATTTGAAAGACCATTTATCTTCCAAGCCTTACATCCACCGGTATAGATAATGATATTTATATTCGGATTAAGTGATGCTGCTGCCATCTCGCGCATATCGTTAGATGCCATACCACTTCTTGACTCAAGGTCAGTACCGCACATATATACCATAAATGTAATCTTATCCTGTCCATTTCCGAGAATCTCTGTTCTCTTTGGACGTGCAGAAGAACTGACTTCTGTATTAAGCTTACTTGTATTATTGAAACCATCTGTCCATCCGGCAGAAGTCTGAGATCCTGAGAAACCTCCAAAAAGGCTTGTTATATCACCAAGGCTGAGAGAACTGCCTGACGAAGAACCTGAACCTGATCCACTGGTACCAGTTGAACCAGTACCTGAACTTGTTCCTGTGCCTGAGCTTGTACCTGTTATAGTACCTGTACCTGTTCCTGCACCACCGGTTCCGTCATCTGAACCACCGCCTCCAAGAAATGCACCGAGGCCGCCGCCTCCACCAAGAAGCATAATGACAAGGAGGATAATAAGCTTAAGTCCTCCACCACCGGCTCTTGTACCTGTTCCTCTTCCGGAACCACTGCTGCCGGTACGGCCTGCATATCCATCCTGTCTTCCGACCGGACCTGTACCAAGACCTTCACCTCTTCTATGTACTCCTTTGGAGTTATCAGTGACTTTCTTTTGTCTTCCTCCACTATTTGGATCCATTACATCTGCCCTCCTGTAAGACTTTATCAAATGTTTAATGCCCCATGTCTACAGCATATAGCATATCACACATGAGGCATTATTACATCAATTTTTATTTATACCGAATTCGGCAATTAGTCTTCAATTCCTTCATTCTTAGCATCAATGATGCTCTTTGTAAGCTCTGGAAGGATCTTGTTAAGATCACCAACAATACCGTAATCAGCTACATCAAAGATTGGAGCTGACTCATCCTTATTGATAGCGATGATAAGGTCTGACTCTTCCATACCAGCTACGTGCTGAATAGCACCTGAAATACCAACTGCAAAGTAAAGTGAAGGACGAACTGTCTTTCCTGTCTGACCTACCTGAAGTTCCTTAGGAAGCCATCCGTTATCTACTGCTGCACGTGAACATGCAACTTCACCGCCGAGTGCATCAGCAAGGTCTCTGAGAAGCTGGAAGTTTTCAGCTGAACCAACACCTCTTCCACCGGCTACAAGGATCTTAGCCTTCTGGATATTAACTGTCTTCTTAGCTTCCTTGATGATATCAAGAATCTCAACATAGCAGTTATTTGGTGTGAATCCAGGATTAAACTCAACGAGCTCACATGTTCTTCCTACAACCTTAGGGGATCTCTTCATAACACCAGGGCGAACTGTTGCCATCTGAGGTCTGAAATCAGGACAAGCAATTGTAGCGATTGTATTTCCACCAAATGCAGGACGAGTCATAAGAAGCTGATTATGCTTCTGCTCATCTTCCTTACCAGGAATTGGATTAAGTGGGAAATCACCGATCTCAAGTGATGTACAATCTGCTGTAAGTCCTGTATGTACTCTTGCACATACACGAGGTGCAAGATCACGGCCGATAGCTGTAGCTCCGATAAGGAATACATCCGGCTTAAATTCATTTATAACAGAAGCAAGTGCATGTGCATAAGGCTCTGTTCTATACTCCTTAAGTTCAGGATCATCGATAAGAATGACTTTGTCTGCACCGTGCTCTTCAAGGTGGAATACCTTGTTCTTTATCTCTGAACCAACGAGAACTGCAACAACCTCTGTAGAAAGGTCTGCAGCAAGATCCATAGCTTTCTGAAGGAGCTCATACACAATCTCATCGATATGATTATCAACCTGCTGTGCGAATACGTAAACTCCCTTATATTCATTAACTGACATCTAAACTTCCTCCCTTTCTTAGATTACATGCTTCTCAGCAAGAACATTAAAGATTAACTGAGCTGCATCACTGGCAGAATCAGGTACAACCTTCTCTCCTGCTCCCTTAGCAACTTTATCTGAAGCCTTTGCAATCTGTGTAGGAGAACCCTTAAGACCCATGTTGCTGTCATCAAGTGTTGTAAGAGCATCTCTGTCCCAAACTGTTATTTCTTTTTCAAGTGCATCCCATATTCCGCCAGGTGTCATGTATCTTGGCTGATTAAGCTCTGAAAGAGCTGTAACAAGACATGGCATCTTAGCCTTAAGTATATGATATCTGTCATCATACTGTCTCTTAACGATAACACTATCTCCCTCAACCTTAAGCTCTTCAGCATAAGAGATTACAGGGATTCCAAGATGCTCTGAAATCTGAGGACCAACCTGAGCTGTATCACCATCGATAGCCTGGCGTCCTGTGATTATAAGATCATATTCAAGATTTCTGATAGCTGCTGCGATAGTCTGGGATGTTGCCCAGGTATCAGCACCTGCAAGTCTTCTGTCTGTAACAAGAACACCCTTGTCAGCGCCCATAGCCATAGCCTCACGAAGAACTTCTTCTGCCTTTGGAAGACCCATTGTAAGAACTGTTACTTCAGCACCGATCTCATCCTTAATTCTGAGAGCTGCCTCAAGACCTGCTTTATCATCCGGATTCATGATAGACTTCATAGCTGCTCTATCAAGAGTTCCATCCGGCTTAAACTTAACTCCACCCTTTGTATCAGGTACCTGCTTTACACAAACTACTATTTTCATGCCCGTACCCTCCTTACGCTAATATATTTCCTGAGATAACCATACGCTGAACTTCGCTGGTTCCCTCATATATTTCAGTAATCTTAGCATCACGCATCATACGCTCAACTTCATATTCCTTGATGTATCCATATCCACCGTGAAGCTGAACAGCCTTTGTTGTAACTTCCATAGCAACTTCTGCTGCATAAAGCTTAGCCATAGCAGCTTCTACGCTGTAAGAAGTCTTATGATCCTGATTATACTGATCCTTGGTACGTGCAGCCTTATATACAAGCATCTTAGCAGCCTCAACCTTAGTAGCCATATCAGCAAGCTGGAACTGTGTGTTCTGGAAAGCTGAAATAGAACGGCCGAACTGCTTACGTTCCTTAGTATAAGCGATTGTTCTCTCAAGAGCTCCCTCTGCAATTCCGAGAGCCTGAGCAGCGATACCTATACGACCACCATCAAGTGTATGCATAGCTATTCCAAAGCCCTTACCCTGAGCACCAAGAAGTGCTGACTTAGGAATACGAGCATCCTCAAATATAAGTTCATATGTGGAAGAACCACAGATACCCATCTTATTTTCCTTTGTACCGAATGAGAATCCAGGAGTACCCTTATCTACGATAAATGCAGAAATCTCCTTCATCTTGCGGCCACGCTTCTCAATGATTCCTGTAACAGCGATAACGATGTAAACATCAGCTACCTTACCGTTTGTTATAAAGCACTTAGAACCATTAAGTACCCACTCATCACCATCAAGAACAGCCTTTGTCTGCTGCATCTGAGCATCTGTACCTGCACCTGGCTCAGTAAGCGCAAATGCACCAAGCTTTCTTCCTGATGCAAGATCTGCTACATACTTCTCCTTCTGCTCAGGAGTACCGTATGTGAGAATAGGATCGATACAAAGTGATGTGTGAGCTGAAAGGATAACTGAAGTTGTTGCACAAACCTTCGCCATCTCTTCTACAGCCATAACGTATGTAAGTACATCACAGCCCTGTCCACCGAATTCCTTTGGTACAGGAATACCTAAGAATCCGTACTTTGCCATCTTTTCAACAGTTTCCGTAGGGAATCTGTGCTGCTCGTCAATCTCCATTGCAAGAGGCTTTACTTCATTCTCTGCAAAATCTCTGAAGAGGTCACGAGCCATCTCATACTTTTTGTCAAGTGTGAAATCCATTAATTCTTCCTCCAAAAATACATATCATTTAATATAGCATTAAACGCACAACAACCCGGGTGCCGTATTTTAATATAAAAACACGGTCCCGGGATGATAAACTTAATTATTTCTTTGAATAATCGTAGAAACCGATACCTGTCTTACGGCCAAGCTTCTTAGCACGAACCATCTTACGAAGAAGTGGGTGTGGACGATACTTAGGATCGCCAGTCTCTGCCTGAAGTACTTCCATGATAGCAAGTACGATATCAAGACCAACAAGATCACCAAGTGCAAGAGGTCCCATTGGATGTGAGCATCCAAGCATCATAGCTGTATCGATATCTTCTACTGTAGCAATACCATCAGCATAGATTCCGATTGCTTCATTGATCATAGGGATAAGAATTCTGTTAACAACAAATCCAGGAGCTTCAGCAACCTGAACAGGTGTCTTACCGATTTCTGTAGCGATTCCCTTGATCTTCTCTACAAGGTCGTCAGGTGTATTACCACCGGCAATAACCTCAACAAGCTTCATTCTGTCAGCAGGATTGAAGAAATGCATACCGATAAGTGGTCTGTCAAGAACTGAACCAATCTCTGTGATAGAAAGTGATGATGTATTAGTAGCAAAGATGCAGTCTGCCTTACAGATGCTCATAAGCTCTGTAAATGTCTGCTTCTTAATATCCATGCTCTCTGGAGCAACCTCAATAACAAGATCACAATCAGCACAGATATCCTTAAGACCAGTCTTGATCTTTCCAAGGATCTCAGCACCCTTATCTGCTGTAATCTTTTCCTTACCTACAAGGAAGTTGATGTTCTTCTCAATTTTAGCCTTACCACCGTCAGCAAACTCCTGCTTGATATCGCAAAGACGTACTTCATATCCGTCTGTCATTGCGAATGCCTGAGCTATTCCTGAACCCATAGTACCGGCACCAACGATTCCTACTACCATTTTGTAATCCTCCTAAATATATATATCAGTCAAATGATTATCTGTTATTAAATGGAACAACCTTAAGCTTCTTTTCCTTATCTTTCTCAAGGAAGTTAGCCATAGCTGCCTTCTGATCTTCTGTCTCGAAGCAGTCGCCGAAAAGCTTTTCTTCTATAACAATAGCCTGATCCATATCAGCATCAAGTCCATCGTTGATAGCCTTCTTGCAGTTTCTTACTGCGATAGGTGCATTTGCAGCGATGATTGAAGCAAGCTTCTTAGCCTGATCAAGAAGTTCTTCCTGTGGATATACATCATTTACAAGACCGATTGCCTTAGCCTGCTCAGCCTTGATATTTCTTGCTGTGTAGATAAGCTGCTTAGCCATACCAACACCGATAATTCTTGCAAGTCTCTGAGTACCACCGAAACCAGGTGTGATTCCAAGACCAACTTCAGGCTGTCCGAAAATTGCGTTCTCTGAACAGATTCTGATATCACAGCTCATGGATATCTCGCATCCGCCGCCAAGTGCAAAACCGTTAACTGCAGCAATTACAGGAATTGGGAATGTCTCGATAAATCTGAAGATATCATTTCCCTTCTTACCGAATGCCTCTCCCTCAGCCTTGCTGAGTGATGACATCTCTCCGATATCTGCACCTGCTACAAAAGACTTCTCTCCGGCACCTGTAAGAATAAGTGCTCTTGTTGTCTCAAGATCTACTGCCTTAAATGTCTCCTCAAGCTCTTCAAGAACCTGTGAGTTAAGAGCGTTAAGAGCCTGTGGACGATTGATAGTGATAACTCCTACAAATCCGTCCTGCTCGTATGTTACGAATTCTGCCATTTGATTCACCTTAGTCTCTTTCTACTATTGTTGCGCAGCCCATACCACCGCCGATACAAAGTGTTGCAAGACCCTTCTTAAGGTCATTGTCTTCCATCTCATGAAGAAGTGTTACAAGGATACGGCATCCTGATGCTCCAACAGGATGTCCGAGAGCGATAGCACCACCACGTGGGTTAAGCTGCTTCTCTACATCGATACCAAGATCCTTACCAACTGCTACTGACTGTGCAGCGAAAGCTTCATTAGCCTCGATAACATCGAAGTCCTCAATCTTGTAACCAGTCTTAGCCATAACTTTCTTTGTTGCAGCTACAGGACCAACACCCATTATCTCAGGTGCAACACCTGCAAGAGCTCCACCAACGAATGTAGCCATAGGCTTAACACCAAGCTCCTCAGCCTTCTCAGCTGACATAACAACGATTGCTGCTGCACCGTCGTTGATACCTGAAGCGTTACCAGCTGTAACATATCCATCAGGATTGATAGCTCTCATCTTTCCAAGACCTTCAGCTGTGATACCTGCACGAGGATTCTCATCTGTATCAAATACAACTACTTCCTTCTTCTTCTTGATCTCTACAGGAACGATCTCTCTCTTGAAGAGTCCTTCCTCCATAGCCTTCTGGCACTTCTGCTGTGAGTTAGCTGCGAACTCATCAAGCTCTTCTCTTGTAAGTCCCCACTGCTCAGCAACATTGTCAGCTGTCTTGATCATGTGATAGTCATTGAATGCATCCCAAAGAGCATCCTTAACCATTGTATCAACAAGAGCGCCCTGGCTGTTTGAAGGCCATGTCATTCTATATCCGTAACGGCCATTTGGAAGTGCGAATGGAGCCATTGACATATTCTCCATACCACCTGCTACAACGATATCAGCATCACCTGCCTGAATCATCTGTGCAGCCATATTAACTGCATTAAGTCCGGAACCGCAGACAACGTTAACTGTTACTGCAGGACACTCTACTGGAAGACCTGCCTTGATTGCAGCCTGACGAGCGACATTCTGTCCCTGTCCTGCCTGGATAACACAACCCATATAAACGTGATCAACCTGATCTGCCGGAACACCAGCT
>ONEC01000096.1 GCA_900316715.1 uncultured Eubacteriales bacterium
ATGTTCAAACAGAACCCATTGATCAAACTCTTCGTCATAGTGCGGGTATGCGTTGGCAATGTAGCATTCTATTCTCACTCCGTTATCTGTCTCAATGAACAGATCGTTGGCCTTATTAATAGATATACTCGTAACTATTCCGCCGATTATCTGATCTCTGTACTTTTCTGTATTGAACCATTCATCATTATTCTTGGATTCAACCTGATCCCAGGAATTATAATCCATCGTCGTAATGACCAGATCATTCTTCAGAAAGATCCTGGTCAGTCCCAGCCCATGTAAAACCAGATTGTCACTGAAATCAATCTCAAGCATTTCACATATGTTGTAAATTTTTTCAAGACGTTTTCCCATCCAAAGATTAATAAATTCATTAATCTCATTATTCATTGCTTCTGTCCTTTCCCCCGTGAATCTCCACTATAATTACATTTCATGAGTTTAACAGTTCGTTCAGTGTCCTCATGATTTCGGGAACATCATATGGTTTTACCAGATGTCCGTTCATTCCAACATCCATCGAATTCTGCCTGTCTTCTTCAAAAGCATTTGCTGTAACTGCCACGATAGGTATATTGGATTTCGTCGCATCATCAAGTGCACGAATCTGTCTTGTCGCCTCATAACCATCCATTTGAGGCATCTGAATATCCATAAGAATAATATCATAGCAGCCGGCTTCTGCTGATTTAACTTTCTCCACTGCCTCTGTTCCGTCAGAAGCAATATCAACTGTGAATCCGACACTTGTCAAAATATTCTCCGCAAGAATCTGGTTCATCTGATTATCTTCCGCCAGTAAAACTCGTTTGCCTGTGAAGTTCGGCATTGCTTCAGGTTCGTCAGCTTTCTTTGTTTCTTCTTCCCTGGCTGTTATAAACGGCTGAGCCATAACATTTCTAAGCTCAGACATAAAAAGTGGTTTTGAACAAAATGCAGTCACTCCGGCCTCTCTTGCCTCGGTTTCAATATCCGCCCAGTCATATGCAGTAAGTATTATGATCGGTGTGCTGTCTCCTATCACCTTACGGATTCTCCGTACCGTTTCTATACCGTTAAGATCCGGCATCTGCCAGTCTATAATATAAACCTTGAATTCATCAGCATTATCCAGTGCATCCTTCGCACGTATAACAGCTTCTTTTCCATAGTTTGTCCAGTCCGGCCGCATTCCGATATCACGCAGCATAGAACACACAGAAAGACATGTATCTGTATCATCATCAGCTACAAGTGCATGCAGTCCCTGCAGCTCCGGCAGCGGTTCAAACTTTGTTGACAAGCTGCTGATCTTACATGGAAGGGCTACGCAAAACTCACTTCCCTTTCCTTCAACAGAGCTTACTGTTATTACACCGCCCATCATATCAACAATATTCTTTGCTATCGCCATACCAAGGCCTGTGCCCTGAATACCACTTACGGTGCTGGACTTTTCACGGGTAAAGGTATCAAAAATCGTCTTCTGAAAATCTTCACTCATTCCGATTCCATTATCTTTAATACGGAATTCGAAATTTGCTATGTTATCGGCAGGTGACGGTTTCTCAATAACACGAAAGCTTATGGTTCCACCTGCAGGGGTAAACTTAATGGCATTGGATAAAATATTCAGCAATACCTGATTCAGTCGAAGCTTATCAGTAATGATATCTTCATGTTTCACATCCTGCGTATCAATAAATAATTCCAACTGTTTGGATGCGATATTAGACTGAATAATTGTTCTCAGATCATGGATCATATCCGGTAAATGCACATCTGCCTCTTCGATAGTGACTTTACCACTTTCGATACGACTCATATCAAGTACATCATTAATAAGCGACAGAAGATGCTGACTTGATACCGATATTTTTTCAAGATAGTCCTGCACCTGCTCTTTATTATCGATATGAGAAGCCGCAAGTGCTGTGAATCCTACTATGGCATTCATAGGTGTACGGATATCATGAGACATATTATTTAAAAATGTTGTCTTTGCCCTGTTAGCATGCTCCGCAGCCATCAACGCATCAGACAAAGCCGCCTCGCTCTCCTCAAGTTTCTTATTTTTTTCCTCAAGTTCCTGTCTGGCTGATTCCTTCTCTGCAACTTCCTTCTTCGTACGACGTACATCCCGCATAAGCAGGAATACAATGATAGCTGCAATGATAACAATAAGCGTACCAACCAGTGCCATATGATCCTTTAATGCATCTATGAAACCGTAAGAATACAGTCCGTTGGTATATCGGTACGATATGCTCTGTGCATAACCGTCTCCAAGTACATTAACACCTCTATTCAGGAGCTTCAGCAGCCCTTCATTTCCAATCTTCACACCAAAGCATCTATCGTCATTATAGTTTGTCTGATAGAGTGACAGGTCTTCGTATCTCTTGTTTCGCAGAATATCATTTGCTCTTAATCCATTCAGCGTAGCACAGTCTGCTTTTCCTTCAAGAATAGCCTCAAGACATTCTTCGCTGGATGAATAAAATGTAATCTCCGCATCCGGATAATTCGATATAACAAAATAATACTGCATGCGGTTATTCTCATTTACGGCAAAATGCCCCGTCGTTTTTTCGTTGAATTCGCCCTTATAAACCAGGTCTGCCTGTGATGAAGATAACGGATTTGACAGATAGATTCCATTCTCCTCTGAGTAATACAGTCCGCCGCCTACAGGAAAAGCAACATCAATTTCTCCTGAGCATACCGCCGCAATCATATCGTCATAACTCACATAGCCACGGTATGTGAGCGCTATATCCTGCATTTCAAGTGAATCCAGCATCGTCGGAAATACATCTTTGACGATACCTGTTACTTCACCCGTATCATCCGTATCACTGTATGGCAGATAATTCTCCAGATAACCAACACGAAGTGAGGTGTGCTCCTCCATCCACTCCCGTTCTGCCTGGGAAAACGCCTTTGCCGTAACACTGACAGAATAATATTTTGCTCTGAGCGTATTTAAATAATTAGGTTCTTCGGCGGCCAGCAGTGTCTGCGCACTATTTAACTCTGCCAGAAGGTCAGTTCTGTTTTTATTTACACATAAGTAATAATCTGAGGTTCCAAAAACAGTCAGTACTTCCGAATGTTCTCTGCCGTGAGCGCCATCACTTTCTGCTGCCAGGATATTCACTTCATGAGAATCGAAGGCTTCGAACAACTGTGTGTAATCAGAATAAGTAATAACTTCTGCTGTAACATTATTATCCTCAAGATATCTGTTCAGTACATCATACATAGCACTGTCCAGAACACCGATCTTGCATCCATTCATAGAAGCCGGGTCGGCAGTAATATCAGCATCTTCATCGTACTTTACAAGATAATAGGATTCATTACCCATCTCTTCATTCGGGTAACCAATTAATTCAGCACGCTCTTCTTTCCATGCAAGACCTGCAAGCAGATCTATCTCACCATCGAGAAGCATCTGGTAAAGCTCACTAAAATCGCCATATACATATTCGTATTCCCAGCCTGTGTATTCTGAGAGCTTACGATAGTATTCATAAGCATAACCATTCTTAACTTCTCCCTCCTGAGCCCCCTCCTGAAAAACTTCATTCTCATAGTAGCCGACACGAACTACTTCCGTATCATCATCGTCATCGGCCCTGGCAGCAACAGGCATGCTGACAATCACAAATAAAATCACACAGGCAAACCAAATAAACCCGTGTAATGGTATCTTATTATGTTTTTTGCAGAAATATTTCATCCCCATACCTCACTCTGTAAACACTCAACAAAAACATTATAACATAATTGATGATTGCAACACTCAACGAAAAATGTTAAAAGTTTATTAATGAATTCATTTACATCTCAAAGGACATTCGCAATATGAAAAATAATCCTCGGTATGCTGGCCTTTGCTATAGGTGCAGTTTACCTCTACATTGACTGCGGAAGCGGGAAAAGCATGATAGTTGCATTTCGGAGAAGCCAGCTGGCTGAACGAAAAAAGCGAGGAGATAACTCCTCGCTGATCCTGAACTTTACAGATTATTTGTTTTCCTGAATCTCGTGAATAAGTCTGTTCTGCTCTTTAACTTCCTTAGAAAGATAATAATAGAATACTCCGGCTATAATGATATATGGTATCGTAAATGATCTGTAATACTCAAACCATCCTCTCGGAGATATAGGATCCCACCTGCTTATAATAAGCAGAAACAATCCGCAGAAGAAACATGCAGCAACATACTGTATTATCATCATTGCCAGCGGACTTACATTATCAAACAATGTATAAAGCGATAAAACAACTGATGCTATTACACAGAATGTAAACATTACCAGTGTATTGGAATTATCATTTTCCATTCCTGTTATCGCATTAATCACTGCTGCCGTTATCGAAACAGCTGTATAGCTTATGCATATCCCTAAAAAAAGCTTTTTAAAATACTCTTTCACTGATTTATCCTCCTCATTCTTTGAAGATACTCATTAAATGTTTTCTTATAACTTCTGTTTATACAGATCCTTTCTCCGTTATCAAAGAAGGCATAGACCTTCATATTGATATCCGGCTTCAGCTGCTTGATCTTATATATATTTATAAGATTAGACTTTGAAACCCTTACAAAGCCATAATTCCAAAGCATTTCCTCACAGGAAGCAAGTGTATTCATCAGACGGAACACTCCTGTCTCTGTGTATGCAAAGAGCTTTCTTTCCACATAATCGAAATAATATATATCTGCCGGATCAAGAATAGTCTCCTCCCAGTCATCCAGGTCCTCGTCAGCAGGTCGGCCCGAAAATGTAGGGCGTTCCGAATTCACTGTATCTATTATCTGACTGATGACCGGACGCATATTAGAAAAATACAGATCCACATGCTCATCTTTAATATTTTTATCTTCAAAAAGATTAAGTTTCATATTTTCATTTTCCTTTAAAATGCATTCCAGATAAAGATGAATGCAAATACGCATCCCCATGAATTACCTGTACGCTTTCTGACTATAAGCATTCCATATAGTGCGACAAATGTAATGATTAAGTCGATTATTCCAAGTGTATCAAAATGTATAGGGTGAAACATAATTCCCATCATAGCTGATACAAGAACTCCCCAGTCAAAAAGCTTACGCTCTGTAGGATATCTTCTGGATATTATCTCAGCAATTACAGCATAATTAAAGCCTTCAAAGAATCCCCACACCAGACCTATTATAAGGGTGCCAATTATAGTACTGATGATTCCTGCCTTATGAAGATCGTTGGTAACCATCACACTGAGCGGCTTATATCCTTCAAACTGCCCTGAAGCAATCTTAAATATTATAAATGGGATAAAGCAGATTACTGCACCAAGGACAGCCTTAATAGCATTTTCCTTTTTTAATCCGTAACTTGCAAATGACTCCTTACGCAGAATACATACTAATGTGATGCCCAGTCCCGCCACTCCATATTCCATTGCAGCTGAAGTAAAGAGACGTGGCCACACTGATATACTGCTGTCCTTGAAAAAACTCATCAGGCTGCTTCCAACAAACGCGTAAACTCCATAAGCCAGCATCGACGCAAGCGCGATAATCCAAAGGTTAGTATCAAGCTTTTTCTGCTCAATTGTTAATTCGTGTTTTCTTCCAAAAAATTTCATCTTAGTAATGCTCCTTTTTCTTTGATGGCATTACCTTATCAGATATGGAAAACACTCGTTTATAAATATGCACAAGCTGCACTTTCACATGTACAAGTTGCAATAATTAATCATCTATTGCTTCAAACTGCCATGGCTTCCGTCTCAGCCCATCCTTTCTTTTTCTATAATTCTATCAACACAAGTCGGAAGATGCATCATATGATGAGACGTCATAGGTGTCAGGATCATACCTCCAATAGTAAGTCTCCCCCAAAAAACAAGGAGCCACACAGAACGGAAATCCGTTGTCACGCCGCCCTCTTCCAGAATTCTCATGACCCATTCTTCCGGCACCATGGACTTGATCTGTTCCAAAGAAAGCTCTGATAATATACGTCGGGTGTTTTTTCCAACTTCAATCATGTAATTCTTTAGTTCTTCCACATTTATAGCCTTTGCCCAGGCTTCTAACTCATCCGGTTCCAATGCATTTCCTGTATCTGTTATAGACGAACCTATTCTCTTCTGCCAATCCTCATTAAAAATCTGTTTACTATTCTCCATCAGTATGTTGCTGACCAAATCTTCAATCCTGTATGTATGCCAGAACTGCCAGCAGATCGGAACTGTTTTGGAACCGGCGTATTTCAGGTCCGTATCCCAAGGCTCTCTCTGAACAAACTCATTATGGTTGCCTTGCATCATATAGTCCAAAACATAATCCGCTATAGTCTTTTCATCTCTTCCGGATATTTCCGCAGGGTGAACCATCGCATGCAGATCCAGGGTCAATTCCTTAATCTCCTTAAGATTGTCACCTTCCAGCGCTGTTTTTAGTTCTTCAAATTTTGCATTTATTGCTGAACACATTGCTTCTTTATCCATACTTCTATCCTCGCTATTACTTTGATGTCTCAACTGTTCCTATTTCTGATTCGTCGTTTCCTGTATAGTTCCCACTGTAGGTCACACGACCGATCTTACATCCCGGTCCGATCTTTACATTTCTGCCTGTTACAGATTCAGCTATAACATACTCAATATCAATATCATCGCCCTCGATGCTTCCATTCACCTTAAAATAACCTGCATCTTTCTTGCCGATAAACTTCAGTATTGCCGCTCCAACGACGCCCTTCCTTCTGATACGGATTGAGCTTCCACCGATACAGTTTGCTTTAGATCCTGAATCAAATACAACTTCAAGCTTTTCTGCGTTAATCAGACCTCCGGACTCAACACAACCATGGATCACTGCATCTTCTGCTGAAATATCTTCATCACATTTAAGCATGCCGCTGACATGGATCGCATCTGCTGTAACAGAAGCTGCCTGCAGCATTCCGGATGCCGCTGTTTTCTTACAGTGAAGTCCGCCATCCACACTGAAAGCTCCTGATGTACTCACATCATTCGCCTCAAGATCACCCTTCACTTTTCCGGAGCCCGAACTATTTACCTTTCCACTGCATCGCAGGTTCCCCAATACTGTTCCTGTACCTGATATACCAAATTCCGTACATGACACGTTACCGGTCACCTTTCCCGAACCGCCGATATGTATTTCCTCCTGATAGTCGCCTCCAGGAAGACTTCCAGCACCTGATATTTTCATGTTTTATCCTCCTTCACTATTCCCATAATCTGTTTTGTTAAGTCCGTTTTTCTGTCACCACTTGTGAACGTAATCTTTCGAATATCTGAAACCTTATACACGTGCTTTCCGTAAGCTGTCTCGACCATGATCGACTGGTCATTCTTCTCTTCTCCCGAAAAAGCTGCCGCCAGTTCATCCAAAAGTACATCTTCTTTTGTCGCCATGATCCGCTCCATTCGCTCACAGATCAAGTCCTCCGGAAAGAAAGTCTCCTGACCGGTCACAGTAGCTTTTCTGATAAACCACTCATCCGGTATCAGTCCTTTTCTCTTCCAGCGATAGAGCGAGCCATAGGAAATGCCGTACTTAGCCAGCAGTTCCTTTTTTGATATAAGCTTATTCTCCGCCTCCAATGCATTTCCTCCTTATCTATCCTCTACTGTAACACTGTTCCGTAACATTGTTACACTTGCATTGTATCGTAACACTGTTACACAGTCAAGTCTTTTTTATTAAAAAGCTCTACGGAAGATCATTCTTCCGCAGAGCTTTCTGTCTCAATCTATCCTATTTACTCAAATCTCATATCAAATGCCTTTTTTGATGAACCGCTAAAACCTTTATTCTCATAAAACTGATGAGCTTCAGTTCTGGTAATTCCACTCTGTAGTATTGCTTTATAACAATGATGTTCCTTTGCGAACTCAACCGCCATATCTATAACTTTGGAAGCCAGTCCACGCTTTCTATATTCTTTATCTGTTACAACATTTTCTATAAAGCAGATTCCTCTGTTACCTCGTGTGAGATTCGGTATGTATACCGCATAGCAGGTTGATACAACCTTACCATTCTCTATCGCCCCAAAGTATTGAATGTTAGGATCATTCTCTATCTGCATCCATACCTTTTCACTTTGCTCCGGAGTACTCTGATCATCATCTGCGTCTAGCTGACGATATAATTCAAGCAATGATGTTAAATCTGCACCAGTTAATCTTCTGAATTCCATATGATCTGTATCCTTTCGTAATCGAACTATTTTATTTTAATAGAAAAACCACCAAAACCGCAGCCAAAACTATTAACCCCATAATAATTACGCTTATTGGTTTTCTATACAGACTTTCTTCTGCTATTCTAACCTTATCCTTATCTGATTCAGGCTGATAAAGTACAGTGACCTTATCTCCCGATTTATACTTTATTTCAGCAGCACCCTGTAAAATAACTCTTTTTTTATAATCAGTATCCTTATACCTAAAACTTACATATGGTATACCAATTTTGTATCGTGTATTTGTTGTCACATGCAGATCAATAACACCCTTTAAGGATTCATAGCTCTGAGAATTCTTTGCCCTATATATATTCACAAATTCTATCATTCCAATTACTAATCCCAGAATCCCTCCAATAATAAATGGAATGGCTAATATAACTATTGCATCATCCA
>ONEC01000028.1 GCA_900316715.1 uncultured Eubacteriales bacterium
GTCTGCAAGAGAATAAAATATTCCGCACCATACCAGGAAGAATCCTGCTGCCACAAAACCTGAATAAGCAAGGATCAGGTTCGGTGTCTCGGCGTTATATATATTTACAAATTCTGCAGGAGAAGCCTTTATTACGGATGATGGTATCAGCACTCCGATAAGTACTGCCACAAATGCCGCTCCGGCATAGAAGAACAGTTTTGAAGGCTGCCGGGGCAGCTTCTTCTCTTCCGCACTCTTCTTATTCTTCAGCAGAAGGCCTCTTACTGCCGGTGCCTCAAGTATTACAAACAGGCAGAGCACAAAGAGGAGTCTGATCTTACTGGTTATCATTCCTGTAAATATTGATGCTCCCAGCATCACAAAGCCTGTAACTGACAGAAGAATTGTGAGTATCTTCTTTGCATTCTTCAGCTTATAGAAAATATTCTTTATCAGTGAAAACAGGTTGTTAAGTGTCCAGTAGAATACCAGTCCTGCCGGAGACTTATACAGAAGTATCAGGAACACAAAGGCCACGCCATAGAGCTGTATCTTTGTTTTGATCGGATGTCCCTTTGTATATATAGCTCCCGATACCATATTTATAAGTGTCATAAGTATCGGCAGTACATTTATACTTACATTTCCAACATGGATAAGTGCATCCGGTGCTCCGAGATCTGCTATCGGTCCAAAGCTGACGCCTCTCAGAAGTGCCAGTCCCGATAAGAATCTGTAAGCCGCAATAAAAAAAGGAACCTGAAGAAGCAGAGACAGGGATCCTCTCAGCGCATAACTCGGCTTGTAGTTGTTCTGCCGATAATATGTCTGGAGCATCATAAATCTCTCGTCACCCTTAAATGTTTTCTTTATATGTGCTATTCCCTTTTTTAATCGTTCCGAGATCAGTCTTTCCTCTTCCTGCATGGCATCCGCTCTTTTATACAGCGGAAGTACCAGTATATTCATGGAAAGACTCAGGGCTATTATCGCCAGCCCCGGATGAGATACTATTCTGTTGGCAAAAGAAAAAATCACTTCAAAAAATAATTCAAGTGGTCTTATAACAAGAAGATAAAGAATTGTTGCAACATTCATGTCTACGCTTCTCTCCTTACTGCACAAAGTTCATCATGTTTCTTCATCAGGTAATCCACTGTTCTTTCAGTTCCCTTACCCATATATTCCCAACACTCGCTTCGTGCCATGTCTCGACCTTTTTGATATTTATTATCCGATATTACTAAATCTATAACACTCTTAATATCTTCTATTCTTTCTGAGTCAAGTTTTACTCCCAGCTTCGGGAGAACCTTATAAGTCCAGAGTTCATCATCTGACCACCATGCATCATAAGGTGATACATCAAACTGTGTATCCGTATATATAACCGGCTTGTCATACACCAGTGTGAAATCAAATATAACTCCGGAGAAATCAGATATCATGATATCCGCTCTGTTCAGGATGTCGAAATTATCATTATCCCTGTTCCAGGTCAGCTTCTCACCGTCAGGATACTTTGCCATCAGCCGCTCTATCATTTCCTTCTCGGATGTAAAGGACTGTGGATGCGGTCTTACGACTATCTCGTAGCCCGTATCGATAAGGGCATCCAGGATTCTTTCACCGTAACGGTTAAGTATGCCGCTTGTTCCCCAGGAAGATGCCAGGAGAACCAGTGGACGCTTGTTCTTTTCTCCGTCTTTACCGCTCTTCTTCTCAGTATCTATACGCTTCTTCATCTCATCCATATATGGGATTCCAACGGTATAGATCTCCTTCTCCGGAAGATTTCTCTTAGCTTCCAGTTCACGCACCTGATCCTTCTGGAATTCTCCGGAAATGAGAATGGAATCATAATAGTCTATTCCAAACATTCGATAAATGTTGATATCACTTGCTGCATGCGGAATATGCACGTAGTACTGTACATCCTTGGATCTCTTCCACTGGAATACATCCAGACTCGGAGTAGTTGATAAAACAATTCCCGCATTCAGCATATTCAGCTTAGCGAAGGCTTTATTTCCATTTCCAATGTATACAGCTTTTATATATTCATACTCTTTAGAAAGTGCCGGATCATCTTCTGATGCAGTCATGTATGTAAGTTCAGTTTTTCTCTTCTCGAACTCATCACATATAGGTTCAAAGATATTCCAATATCTTTTGTGATCGGAGAAGATGACATATGCCAGCTTATCATTCATGGTCTTATCCAGCTTGCCTCTGCTGAATATAAACTTCACCTTCATAAAGAGGCCTCTGAAAAAATAAACTGCCGCTCCGAAAACACCTATTAAAATCGTAAAGAGCATACTGCCCGTTCCCGGGTCTATATATAAAAGCATCTCGTGTTCACCTGCCTGGTTTCATTTAGAATCTGAGGGAGAAATCCTGCTTCTCCAGCGTCAGATTAGGGTTGTAATACGGATCCCCTTCCGTAAGAATGCCTGTCCACTTCTGCTGCAGACGGCTTATCTCTCTTCTGAAGCGTTCCTTCTTCTCTATGGAATCTTCATATCCACGGGACTTTGACTCATAGTGATGGAATCTTGCCCATGCATCATAAACGACCAGAAGTCCCAGCTCTCTTATTCGCAGACAAAAATCAATATCGTTAAATGCGACCTCAAAGCTCTCGTCCAGTCCTGAAATCTTCTCAAATACTTCCCTTCTGACCATAAGACATGCTGCAGTTACCGCACTGTAATCAGCAGACATCTTTGAACGGTTGAAGTATATCTCTCCCGGAACCTCCGGCTGTCTCTGGAAACAGTGTCCGGCTATTCCTCCGATACCTACTATTACTCCGGCATGCTGCACTGTATCATCTTCATAGTACAGTCTTGCTCCGACCGCTCCCACATCTTCTCTGCGACAGAAGCCCAGCATATCCTCTATGGCATCATCATTCAGAAGCTCTGTATCGTTGTTAAGCAGAAGGAAGAAATCTCCCTTTGCAAACTGCGCACCATAGTTGTTAATGGCAGAATAGTTGAAGCCCTTCTCCCATGTAACCACCTGAACGTTATCGCGTTCTTCCAGTTCCTTATAGTACTCAAAGGTTTCCGGCTCGGTACTGTTATTCTCAACGATAACAAACTCGTAATCCCTGAAGGTTGAACGCTCTTCGATGGAGTCGATGCATTTCTTAAGATCTGCTATATGATCCTTATTCGGAATAATGATCGACAGTACCGGATGCTTAGTATCTGCATCGGATGTACTCTTATAGTGTACATCGTAGTATCCGAGATCTTCTCCCATCTCAACTACGGCCTCGAGACCTCTTCTCTTCAGGTGAGCTTCGATGGCCTTCTTGCCGTTATCAAAAGCATATAACTTAGCCTTAGGATTATTCGCAGTTGAAGCCTCTATTATTCTCCAGTGATAGAGCGGCTTTGCGATATGATGCATAACTGCTGCAGCATCTCCCTCTCTGTTCCACTCATCCAGCTTATCTGCACAGCGCAGGATATAATCATAGTCCTGAGCACCGTTATATTCCGGATCCAGTAATCCTACTGCATCACAGAGCTCTCTGGAGATAACAAACATGTGGCATATATAATTCACTGATCTGAGGTAGTCTATATTGAAATCAGGCTTGAAGTTCGGCATGCTGAATACCTTTCCTTCTGAATCAACCTTATCCTCGTCAGTATACATTGCATGAATCTTCTCTTCTTTTGAGTTAATAAGCTTTGCGCATTCAAAGAGTGCATCCGGTGCAAAGAGATCATCATGATCGCCGAATACTATATAATCACCTGTGGCTGCCTTGATAGCCTGATTGGTGTTCTCAGCTATTCCCAGAGTCTCACTGCTTGCTTCATCAGCAATGTATCTGATCCTGTCATCATTTGCTGAATACTTCTTTATGATATCGCGGAGTCTGGACTTATCGCGGCTTCCGTCTGAGAAACAGAGCTCCCAGTTAGTATAGGTTTCAGCCTGTACAGATTCGATAAGCTCATCTATAAGTCTCTCCTCTGTCTCATACATCGGGATAACTATACTGAACTTAGGTCTGATACTGAAATGCGCCTCTTCCTCTCTCTGAAGCTTTAAGGCCTCATCATCAGGAATATGCTCAAGACGCCATTTGTTATAGTCTATCTCGCTTTTTATCATTCCTCTGGTAAGCTTATTGACTATCTTTCTAGCTGTTCCTCTGAAGCCGATGGTATTGATGTTATATTCCACCGTATACCAGCACTGGGCTATCCTGTTTGTGATAGTCGCCTTTGAAGAATTCTCAGCAGACTTAAGATTGATTATCTTCTTCTTTCTTCTGGTCTGTATAAGAAGCTTCAGATGTTCATCCTGTGTTTCAGCTGTGAGCTTAAAACCGCATTTCCTTGTGGAATCACACTCACTGATGAGGGATGTAACATCTTCTCTAAAGGTCCACTCCACGGTTGAAGGAATGCGTTCAGCCCTCTTTCCATGAGTCTTATAGAGTCCTATCCTTACTTCTTCTGCGTCTACAGCCCAGCCGGACACAGCGATGGTGCCGTCCTCCTTCTCGATATCATCTATGGCATAGCTGACTCTGTTCATGCAGGTCTTTACGAAGGACAGCCCTGTCTTATAGAGCTGTGTGGTCCTGCCGTTATCGTCCATATCTGTAACGGTCATATAACCGGAGGCAGCCTTTCCGCCCTTATTCATGCCCAGCATGGCCTTGATGCTGTCCGTAAGCTTAACACGGACATACATCATATAGCTGAGAGGACGTCCTCCTCTGACAACAGCAAATACAGGCAGCAGCTTCTCTGTTACTGTATCTGCCACAACCTTTTCACGTCTGCTTCCGGCGACGAAGCTTACCTCGATACTATTGCTGTGTAAAAAGGCTTCATTGGTGTAGCCCTGAATTACCAGAACATCCTTATTCCGCACATCTTCGCGTACTTTGTCAAAACTGAATTTCTTAATCAATCTCCCAACTCCATCTTAGCAACTTCAAGTGCTCTTGCTATTACAGCATCCATATCATAATACTTATACTCACCGAGACGTCCGCCAAATACAACCTTCTTGCCCTTTTCCTTTAAGGCAGCATTTTCCTTCTCGGCCAGTTCCTTATACTTCGCATATAAAGCACCGTTCTTCTCGTCATTTACCGGATAATATGGCTCATCGCCCTTCTTCCACTCTGAGCTGTACTCACGTGAGATAACAGTCTTAGGAATGTCGTTGCCCTCTGCATCCTTTCCGAACTCGAACCACTTGTGCTCGATGATTCTTGTCCAAGGAGTCTCAGCATCTGTATAGTTGACCGCTGCATTTCCCTGGAAAGAAGGCTTATCTAAAAGCTCATTCTCAAAACGTACTGAACGGTACTGAAGCTCGCCTAAGCTGTAATTGAAGTAAGCGTCGATAGCACCTGTGTATACAACGTTGTCAGCCAGCTCGTCCAGCTCAGCCTTGTTCTCGAAATAGTCAACTCCAAGCTTTGTATCGATGCCCTTAAGCATGTTCTCAACCATTCCTGTATATCCGCCAACAGGAATACCCTGATATAAAGCATTGAAGTAATTGTTATCAAATGTATATCTTACAGGAAGTCTCTTGATGATAAAGCTTGGAAGCTCTGTACATGGTCTTCCCCACTGCTTCTCTGTATAGCCCTTTATAAGCTTCTCATAGATATCTACACCTACAAGTGAGATAGCCTGCTCTTCAAGGTTGCGAGGTTCAAACTCTTCTACGCTTACGCCCTGTGCAGCTGCCAGCTCTGATAAAGCTTCCTTCTTCTGCTCAGCAATCTTTGCTTCTGCCTCCTCAGGAGTTACAACACCCCACATCTTATTGAAGGTGTACATGTTGAATGGAAGTGAGAAAAGCTCTCCCTTGTAATTTGCAACAGGTGAGTTTGTAAATCTGTTGAATACTGCGAAACGATTTACATAGTCCCATACGTTCTTTAAGTTTGTGTGGAATATATGTGCACCGTACTTATGAACATTTATTCCCTCTACATTCTCTGTATAGACATTACCTGCTATATGAGGTCTCTTATCAATAACAAGGCACTTAAGTCCCTTGTCAGCTGCCTCTCTTGCAAATACAGCACCAAAAAGTCCTGCTCCTACTATCAGATAATCATACTTAGCCATTATTTTGTTTCCTCCCTATAAAGAATTCTATAACCATTAACTACCCCCATGTCCTCATAGCCAAATTCTGCGAGGCATGCCGGGTCAGGCTGTATCTTTTCACTGCTTATAACTACAAAGTTATATCCCTGATCATACGCTGTGGATATGATGTAGCGGTAATCAGGATCTTCACTCTCGATCTGGGCGTACATATCTTTACGTCTCTGATCTGAGTAAACTATATATGTTCCTTCAACGTCACGGCCGTACATGGTCTCAATGCTGCCGTCATACATTCTTGCATAGTACAGAAGCTGGAGCGGCATGATAGCTCTTGGACTGTCGTCCTTTTCAAGTATGGCATCATATACATCTGCTGCCGACTGTGGAATCTTATATGCATTTTCTGCCGGAGCAAAGCCGCCGTTCTTGAAGCCGTTCTGTCCCAGCAGGATAATTATTGCTGATACCAGAACAAGGCCTATCGTCTTCTCCCATTTCTTTTCCAGCGTCATTATCATTCTTGTGGCCGCAAGGGCTATTATCAGCACCTCCGGTATCATCCAAAAGAGACGCCAGAATACCAGCTTATTGAAGACATATCTATATAGTACAGGATTCGCGATCACAAGGATAAGTATCAGGATAGGATATATGAGCTTCCTGTCCTTTTTCGACAATATAAAGAGCCCTGCCACTGCCGCAAGGAGCAGTGCCAGATATCTGCCGTTACCGTAAAAGCAATCAAAGTAATATGTAATTGTATCCATAATATTTTTAACTGCTTCCATAGTCCCCTGTTATCCTGTAATAAACTTATAAAAATCAACCATCCTGCCGATCACAAAGTATGCAGCTGACGGTATGCAGCAGAGCATTCCAAGGATCAGAACCAACGGCTTCTTCTTCGCTATGGCGATACAGAAACTCATGACCGCTGTTACTATAGCTGCTATTACTATGCCCATGGCTGACATGTGGCATAAACTGAACTCGGCCAGAAGAAGTATGGCCCAGAGTGACTTCCTGTCCGGCTTCTCATACAGTCTCAGTCCCATCAGGAAGAGGAGCGGTACACCAAAGCCTGCTGCCATGGCCTTTCCCTGCCAGAGTCTGGTCAGGATAAAGGTCTCTGAAGACTGTACCGAATAATATCCGTAAGCTATAAGAAGCTGTACCAGATATACCATGATGCATCTTCCCTCAAGTCTTGAGGATCTGTCTCTCTCCTCAGTCTCAGGAATGAGAACTCCGCTGAGCTTCCAGTAGAGGCAGATAATGAGAAGATAAAGGAGCACATGCAGCACAGTATGGGCTGCGATAGTCGGTGACAGTCTCGTCATATATCCCGCATAAGCAAGAAATACAGACCAGGATGACACCAAATCCTTATAAAAATCTCCATAACGCAGTGTGAAGCCCGTTCCCGATGTAGGGTCCGTCAGTAGAATCTTATCTGTACGGACTATATCCACTGCATTTACAACATATCTTGTATCATCCGCATCGAAATGATAGAGGCTGATGATCTTATATACTATGAATAACGTAAAGGCTATACAGCCCACTGCCAGGATAAGGGCATATACACTGAGTTTCTCTGTCTTATCCTTACTCTTCTCACTGCTCTTTCCCTGCTTTATGAAGGCTGTGATTCCCACAGCAGCAAAAGCTATGAGTACTGCTGCCGTCGTCCAGGCGATCAGTCTGAAGGAACCCTTCATCAGAGTCACCGGTACGCTCATTATCTGTATCACAGTCCAGAGGAGCAGATATCCCATAATTACCGCATCACTCAGCTTTCCGTCCACACGAAGCAGACGTCCCAGTCCATAACCGGACAGAGTCGGCAGCAATACGAGCATTATTAAAATGAGCAGGATGTTCGTAAAACTCATTTCTTAGTTCTTACCTTTCCTCTTAACCTTTGACATTACAAGCCCCAGCAGATATTGAGCCATAGAGTCCTTGGCCAGCAGTATTATTGCAGCATAAACCACAAAGAACAGGGATGCAGAAATTGCCAGTTTACAGAAGCAGTCTGCTTCCAAATGATTTAAAAATGTTATGAACTTTGTCCAGAATCCCGCAAAAAGTCCCAGGAGCGATGCGATTATAATAAGTCCGAATCTCACTTCTCCGAAAAGCTTTACAGGCTTATCCTTTATGACATACATCTGATATATGGTAACACCAATTTCCGCAGCGAGGGTTCCAAGTGCCGCTCCCTCAACTGAGAACTTAGGTATAAGTATCGCATTCAGCACCAGATCAATAACAGCTCCGATTATCTCGGAGATCAGAACATGCTTTTCCATTCCGAGAGGCACCATCATCTGAATTCCCGATATATTGGTAATTCCGATAAGCACCAGTGTCGGCATGATGATCATCATAGGAAATATAGAACCTGCGTATTCCTCACCAGCCAGGAAGCTTATTCCCTCGTTGGCATACATCATGAAGTACAGACAGAACGGTATAGCTGCCAGAAGTATAAGATGCATGGTCTTCCTCAGAACGGCATAGAACTCGTCCATTTTTCCCTGATCCACATATCTTGAAGCCCTTGGGAGGAGTACAGTTCCTGCTGATGTAACAAGTCCCAGCAGGATGTTCTTGATCTTTACAGATGCGCCGTAAAGACCTACAGCAGCATCATCCTTCATAAAGCCGAGCATGACCTTATCCAGGTTTGTATATACCGTAGCCGCTACAGACATGGAGAAAAACACCAGTACAGGCTTCAGATGCTGTCTGATGTTGTAATCCTTCTGTCTCTTATAATCTACGTATTTTCTTGAATTCACGAAGTTCAGCACATCTGATGCAGCCGTTGCAAAGATAGTGATTCCTCCGTAAATAACATAATCGTCTTCACTCTTAACCATGAGAAACATAGCGATAAGTCCGATGAACTTAAAGAGTATGGATCTCTTGGTTATATAGGAGTACATTTCCATTCCCTTATACAGCCACTCGATTCCTATGGCATTCAGGAATATGATCGCACTCATAACTAAGAGCAGCACACTCTCCCTTGAGAACTTCGGTACTATCATCAGGGATGCGCCGAAAGCAATGTAGGAGATTACTGCCATAAACAGGTTTATAAAAAGAAGCTCGTGTACCAGCTTGGACAGCTTCTGTCTGTCGTCTCTTATCTTTGCAACAGCCTTGATTCCGTAGTTCGGTATACCCAGCTGTGCAAACATTCCGAAATAGGTTACTACTGATAAGGCAAAGTCTACTTTTCCGGTTCCGGACTTGTGAAGTATTCTTGCCACATAAGGATATGTTATGATCGGGAACAGTATCTTGGATATCTCCAGCATAGCGTTCATGATCATGTTCTTTTTTATTGACGGTTTTCGGTCTGACATTTATCTATCATCCAATCTATTATTTCTGTTTTTTCACAAAAGGTCTGAATACCCATCTGTGGAGCTTTATCTTCTCCAGAACGATTGCTATAAGGAGCGGTACAAAGAGGCTTATCAGAAGATTCACCACTATTGTAACTATAGGCTGATAATACTCTGCTTTCTTAAATGCAAATCTTATGGCAGAGGTGAAGACCGTATGCATAACATATATTTCCAGCGAATGGCTTCCGATAATGTTAAGCAGCCGTGTCTTCTCAGCAGGTACAAACCTTTCAAACACATACCATATTCCCGGTATGAGGCATACGGCAACAGCCGTGCTGTAACCAAAGGTATAGGTTATATATGTGAGTCCGTTGACTCTCCAAAGATATACGCAGAGGCCGATTCCTATTATGAACAGGACCGCTGCAGGAACTGCCTTAAACAGGAAGAGCTCGTCTCTTCTTGCATACATGATGCCCATCCAGAAGAAGAGTCCGTAGAACATCAGGTGGAATATCTCAAAAGGAGATGCCTCCCGGCTGTCATGGAAGTTCATGCTTATCACACTCACTGCCGCAAGACCGGCAAAAAGAGCCCACATAAACCAGACTGATCTATCCTTCAGCTTATCTGCTATATATTCAAATGCGATAAATACCACATAATATATCACGAGGATATATATATACCAGAAAGGTGCGATAGGCCTGATGAATATACCCTTCAGGTCACTCCAGTCCACCTTCTCTCTTACTGCCGCGCTGAATACTATCTTCAGTCCTCCCGTAAGGAAGCTGAAGAGGATATATACATATACCATATTGAGGAGGTGACGGAAGAATCTGTCTTTCTTAAACTCCCCTTGTCCGAAATAGGACTTATGGTACAGATATCCGCTTACCACCATCAGAAGCGGCATATGGAACGTGTAGATTGCATTGTATATATTCCAGTAAATACCGTTGGCATCCAGATTAAAGTTCGCGTACATGTAGCCCACAACCACATGACCCAGAACAACTAATATTAATGCAAATCCTCTTAAACTATCAATATATTTTATTCGTTTTTCAGATTCCATCCCTTAACCTGCCAACCAAACTACCACTGTACATATTTGCGTTCCAAAGAAAACTTTGTACTTCTGAACTTATAAGGTCCTTCAATGATCAGTTTCACAAAGAGCCAGTTTATCAGAACGAATTTTAAGAACCAGGAATTAAATACGGTCTCATAAAATCTGTTTGAAAACGGAAGCATCAAGAGGTCATTTAAAAGATATGCATACATAAATAACGCAAAGTTAACAGACCTCTTATTCTTAAATATCTTGTCATAAAGAACTGTATAGAACATTGCAAGGAACAGTGTGAACGGAAGTATTCCCGCAAATCCGAAGTCCAGCAGGAAGAAGTAATACATGGTAAATACATTTCCCGTTCCCCTTCCATTTGCTGACTGAACAAAAGGAAGTACATCATTGATGGTATCAAATGGCTGGGATATCAGGCCCTTGTCACTCAGATACTGATATACAGGGTTGATAATATGCTCAGCAAAATAATGAGATTCCAGCTGCATATCACCCTTCTCAATGAAGTTATCCAGATTCTCGATCGGCGCTCCGAGATATACGAATATATGCACGAAGAGCGTATCACTCTCAGATTTTCCCATGGAGCGGCCCATAAGATTAAGTACCAGCACGAGAACCACGCCCATGCAGGCCGCCATAATTCCGAACTTGATAAAGAATTTCTTCTTATCGCTCTGCCTGTTGCCGTTCCTGAACCTTACGATATACGCTATAACAGCGCCCATTATAAACAGCTTCAGAAGCGGGCTTCTGCTTCCCTTGAGGATAATGCTTATTACAAGGAGGAAGACAGATAATATCTGAATAGGATTAATCTTCTTTACCGCAAAGAAATTGTTTATTGCTATATAGATAATGAGATACGGCAGTGTTGAGCTTATCAGATTAGACTTGTTATACAGAAACGGAGGTCTGATATTAAGTCTGTTGTAATCCTCAGTCAGGAACTTGCTGAGTCTGTCGTACATATTGATCTCAGCCGATATGGAACCACTGTGTCCCTTATAAGCTATATACAGATTATCTATATACTTGAGAAATGAAAGAATAGTTATGATCTGAAAGAGTACAATGACCATTGTGATATAGTCATTCAGCTCTATTTCCTTCAGATTATTCTTTTTCCCTACATAGATAAATCCACCCTGCCGGTTATAGAAGTTCACCAGCAGTGTGGAAATAATAAACAGCACCATTCCTCCCAGAAGGATTATGACAGTAGCCGGAATAAGTTCAACAGCATATGCCTCTGCCCCGAGCAGAAGTACGAATTCAAACATACCGAAAGTCAGGCAAAACAAAAAAGAAGGATGCGAAAAATCCCAGTTCGTTATTGCCAGAGAGAAAAATGCAAGTATTAAAGTTGAAATCAACAATACATAGAGCATCATTTATCTTATATCCAATCTACTTTCCAGTTCTTCTAATGCTTTTCTAAAAAAATATCCGGTTCTTACCTTTTCTGATAAATTCTCCAGATTCTTTTTAAACTGATCATACTCTTCATCTGATAATCCACGGAGCTTCTCCGGTATATCAGTAAGAGAATTTACAGAAAATCCGATCTTCTCTTTTTCTACAAGATCCGCCAGGGCAGCCTTGCTCCATATAATGATCGGAAGTCCTGCCGCAGTATAAAGAGATGCCTTATGAGGATTGTTCAGCTTAAGATATTCTCCGGTTGCACCGTTGCAGGAATCAACCGCCGTTCCATCCCATACAAGTCCGAATCTTCCATCGATAACATTCGGAAGCTCGTCCGCATCTACAGATCCCTTATATATGCAGTTGGCACCGGCCTTATCTTCATCATAGTTAACACCATACATGTTGAAGGTTAATTCCTTTGCGCCACTTGCAAGTTCATATATATAACCACTCTTCTGTGGGTTTAAGTTACCGGCAATTGATATAGCTCCATCAGTAACGCCCTTCTTCTCTCCCTTGCAGAGATAATCGAAGAGTCTCAGATTGATCAGTCTGTCTTCAGGGAACTTAAACTTATCCACAAAGTAACCCAGCATCTTCTCGTTATGAACGATGATATAATCTGCTATCTTAAGAAGCTTTTTCTCAACGCTTCTTACTACCATGTCATCCGGGAAGAGACAACGGATAGTCTCAAAATCGTGAATAAGGAAGGCAACCTTAAGTCTCTTTGCTTCCTTAACTTTCTCCAGAAGTTCTATATATTTATTACTGATATAGAGCGGATGCTCTACAACAACCAGACTATCCGGCTTTATATTCTTTATGCCTGAAAGAGAAGAATAGTTAACGAGCTTACGTACTATGGCATTTCCGCCTCTCTTAGGGTATATGCCTATCTTCTTATATCCTTCTTCTTCAAGGATAATCTCTGTATCTCTTACAGCCTTGCTTCCTGCATGATTGGCCTTAGGCTGCTGTCTGGTTATAAAGTACTTCTCAATGCTCATTTAATATCCTCATCCTCAGTGAAATATTTCTGAATGCTCTCAGAAACACTGACTATATCATATCCTAATTCTTTTATGCGGGCAGTCTGATCTTCTCTTCTGCCCTTATCCCTTGAGATCACAGCGTCTATGGCAGCTGCCCACTCGGAAGGATTGCCGAGAGGTACATAGCTGATCTTTCCTGTGATATTCACATCCTCTGTTATCACATCGGAAACTATGCATCCAAGGCCTGTAGACTGAGCTTCAACCAGAACTATCGGAAAGCCCTCGTAACGGGATGAAAGAACGAAACCATCCATCACGTTCATATAGTCATATACATTATCTTTTTTACCTACAAGGAAATACTCATTGCCCAGCTCGTACTTTGCTACCAGCTCCAGCATCTCGCGTTCCTTCTCGCCTGCTCCTATATGTATGAATACACTGTCAGGATTCAGCTTGTGATATTCCCTGAAGGCTTCTACCATAAATTCCGGATACTTCTGTTCTGACAGTCTTCCTACTGTTCCCAATACAACAGTATTGTCATCGATGTTCATCTCCCTGCGGAGGCTGTCTCTGATTCCTGTGTCGTATCTGAACTTCGTTATATCAACACCGTTATTGATGACTGTATATTCCTTACCCGGGAACATCCATTTGCCGGCGTCCCTGGAACATGCAAAGTAATCCGTTGCGTATTTATCCATATTCATCTCGATCAGCTTTTCTCTATAAGCATTGATCTTAGATGATTCTATCTGAGTTGAATTATGTGAGTGCACTACTCTGTGCTTTACTCCGTATCTCTTTGCGTACTTGAATATCTCCAGTGTATGGAGCTTCTGATTGCACTGATAATACATTCCTGCAAACTGATGCTCTTTAAAAAGCTTTTTCAGCAGTCTGTAATGTGCCGCCGGAGACTTCTTACGGCCGGGAACATGATATATATGACCTCCGAGCTTAAGGACCTCATCAGAAAAAGCCATCTTATCCTCATACGGATATAAGAAATCAAACTGAAGCTTTGTTCTATCGATATTTCTGTATATGTTCATGATATAGGCTTCCATACCGCCATAGTTGCCGGTAAAGCCGCATATCAGCACTCTCTTCGGTTTCATCATTTCCCTCAATCTATTACTTATTTTTCAAAGGATGATTTCTCAGGAAGCTTATGTTCAAAAGCTCTCTGCATCCTCTTCTTTAAGCTGTTGAACTCCTCATCTGTGAGTTCGTCGGAATCATTCAGGCAGATTGCCTTGGTTCCTTTATCGCATATCATCGGTGTGATTCTGGAATCATTATCCAGTGTATATAACCTTCCGAACTTGGTGCTGTCCGGAACAAAACGTCCGCTGACAAGCTGCCAGTCTCTCATAAGCCACTGATTATTATCCAGCTTGAGATCCCTGAATCTGTGAAGACATACGGTATTCAGAGCATCAAACTCCTTCTTCCATACCTCTTCAAAAGTACTCTTAAGGAACTTTGAACATACATGGAACTCATAGAAGCTGGTGAAGCTGTTCCATGGCTTAAGCAGGATATTCTTCAGGAGATGCTTCATCTCATATTTCGGGCTGTACCATTTCATCTTATTCGATGAGATGATCTGGTTCTTATCAAAATGTGTATTGATAATTCCCATGTTGTTCAGCTCTACATTTCCTATTCCAAACTTATCTTCCATTATGGCCGGAGACAGGATAGCGCTGTCACAAGGGAGTCCCTTCTTAAAGAAATCCGTCTTCTTAACAGGATTGATAATGAACATGTCGTCATTAAAATATACGAACTGTTCGGATAATCCCTTTATCCTGTGTAAGTTCAGCTCTATAACATGGGAGCTGAAGGTCGGCAGATATTCTGCAGGGATAAAGTCCTTATGATTAACCACCTTAAGCTTTGGATTCTCTGTGTTGAGCCATGATGGCACATGTCCCCAGGTAACAAAATAAATCTTGTTTACCCATGGAGCATAGTTCTCAACAGCTCTGAACCAGTATTTTAAAGTTTCAGTATCTCTGAATCTTACAGAGCGGTTGTCCTCTCCGCCGCCGTTTTCCTTATATTTACTTCTTTCCTTCTGCCATTCAGGATCGTTTCCATCAACCCAGATTATGACAAAATCTATGGTCTGCTTCAAAACCGTTCTCCCTATTTACTATAATAATCAAGAAGGGCATCTATATGCTCTTTGACAGTTACAAGTTTCATGGCTTCTGCAAAATACTTATCCGGAAGACTGCTGTCATTTACAATCTTTTCAAGCTTTGCTATCAGATCTTTAGTATTGCCCGCTTCAAATCTGAAGTCCTCGCACCTGGACAATTCCTGTGCTCCACCGAGATTACTTGTAAGAACAGGAACTCCATAGGCTGCAAACTCTATGGCAACCTGAGGAAGATTGTCCTCCCAGATAACCGGTACTATTCCGAGATCTATGCTCTTCATAATATCCGGCAGCTCATCGTGATTATATCCATCGTAGTATTCTGCGCTGTAAAGCTTGTCACCAAGCTTCTTGATACGTTCTATCTGAACATCATCGCTCTCCACCTTACGACGGGCATAGCATTTAAACTTAAGCTTTTTGCACAGCTCCTCCGGTGCCTCTTCAAGGGCATCCAGAAGTACTTCCAGTCCCTTAACCTTTTCAAAGTATCCCATAAATGCAATGGTAAAGCAGTTCTCATCTGCTCTTCCATGATACCTACCCAGGCTCTCTTCAGCCACCTTTGTTCCTATATAACAGGTCTTCACCTTCTCAGGCTGAACCCCGAAGCTTACTGCTATATCTCTTACTCTGTCTGAAACAGCCAGTATAACGTCAACATACTTATTCAGTGTTCCGACATTATGTCTTCTGAACTTAAAGAAGTCCGCTGCTTCTCCTACTGTCTCTTCTTCCTGCACATCCTGTTTCTTACCCTTCAGCTTCTGATATGCATTTTTAAAGAACAGCTTAATATTCTCGCTCTGCTTCTCCATATGGAGCTTTTCAAGCGAGGTGTCTATTCTGTAATATGTCGAGAACTGGCTTCTTCCTATGCTTCCGCCCAGACACTTTGTACATGCCTTTCCGTTGCAGAAGTCTTTGCAGTTCTCTTCGCCATTGTAGAAAAGATTAACCTGAGGGCAGAACATAAAATAGTTATGAAGTGAATACACAACCTTTATATCCGGAAAATCTCTTTTTATCTTCAGACAGTTAAGCGGAAGTCCCTCCAGGTTATTGAAATGAACCACGTCAATATTGTTCTTTGCTATAAATGAAGCGAATACGCGATATACGTCCATATCCTTAAGGTATGTATCTATATCCTCATACATAGCCTTAACAGGAGCCATACATCTGGAGTTTATAAGCTTAAAGGTCTTACATCTTTCTCCATATTCGTTCTTTGTCTCAGTTATCCTTATCTTCTTGGAAACTACATCATAGTATATTCCGGAACTGAGAAAGAATATCTCGTGGTCTGTATTCTTGATCAGATAATCTATAGTATTCTTCTGATATACGTTAACTCCACCGCCGCTGTTATTCTTCTTATCAAACTGAATCCAATTATAAAAAAGTATTCTCATTACGATCCTCGTTAATCATGAAATATTTAAAAGCTCTTCTGTGGCTTTTTCTTCAGGAACTTAGCCTTAAGGAATGTCACACCCTTATTAAAGATGTTGATGTTCTCCATATACATAAATGGAAGATCCTTAATCTCGTTCTTCTTTATGACACCCTTATCGATCTGGTACTGTAACCAGACATTGAAGAGTCTTTCGCTTACTCTTCCAGGGAATCTGTTTTCAAATGCAGATAATCCGTTGTCAGCTGCATATGTTTCCAGCTTCTCTGACATTTCAAAGAGGATAGGGAACAGCCAGCTGCAGTAATCATCAACCAGTTCCTTCTTCATGATCATCATATTGAACATATATCCGCTTGTACGGCTCAGAGCCTTCTTGCAGGCATCACTGTACTCAGGATACTTCTCATCTATAACCTTCATGGCTGTCTCAAGCTCGATTATATGATGATTGTGCTCATAATGCTGCCAAAGTGTTTCTATATAATAACGTCTCTTCTTTGGCAGGATAACCTTATACTTTGCAAGTAACGGCTTAAGTTCTCTGTAGGTCAGTACTCTGTCAAACTTATCACCTGTCTCGCTCTTCTTGCTGCTGCAGAAATGTCTTCTGTAATGAGCAAGACCAAGATAATCTGCATTCAGATTCTTCCAGGCCCAGTAAAGACCTGTAAGTTCGCAATACTGACTGTTCAGATTTGATATATTATCACCGGTGTTATCCTTCTGGAATCCAAGATCCAGTGGATTACCGTCTTCGTCAGTCTTACCCTCTGCTCCAACATGCAGAGGAATGTACATCTTGTCCTTTGGCATTCCAAAGTTCTTATGTGTAGCTACAACAACCCAGACCTTAGCCTTCTTGGCATAGTCAGGATTTAAAAACTTGTTATCATTATTATCACTCATATTATCTTCCACGCCTGTTTATCAATCGTAAATGGTATCTACAAGAAGAATACCTTCTACCTTCTTATCGGCCCTTTCTGCTTCATTTAACGCAAATACAAGATCCTTCATCTTGGTTTTTCCAAATTCAGCGGCAAGTATTATAGCATCATTTTCTCTCATTGCCAAATTGCCCTCTGTACTGCTCTTTAAGGCCTTTGTACAGCTGAGTTTCTTCTGGCTCTTAAGTTCCTTGATTTCCTTGCCTGCTGCTTCAACTACAGCTTCCACCTTTGTCTTTGCATCGATCGGAATAATAACTACTGTTGAAGCATCCTTAATGTTATCCACATTGATTGCAAGTCTCTTGATGCTTTCATCTCTGCGGCTGCGTCTCTTTGAAACGTTTCCGAATATCTTCTGGTCAAAGAAAGCTGCATCCTTATCAGTTCTTACAAAATCCTTTGAAAGGAAGACCATAAACAGGATAAATGCAATAAGAACAAATCCGGCTGCTCCGCCGATGATCCCCTTTTTGAAAACTGCTTTCTTATCTACATGTCTGTAATTGTTTGGATTCTCTACAGGAAGTGATGCCTTATCTAATACCTTAGCTTCCTTAGCAGTGCCAAGCTCAACAACCTTTTCTACGAACTTGTCAGTTACTGCCTCACAGATATCATGAGCTCTCTGTGCATTCACGTCAGTAACAACGATATTCATAACATGCGCACCCTGAAGGTTCTTGTTGATAAGCCACTGGATATCATCAGCTGTGCGGTCCTTCAGATCGCCAAACTCTTTAAGGTTTAATTCGTCTATTATCTCATTAATAGATTCCTGGCTTACAACAACAAACTCCGCATCCTTGGCTATCTTTGCGATAGCTGTTGATGCATCTATAGCAAGCTGCTCTTCATCAAAGTTATCGAAGTTAAGGTCAAGATAAACCTTTGCTGTTGAATTATATGTATAGGATGGTGCACTGGCATCGGTATACTTAGCTCCTCCGATTCCGTAATATGCATCATGGTTCTGGGAAATGATAGTCTGAACATCACCCATTTGAGTTCCTGAAGAACTCTTCTCCTTCTTATATTCCCTAAAGAAAAGTGCTAATGCACAAGCTCCGGCTACAATACATATCAGTAAAAAGTTCTCCCATAAAAAAAGAACATATTGCCTGATATCTATAACTCTCTGCTTTTCTTCCATAACTCAGATGATCTCCTTTGCCTACTTATAATCATAATCCATTTAAGTATATCACATTATGAATTCTAATAACATTAATTAATTATATTTTAAGATTTAGCAATTGACGTTGTAATCCAATAACCTTATAATTATTAGGAGTTTCCGTTGTATTTAGTTACACTCTACTATTATCGGAGTCATTAATGAATAAACAGAATCGTATCGAATGGATAGATATAGTAAAGGGAATCACTATTCTCATCGTGATTGCCGGCCACACATATAGAAATGGCTTTATTCCCGGCATTATACGAGGGGCAATTTTTTCATATCATATGCCGCTGTTTTTTATTGTCAGCAGCATAACTTTCAAATATTCCGAAAACACATCTGATCTGATAAGAAACATCAGGAAATCAGCAAAACACCTGTTAATCCCGGCTTTTTTAATATGCGCGATCAATCTGGGCTATGAAGCTTATGTTTCATATCCTGATCTTCATAGTGTGTTTAATGTTCAGCGAATATTCGTATACATTTTCTCCAGCGGAGCCGAAGTTCACTGGAGTGATATGGCTATACGCGGCATAGGAACGCCTTGGTTCTTTGTTGCTCTCTTTGCCGGCAGAACGATATATGATTATCTTCACATGTCTTTCTCAAAGCTCCAGCTTCCAGCAGTATGCGTTATTATGTCCATCCTTGGAATATGCATCGGCCAGTATCAGCCGCTTCCGTTCTGTCTGGACATTACATTTGCACTGCTCCCATTCTTCTATGTAGGCAGTCTCTTAAAGGAGCATCCTTTAAAGAAAAATGCAGGTCCTTCCTTAGTTTTATGGTTCGTGATCTGGGCCGTTTCCTTCTGGCTCACATTTCCGACCCTTGAACAGTGGACCTACCTTGAGCTTGCAGTAAGAAGGTATCCGATCTATCCTGTATGCTATATCGCAGCTATAGCCGGAACCCTGTTCTGGTGTTATGTAGGCAGAGCCTTTGAGAAGGTTCCTGTAGTAAAGAGCGTATTCTCCTTCATCGGAAGAAACTCCCTTTACATCCTTCTTATCCACTGCCTTGATTATATGCCGGTTCTTCACGATATATGGTCAGTTGAAGACCGTCCGACATTATCAACTTTACTCAGAATATCACTTAACCTTGCAATTTTCTTTATTTTATATATAATACACAAGGCAGCTTCTGCTGCATTAAGAAACAAGTCATGAGGTAACTTCAATGGTAAAGAATAACCAAAAGTATATTACATATTTATTAGTACTTCTTGATGCCATAGCCGTCTGCGGCGCGTATTTTCTGTCATGGTATCTCGTATTCGGACGTCCTAACGGATTAGGAGGACTGCCTAAGGAACAATATTTCAAGGTAATTCCATTCCTTGTTCCTGCGTATCTTATTCTGTTTAAGATATTCCACTTATATGATGCAAAGAGAAGAATGGGTTCTTTCTCAATCCTCAGAAGCATTACATATGCAAATATCGTCGGAATACTGATCTTCACCTTTGTTCTCTACTTATTCAGAAAGAATGCAAACCTTATACATTTCTCATCCCGAATGCTTGCTATATTCTTCGTACTGGATATTTTATTAGTCGGATTTGAGAGAATCGTATTCAGAAAGATCCGTAAGAACGGCCACTATCAGAAGCACATCGTGCTGGTGGGATACTCAGATGCCTGCAAGAACCTGATAGATGCATTTAAGAGAAATCCTGAATGGGGCTACAACATAAATGCAATACTCGATGACCTCTCTCCTGTCGGAGAAACCTACAGAGGTTATTCAGTAAAGGGCGAGATTGATTCCCTTGCAGATATCCTGCAGAACGAAGATATCGATGAAGTTGCTATCACACTTCCGCTTGCTGCATACAACAAGCTGGAGACAATAGTTAATACATGCGAGAAGTACGGTGTTCATACAAAGTTTGTACCTGAGTACTTCAATATCATCCATTCAAAGCCTGTAACTGAGGATATGGATGGTGTACCGGTTGTTAACATCCGTGCTGTGCCGCTTACAGACCCCGTAAACGCCTTTGTAAAGAGATTAATGGATATTATCTTCTCTTTATTCTTTATCATCCTGTTTTCGCCTGTTATGATCGTCACAGCGATTGCTGTACGACTTTCATCACCGGGACCTATTCTTTTCAGACAGGAAAGAGTCGGACTGCATAACAAGATCTTCAACATGTATAAGTTCCGTTCAATGGTTCAGCAGCGTCCTGAGGATGAAAAGAAGGGATGGACCACAAAGGGCGACGCCAGAGTTACTAAGGTCGGAAAGTTCATCCGTTCAACAAGTATCGATGAGCTTCCACAGTTCTTCAACGTGCTCTTCGGTTCCATGAGTATCGTAGGTCCAAGACCTGAGCGTGATCAGTTCGTTAAGCAGTTTATGGAAGAGATTCCTCGTTACAACGTAAAGCATCAGGTACGTCCGGGAATCACCGGATGGGCACAGGTTAACGGCCTCCGCGGTGACACAAGCATACCTGAAAGAATAAAGTACGATCTGTTCTACATCGAGAACTGGTCAGCAACCTTTGATATCAAGATAATGTTCCTGACAGTATTTAAGGGATTCATCAATAAGAATGCATATTAAGACATAAAAAGAAACCGATTCGGATGATATCCGAATCGGTTTCTTTTTAGTTCTGTATAAACTTTTTAAAGCCTTTAAAACATAAATTATAAATGGAATATAATATAATACCCAATGCCATAACAGAAACAACTATTAACAGCAGGAAAAGTATAATCTGTAAATACTCTCCTTTATATATCATTTCAAGCCATTTTACCTTATAGAAAAAGGTATACACGTATCCGTTATCGTGTACCAGATAAGTAATAAACATAGCTGATGCAATATAATTAATAACGGATGAACTCTTTATATTCCATCTTCTGATGATTTCGAACAGCATTATTCCTATCACCAAGCATGGCAGTGAATAGTCACTGTATCCGTATATCACTTGTTTATAGGAATCCTTTTTGTCTAAAATCGCAGCATTAATATTAGTTGCCGAATAATTCATAAAAGATATTCCCATAATAACAAAGAATATAATAATCGCTATAACACACTTATATGACTTTATATTTCCGAGGGGATTATACAGTTTTATATATCCCCCGCATAAATATATAAAAACGCCTGTAAGAATACTATCTATTCCCAGCTTGGAAATATTTCCTCTGATCCACCCTATACTTATAACCGCAAACAAGACAATCAGCAGGGTTTTGTAGCCGGCTTTATCCAAACCTTTTACAAATTTATTCAATCCGATCCAGGCTATCAAAACAATGGAAATATAATAACCTGCGAACCACCATGACTCATTAAAGTTTCGGATATTTATCGAAGATGTAATATCTTCAATACGAAGGTGTATAAACGATGCAATAATAAGAATCAAAGCTACAAAAAACATTTCAGACAGAACTTTTATAATCTGCTTGGAAATATTTATTTTTCTGTCTATCAGGAAATAACCGGTGATCAGAATAAACAGAACATTACCAATTTTTCCAAATGCTGCGGCAAAATCCGTTATAACAAGCCGGTTATAAACTGTGTAATCATTGAAAAGCTTGCTTGCCTTATACATATCTGGATTTATCAGCTGCTCATTAATACAATGCACAAATACATGGTGAATGATAATAAGCACCATGGCAATAATTCTTATAAGCTCATAATTAGATTCTCTCTTATTATTCATAAAGAATCATCTCCTAAACAATTGTTTTATTCAACTTCATCATTTTCTTCTGATGATTCTTCTGTTTCTTCCTCTAAATAATCCTTAAGATTCCTATGTGAATCAAGAAGCACACTATTACCATCATAACTTATCTGAAAGTAAATCTCATAGTCATAGTATTCATTGTGAAACAAACTTTCCAAAGGTAAATGACACTCAAATCCCGCCTGATCATAAGTAAGGTCACCTTCCATAAAACCTGTAACATCTTTTCTCACCTGCATCATGGTAGGAAGTCTGTAATACTTTCCTGTTTCACAATCCCTCAGAACTATATTAAACTCTCTGAACAGAGTAGTCTGGTCTTCTTCAACACACCATCCCTGTAGATATATCCAGTTTTTCCCATTACTTCTCGTGGTCTCATATACCTTTATATGATCAAATGCATAATGATACTTTTCACCAGATATAAAACGAAGAGAACTACTTTCAAGTTCCGTTACTTCCGTCTTTTTTTCTATTATCAAGCATCGCGCAAACACATAAGCGGTAATACCTACAACTAGCAATTTGAAAAAAACATCTAAAATTACTTTAATCTTTTTTTCTTTCTTTAACCCCATAATCTATCTTCCATAGTCCTATATTGGAAAAAACAAGCACCGCAAAAATATTATAATACCACTCTTCGAGATGGTGATCAATAAATCCGGATACTGCAATCAATGCTAAAAGTGCTATGATTAAATAATTTCGCGTCTTATATATTCTTACCATTAGAAATGTAAGCAATAATATAAATAATACAGCAAAGATAAGTCCATGAATAATCGTAAATCTCATATAGGAAATGTCAATAAAATTATATTGTTCCGGAGCAACTGTAGTTCCTCCATTACCTATGCTTCGAATTTTATTGCCCATCAGCTTCGGAAAATTTTCAATCAACATTTGCTTTGAAAGAATCAATCGCACATATATTGATCTCAACCCAAAGAACTTTCCTATTATAGCTGCTCCAGGAATATTCATTCCTTCCTCATAATTCACGACCAAATAATGGCTTATATATTCCCA
>ONEC01000041.1 GCA_900316715.1 uncultured Eubacteriales bacterium
GCTGCCTCTGTTGCTGCCTCTGTTGCTGCTTCTGTTGCTGCCTCTGTAGCTGCCTCTGTAGCTGCCTCTGTCTTTGCTTCTGTTGCTGGCTCCTCACCACAAGCTACTACTGAAAGTCCCATAGCAAGTGAAAGTGAAAGTGCCATAGCCTTCTTAAACTTCTTCACAAAAAAACCCTCCTTTTGGTATTTGTGCTTTTACCTGTGATCCTTTTCGAATCAAACTCGCTGAACCTCTCCTTATCAGTTGTCCGAAACAACTAACGCCAGTTCAGAACAGGTCATTCTCCTCTGAAAATGTACCACTGGCATTCCGAGCCACCCGCTCGGATCATCATAATAGTTTGTCACTCTCCCGTGACATGAGTGCATTATATGTCATATTGAACAATAATGCAAGTAAAACTTGATTTTTGAGGGTTTTTTTTGGGCAATTTTTACAAAAGTTTTACAACACTCCCATTTTTTGTTAGAATATCGTTAAATCTTATTACTTAATAATTAACAATATTTTACGGAGACATAATTCATGAAATACTCAGCAGAAGACAGAGATAATATTCCTCCAGTAAGAGGTTCAGAGGAGGAAGCAGCTCAAAAAAGCACAAAAAAAGCAGATAAAGACGACTCAGATAAGAAAGAAAAAGCAGATGTAAAGAACTCTTCTGCAGAAAATGCTGAAAAGGAAGAACCCCTTGAAGACAATCTGGAAAATTACACAAAGAACATTTTCATAAAATTTAAACACGAAAGAGAACAGATACGAAAGCGAACAAAGGACATGAGCTCCTTCGAACGTTTTAAATACATTTTCTATTACTATAAATGGACAATATTCTTTACGTTTCTCGGAATACTCTTCATAGCTTATATAATCAGTCTTATTTACGAAAATACAAGACCTGTAGGTTTCTCCTATGCGATTGTTAACAGCTATGATATATCCAATGACACAAACACCCAGGTAATCGACGACTACCTTACAGCTTACAATATTGACCATGGATATAAAGTGGAATCCGTAAAGGATGTCACCCTCAACAAACAGGTTCTTGATTCAGGATCAGACGAAACAACGACTTATAAATACATGTCATTTTCAACTTATTGTGACAATGATTACTTTGATGTGATATTCACGGATATGGAAGGCCTTAAGATATGTGCCTTCAACGGTCAGGCCCATCCGGCAGATGAGGTAATAAGTGCCGACAATATGGCTAAATGTTCAGACCGACTTGTTACAGTTTTAGGACAAGACGGAAGAGATGCTGTATACGGAATCGACGTAAGTGACGTACCTGCCATCCAGGCTATGAATCTGAGATATCAGCAGGTGTATCTGTGCTTCCCTGGCGATACCGAACGCAACATCACCACCGCAAATAACTTCCTCACGTACTTATTATCATTAGAATAAAACGAACGCGCGGACATCCGGATGTCCGCGCGTTCGTTTTATATATTAGTCTTCAGCATTATCGAAGTTCATAACCATTCTCTTACGAGCGAGCTCATCATTCTCAAGATACTCATCGTAAGTACACTGCTTATCAATAAGTCCTGAATCTGTAAGCTCCATGATACGATTTGCTGTTGTCTGGATGAACTGATGATCCTGACATGCAAACAGTACGATTCCAGGGAACTTCATAAGAGCATTGTTAAGTGATGTGATAGCCTCCATATCAAGGTGGTTTGTAGGCTCATCAAGGATCAGGCAGTTGCAGCCCATGATCTGAAGCTTTGCAAGAAGGCATCTAACCTTCTCTCCTCCTGAAAGGACCTTAACCTTCTTGATACCATCCTCACCTCTGAAAAGCATTCTTCCAAGGAAACCTCTTACATAAGTTGCATCCTTCTCCTCAGAGAACTGAGTAAGCCAGTCAACTATAACAAGGTCATTATCAAATTCCTTTGTATTATCCTTAGGGAAGTAACCCTGAGATGTTGTAACACCCCACTTGTAATCTCCCTCATCAGCCTCTTCTTCACCTGCAAGAATCTTGAAAAGCATTGTTGTAGCCTGTGTCTTAGGACCTACAAATGCAATCTTATCTTCTCTTCCTACAGTAAATGTAATGTCATCCAGAAGCTTAACTCCATCAACTGTCTTTGAAATATGCTGAACTGTAAGAACTTCGTTACCGATCTCACGGTTTGGTCTGAACTCTATGAATGGGTACTTTCTGCTTGATGGCTTGATGTCATCGAGCTCAATCTTCTCCAGAGCCTTCTTACGTGATGTAGCCTGCTTTGACTTGGAAGCGTTGGCAGAGAATCTGGCGATGAATTCCTTCAGCTCCTTGATCTGCTCTTCCTTCTTCTTATTGGCTTCCTTTCTCTGACGCATCATGAGAGAGCTTGACTCATACCAGAAGTCATAGTTACCTGCATATATCTGAATCTTTCCATAGTCAAGGTCAGCAGTATGTGTACAAACCTTGTTAAGGAAGTATCTGTCGTGGCTTACTACGATAACTGTATTATCGAAGTTTATAAGGAACTCCTCAAGCCAGCCGATAGCATCGAGATCCAGGTGGTTTGTAGGCTCATCGAGAAGCAGAACGTCCGGATTACCGAACAGTGCCTGTGCAAGAAGTACCTTGACCTTTACGCTGTCCTCCAGCTCGCTCATCATTTTATAATGATCCTCTGTGCTTACACCGAGACCGTTAAGGAGTGTCTCAGCATCAGCCTCAGCATTCCATCCGTCCATCTCTGCAAATTCAGCCTCAAGCTCAGAAGCTCTTACACCGTCCTCATCAGTGAAGTCTTCCTTTGCATAGATTGCATCCTTCTCCTGACGTACTTCATACAGTCTCTTATTACCCATGATAACTGTATCAAGTACTGAATACTCGTCATATTTAAAGTGATCCTGCTCAAGGACTGACAGTCTTTCGCCCGGATCCATGGTTACATCACCGGTTGTAGACTCCAGCTGTCCTGAAAGAATCTTGAGAAATGTTGACTTTCCGGCACCATTTGCACCGATAAGTCCATAGCAGTTACCTGGTGAAAATGTAATATTTACATCTTCAAACAGTGCTTTCTTACCAAATCTCAGTGATACATTGTTTGCGCTAATCATAATTTTCCTCCCTCTCTATTCCTCCGGCAATTCATCAATTAATTTTTCCATCAGTCTTTTCTTCATGAAGATATCGTATCCAAGAAGATATATAAATGCCATCTTCTTCAGATACTCATCATCATTATCCGGAAGCTTTTTATCCACAATCTGAGATGACTTGATAACGCTGGCCTCAGTATTAAAGTACTGCAGCTTCTCCATCTCAAAGATTGAATCATACATTTCAATAATGTCATCCTCGCTGAAATCGTTTTCAATCATAGGTCCAAGGATGCGCCTTATGTCGTTGATAGACACAACATTTTTCAGATAATAAATGTATATAAGAAGAATAAGATGCTTTCGGGAATATCTCTTCTTCTCCGGTGGCGGAATAAGCTTATTCTTCGTATAGTTATTGATCATTGTCTTGGTAAGAGCTTTATCGGATTCATCTCTTAAAGTACTTCCCAGATGTTTATCCATATATCTGGTAAGCTGATCCATATAAAGTTCCATACCCGGAATCTCATCAGGAGTTATGAAATCAAGCCTGATAAGCTCTCTTATATGCTTTTTCAGTTCCTGAAATTCCTTATCCGTTTTCTCCATCTTCTGATTCCTCATCTTCCTCGGTGTAATCCGGATCGATATACAGCTCAACTCTCTCAACTCTGTTCCTGTTAACACTTGTTACACGGATGGAAGTTTCCTTCTGAACCACCGCATCTCCTGCATCAGGAAGCCTGTCAAGAAGCTCTATTACAAGTCCGCCTACTGAATCATAGTTATCAGAGAAAAGTCTTGTGCCTATGGCATCATTAAGATCATCCAGCTTAATAGATGCATCTACATCGTACTTATTCTCTCCAATGTTTTTGATGAGCTCGTCTTCACTATCATCGTACTCATCTCTGATATCACCAACTATTTCTTCTATCAGATCTTCCATAGTTATAAGACCTGCAGTAGTACCATACTCATCAAGGACAATACACATAGTAACCGATGATGTCTTCATGTCTGAGAAAATCTCAGCAGTTCTTTGATACTCATACACATACACCGGCTCTCTCATAACCTTTTCAACAGTGAAGTTTTCTTTTCCATTCTTCTCTCTGAAAAGGATCATATCTTTTATGTGCAGTATTCCTATTATCTTATCCTTTGATTCTTTATAAACCGGAAGTCTTGAGAAGCTGTCCTCCTCAAGGATTGTTATTATATCATCATACCCTGCACTTGTGTCAACACAGACCATATCTGCTCTTGGAATCATGATATCTTTAGACAGAGCATCACCGAAGTCCACCACATTTGTGATCATCTTCTTCTCTTCCGGCTCTATAACGCCTTCTTCGTTACTCACATCAAGAACAGCAAGAAGTTCGCCCTCGGTCATCTGGTTCGGATTTGCATCCGGATCTATCTTCATAAGTTTAAAGATGGCTCTTGAAATCTTATTGAGCAGCCATATAAACGGTGTAAGAACAACCATAAGTACTGAGAACGGAGCGCCAAAAAAAAGCGACAGCTGTACATTATACAGAGTTGCCAGCGTTTTAGGTGTTATCTCGCCGAATATAAGTATTATAAATGTGAGTATTCCTGTCGCTGCTCCGACCCATGCGCTGCCAAAAAGATTTGTGGCAAGTATTGTTGCAAGTGCCGATGATGACAGATTGACTATGTTATTACCTATAAGAATTGCGGACAGCAGCTTCGGTGAATTATCGCGCATCTTTAATACACGCAGCGCTCTCTTACCGCGTCTGCCTCCTTCATCGGAAATAGCCCTGAGTTTATTCAGGTTTACAGTTGTAAGTGCTGTTTCCGCAGCAGAAAAGAATCCTGATAATACAATCAGAATAATTAGTACAATCAGCTGTACTATGGAACTGGGGTCCATACTTAGTTACTCCTTATCCTTTTTTACACCAAGCCGCTCGAATATATACTCATAGCTTCCGTTTCCGTAGCCCATGGATCTGTTGACACGGCTTATAGTAGCAGTTGATGCTCCTGTTTCCTTTGCTATCTCTATATACGTCTTTCCTTCATAAAGAAGCTTTGCGACGCGCAGTCTGTCAGCTATTGAGAGTACCTCATTAGTGGTACATATATCCTCAAAAAACTGAAAGAACTCTTCATCAGTCTTCAGCGCCCTTATAGCGCTGAAGAACTCTTCTACTGTATCTGTTCTAATGGTTTTTGCCATTACTTATCCCCCGTCTTAGGCTCTTTATGAACCCATACTGAAACTCCGCAGCGGTTAACATAGAATTCACCGCAGCCCTCATCATCAATCTTGATGTTATACTTTGCATTTCCAAGGATATCTGAGAAATGCTTTCCTGCGAACTGACGTCCGATATACATCCTCTTAGTTCCGCCCCTGCCGTCAGACATAACTACTGCAAGTCCGGAATCTTTATGGTCTTTGTCGCCCTCTCTTGTCCAGCCTATGCAGTCAGGATCGTCGAAATAATCATGCTGTTCGCCATAAGCCTTGGTCTTGCGAAGCTTCATAAGCTTATCCAGAGTCTGCTTCATGCCCTTGATGCCATCATGAGGTATTCCGTAGTAATCGCCATAGAATACACATGGATAGCCCTCACGTCTGAGAAGTATCAGAGCGTATGCAAGAGGCTTAAACCATTCCTCGATGAATGACTCCATCGGCTGCCCCGGCTGTGTATCATGATTATCCACGAAAGTTACTGCCTTCAGCGGATTCTTGCTGAGAAGGGAATCATCAAAGATTCTTCTCAGATCATAAGCACCATGTGCCTGTGAACAGTGAAGGAAGTTGAAATGCAGCGGCACATCGAAAAGTGATGCTTCTGAATTAATCTCACCCAGATATGATGTAAGACGGTTTACATCACCATGCCAGTACTCTCCAACTGTAAAGAGCTCCATACCTGTAAGCTCTCTTACCTTCATGAGGAAATTTCTATAAAATGCAGCAGGTATATGCTTTACAGCATCCAGTCTGAAGCCATCAACACCAGTTGTCTTCAGATACCATACTGCCCAGTTTACCAGTTCGTCATAAACTTCTTTGTTATTGAAATCTATATCGGCTCCCATGAGGTAGTCACAATCAGAATCGGAATTATCCTGATTCCAGTCGATTCCCTCGAAGTGAGTCCAGTTCCATTTAAAGTTGGAATATTTATTCTTTCTTCCCGGAAAATCATATACAGGCGCACCGATCACTTTTCCTTCGCTGATCATCTGATAACGGTTTCTTCCGTTAAACTCAGCGGCCTGCACTTTCTCTATCTTATCCGCTCCGGTTCTGCGATTGAGAACAACGTCGGCGTATACATTTATCCTGTTCTTCTTTAACTCTTTGACCGCAGCAACGTACTCATCCTTGGTGCCGTACTTAGTTCTTACAGAGCCCTTCTGGTTGAACTCACCAAGATCATAGAGATCGTAAACTGTGTAACCCGAATCATCAGCTCCCTCTGCGCCCTTATAAGCAGGCGGCATGCAGAGTGATGTTACTCCTGCAGCAGCAAGATGCTTTGCCTCAGCGGCAGCCTTCTTCCAGAGCGTTCCGTCCCCCTTTAGGAACCACTCAAAATACTGCATCATAATTCCATTATCAATCATTGCCTGTAACCTCCATTTAGTAACTACCTGTCGGATAAAGGTGTATATACCACATCATCTGAAACTGATTTATATGCCGGTCTGATAATCTTTCCGGCTGAGGTCAGTTCCTCAATTCGGTGAGCACTCCAGCCTGCTATTCTCGCTATTGCGAAAAGAGGTGTTATAAACTCATCCGGGATATTCAGCATATTATAGGCAAAACCGCTGTAAAAATCAATATTCGGACTTACCGGCTTATACATTTTTCTTTCCTGACGCATAAGCTCCGGTGCAAGACGTGCAACGCTGTGGTAGAGATCTGCCTCATCCTGTCTGCCACACTCTGCAGCCATTTCCATGGTATACTTCTCCAGTATCTCAGCTCTCGGATCTGAAATGGTATAAACTGCATGTCCCATTCCATATATAAGTCCTGATTTATCGAAAGCTTCTTTTCTAAGTATCTTTAAAAGATATGCTGAAACTTCGTCATCATCCTTCCAGTCTTTAACATTCTGCTTAATCTCATCAAACATCTTCATAACCTTGATGTTTGCTCCGCCATGCTTAGGTCCCTTAAGTGAACAAAGGGATGCAGCCACGGAAGAATAAGTATCCGTTCCGGATGATGTAACTACATGTGTTGTAAATGTTGAGTTATTACCGCCGCCATGTTCTGCATGAAGTACAAGGGCTATATCAAGCACCTTTGCCTCAAGCGGGGTAAAGCTCTTATCCTGTCTTAAGATTCTGAGAATATTCTCTGCAGCCGAAAGCTCCGGCTTCGGATTATGAATATACAGTCCTCTTCTCATATAAATATGTCTATAGGACAGATATGAATAAGCCGCTATCATCGGAAGAACCGCTATAAGCTTTATACTCTGTCTGAGAACATTTGGAATAGACAGGTCATCCGAATGTTTATCATATGCATTCAGTGCAAGCACGTCACTTGCCATGGCATTCATGACATCCTTGTTCGGTGACTTAAGGATTACATCCTCAAGGAAATCAGCCGGAAGACGTCTGTGATATGAAAGAAGTCTCTTAAACTTGGCAAGTTCTGCTTCTTCCGGAAGCTTTCCGAAAAGAAGAAGATATACTGTTTCCTCAAATCCAAATCTGTTATCTGATGTGAAGCCGTTTACCAGCTCCTTTACATCTATTCCGCGATATCTGAGTTCACCCGGAATAGGAACAGCCTTACCATCTTCAACTCTTGAACCGTTTACTGTAGATATCTCAGTAAGTCCGGTCAGAACACCTCTTCCATTAGGTTCCCTGAGTCCTCTCTTAACCTGATAAACATCATAAAGCTCTGGATCTATTATATTGTTCTCTGTGCAAAACTTAGAGAGTCTGTGTATCTCTCTTGATGCATCACCCTGACTCAGAAATGACATGCTTTATCTCCTGTTATATGCTAGTTTTCTTCTAAGTTCTTTAATCGTTTTCTCTCTTGCGATAACCGTAGTTATCCTGTTATACTCTATCACCTTTGCCGTTTCAAAGCTGGCACATATCTTATCTGCAAGGCACACCAGAATTGCTTCTCTGGACCTCGGCACCCTCGACAGATTAAGTGGAAACATATGGCTGAATATTATCTCCTGTTCGAGCTTCGTAATACCAAAGTCCCGGATTGCATTTTCCATAGAGCATCTGGCATGGGTATAGCCATGAACCTTTCTGCCCTTTACCTCCGGGTTATGCCAGTCATACAGATAATAGTCATGCAGAAGAGCCCCTCTTACAAGGCTCCTCATGTTGACCGGTTTCTTCTTTTTCATCGCCAGACTGACCGCCATATAAGTCACAGCAATAGAATGCTCATAAGTGGATATCACTCCATGCTGGCAGTAGTCCTTTTCTCTCTGATACAAGCTGGAATGGATAATATCCTCTCCATATCTTTTGATGATCTCTATTATTTTGGGGTTTTTTCCAATCTCGATCATACTCTTTAAAGCTGTATGACATTCTGAATGTCTATAAGCTTTCTCTTCTCTCCTTCAACAGAATTCTCATTCTTAATGATTATTATGGACAGTATTCCGTCTTTAAGCTGAGCGGTTACGTCCTTCTGATGAACATTATCTCCGACATGAAAACTTCTCTTCATATCTCCCGTAAAACGTTCTCTAAGAAGATAATGAGTACTAGTCATGTCACTTTCAAGCTCCTCATTTCGTCTCGCATGAATTGTGAGAACGCCTCCTTCAAGCTCAGCAGAGATATTCTCTTTGCTGTAACCCGGAAGTTCAATCTCTATAAGAAGCTGTCCGTTCTTTTCACGCATATCAGTTCTCATCACATCCGAATAAGATTCCTTTGAATAATCATTTGACATGTATACACCCCCTCATAATCATTACATTATAAGTATCGTGATAGTACTATCTATTATGCCATTTCCTTATCAAGACTCTCTCTGATAGCCTTGATGAAATCTTCAGTATTAAGTGTTGTTACATTCTCAAGCTCTGTAATAAGTGCAAGGTCCTTTGTCATCTTACCGCCCTCGATAGTTCCGAGAGTTGCCTTCTCAAGAGCATCTGCAAACTTAACAAGATCTGTAAGTCCGTCAAGCTCTCCTCTCTTTCTGAGAGCGCCTGTCCATGCAAAGATTGTAGCTACAGGGTTTGTAGATGTCTCCTCACCCTTAAGGTGCTTGTAGTAATGTCTCTGAACTGTTCCATGAGCAGCTTCGTACTCATAATATCCCTTAGGAGATACAAGCACTGATGTCATCATAGCAAGTGAACCGAAAGCAGATGAAAGCATATCGCTCATAACATCTCCATCATAGTTCTTACATGCCCAGATGAAACCACCCTTAGACTTCATAACACGAGCAACAGCATCATCTATAAGTGTATAGAAATATGTGATGCCTGCTTCTTCGAACTTTTCCTTATATTCTGCATCGAATATCTCCTGGAAGATATCCTTAAATGTATGATCATACTTCTTTGAGATTGTATCCTTTGATGCAAACCAGAGCTCCTGCTTTGTATCAAGGGCATAGTTGAAGCAGCTTCTTGCAAAGCTTGCGATAGAATCATTCAGGTTGTGCATACCCTGTACGATTCCAGGACCCTTGAACTCATGAACAAGTACTGACTCTGTTGATCCGTCTTCTGCTGTGTAAACAAGTTCAACCTTTCCTGCTCCAGGAATCTTCATCTCACTTGCCTTATAAACATCGCCGTATGCATGTCTTGCGATTGTGATAGGCTTCTCCCAGTTTCTGACACATGGTGTGATACCCTTTACCTGGATAGGTGCACGGAATACCGTACCATCAAGGATAGCTCTGATAGTACCGTTAGGGCTCTTCCACATTTCCTTAAGGTTGTACTCCTCAACACGGGCAGCATTTGGTGTGATAGTTGCACACTTAACAGCTACACCATACTTCTCTGTTGCATAAGAAGCATCCTTAGTAACCTGGTCGTCAGTTTCATTTCTATGCTCAAGGCCGAGATCATAGTACTCTGTGTTCAGCTCGATATATGGGCTGAGGAGCTCATCCTTGATAAGCTTCCAGAGAATACGTGTCATCTCATCGCCGTCCATCTCAACAAGTGGGGTTGTCATCTTAATCTTTTCCATAATGTTCCTCCTAAATAATCATATATATAAATGCAGCGCTCTGCCGCAAAGTTATCTCTTTTATTCAGCTCCGATGGAATCAAGATAATCCATGATAACTGTAGTTTCGCCATACTCTGAAAGCGGAGGGGCTATATGCTTTGCAGCCGCCTTAACCTCATCTCTGGCACTTCCTATGGCATAGCTTTCTTCAGACGCCTGAAGCATGCCTATATCATTCAGGTTATCTCCAAAGACCATGGTCTCTGCAGGAGTAACTCCCAGATGTTCCTGAAGCTTTCTGAGGGATGTTCCCTTATCTGCATCAGGAAGAACAATATCCATCCACATAGTTCCCGCTGAAGCTATAAGGAACTTCTTCTCCCACTTTGGAGTAAATTCCTCATTAACTGCCTCCTCGCAGTCACCTGTACGATATATGGACATCTTAGATATATCATCTGTAAGATGCTCCTCGAAATCTCCTACAACTTTAACATTAAACTTATAGGAATCTCTCAGCCAGTAGAACATCTCGCCTTCATCTTCGCAGTAAGCCCATTCACGTCCACAGAGCATGATATCACTCCTTGGGATCTTCTTTGCATCCTTTACCATCTTCCAAAGATCCTTCTTATCTATAACCTTCATAGAAAGAACTTCTTTGTAAGAACGGAGTATGCTTCCATTATCTGTGATATAGAATATATCCTCTGCAACCGGTGCAAACAGTCTGTACATACTGGCAAACTGTCTTCCGCTGGCTCCTGCAAAATATATTCCGTTTCGTCTGCATCTTTTGATGACATCCATCATGCGTGGATCTATCTTATCTGTACCATCCGGAACAAGTGTTCCGTCTATATCAGATGCTATAAGCTTTATCATTGTATACCTCTCTTATGTGTGTCCAGCCGCAGGCATATTACTAACTGGTTATTGTAGCACATCAACGTGTTAAAGTCTATCTATACATATCCGAGCATTCCTCTGACGGATATCTCTCCGCTTCGGACTACGTGAGGCTCTCCTGCCTTATCCTGTACAATGAGATTCCCTTCCTCGTCTATACCCTTGGCGATATACGGATTATCAAAAAAATCTCCGTTGGCAGAAGAAAGGATCACTTCTTTTTCTCTATTTACCATAAGGCTCTGATATCTGTCCTGAATAAAACTGAGATTTCCGGAAGTTCTGTAAACTGAGCTAAGCTCTGTCAGCCGTCTTACAACTTCCGACGCAATCTTCTCTCTGTCCGGAGTGCTTCCCATTTCTATAAGCAGCGAGGTTGCTTTATCTCTCAACTCTTCCGGGAATTCACGGATTGAAGCATTAATCCCTATTCCGACTATCACACTTCCTTTGTCCCCGGAAGAAACAAGTTCTGTAAGAATCCCGCATACCTTTCGGCCGTTTATAACAACATCATTCGGCCATTTGATGCGGGCACTGTCTGTTCCCATATAGTCATTTACTGTCTCTGTAACAGCCAATCCTGCAAGAAGTGTTATTCCCGATATATTCTCCAGATGTTCTATCTCTGTATCCAGCAGTGACATCCATATGCCCGTTCCTGCCGGTGAACTCCAGTTCCTTCCCAACCTGCCTCTTCCAGCAGTCTGGAGTTCCGAGATTATAAGTGCCCGTCCTGAAAAACCGTCTCTCGACAGTCTCTTTGCCACATCATTCGTGGAAGAAACCTCTTCCTCAGCTATGACCCGCTCCAGTACACCGTCTTCTATTAAAAACTCAAATCTGGTTCTGTCCATTAACTTATTTCCTCTATGGTAACCTTTTCCATAAGGAAGCTGTAAAGGGTATCACAGGTTGACTTCTTCAGTGTAAACGGAATAATAATGCTTTCTCCGTTCAGTACCATATGAATTATGCTGTAAACATTCTCATTATCCGGAACGATATGATCGAGCTTGGTAATCTCTGAATAGAAATGCACCGTCTCCCCCTTCTTGTTCTTAACTGTAAAATCATCTTCGTTAAAAACAAAGGATATATCATACATTCCATTGCTGAAGGAATAACGGAAAAGATATGCACCATATGCTGCCAGAAGTCCACAGAGAATAAGTGTTATTATATGTCCCTTTGCATAACCCATGAAAAACGGGATGAAAGGAAGAGCGCACAGAATAAAGATACACGCTCCGATAAATCGATAAGTGTATCTGCGCCTTGCATTTCGAATAACATTGTATTTATAGCTTCTGTTTTCCATAAAGGTCTCCATCAAACCGCCCGGCTACCGAATCAGTACCGTGAAGGGCACTTACCCTTCTCGGCGCGTCAGCCGGATGCCGGGCGTCAATTTCTTATTTGTTTCTGTAAATTATGTCACTTCTTGAAGGTCCGTTAGAAATCATAGTGATAGGGAATCCTATCTGCTTCTCTATGAACTCAATATAGTTGCGGCAGTTTTCCGGAAGGTCCTCGTAATTCTTGATTCCGCGGATGTCACACTTCCATCCCGGAAGAACCTCATATACCGGTTTAGCCTTCTTAAGTCTTGTTGTTGTAGGGAAGTCTGTTGTAACCTCACCATCGATGTCATAGCCTACACATACAGGAATCTCATCGAGATATCCAAGTACATCAAGTACTGTAAATGCAACGTCAGTTGTTCCCTGAAGTCTGCAGCCATACTTAGAAGCTACGCAGTCGAACCATCCCATACGTCTTGGACGTCCTGTAGTAGCACCGAACTCTCCGCCGTCACCACCACGTCTTCTTAATTCATCTGCTTCTTCACCGAAAATCTCACTTGTGAACTCTCCTGCTCCAACAGCACTTGAATAAGCCTTACATACTGTTACAATCTTCTTGATCTCATATGGAGGAATACCTGCACCGATTGCACCGTATCCTGCAAGAGTTGAAGATGATGTAACCATCGGATAGATTCCGTGATCAGGATCCTTCATGGAACCAAGCTGTCCCTCGAGAAGGATGTTCTTGCCTTCCTTAATAGCGTTGTAAAGATAAGCTGATACATCACATACGAATGGCTCAACCATTTCCTTATACTCCATAAGAGTTGCATATACGCCATCTACTGTAAGGAGTGGCTTGTGATAAAGATGCTCAAGAAGTGCGTTCTTCTGAACGATAACTCTTGCTATCTTATCCTTCAGGCTCTGCTCATCATCGAAAAGCTCTGAAACCTGAAAACCGATCTTTGCATACTTATCTGAATAAAATGGAGCAATACCTGACTTAGTTGATCCGAAGGATGCGCCCTTAAGTCTCTCCTCCTCATACTCATCAAAGAGAACATGATAAGGCATAACCATCTGTGCTCTGTCAGATACAAGTATCTTTGGCATTGGAACGCCCTTATCAACTATACCCTTTACCTCATTGAAAAGCTTTGGAATATCAAGTGCAACACCATTTCCTATGATGCTTGTTGTGTGATCATAGAAAACTCCTGAAGGAAGTGTATGAAGTGCGAACTTGCCATAGTCGTTGATGATCGTATGACCTGCATTTGCTCCTCCCTGAAATCTGATAATGATGTCAGAGTTCTCGGCAAGCATGTCTGTGATCTTGCCCTTTCCTTCATCTCCCCAGTTTGCTCCAACTACTGCTGTAACCATTATACCACCTTTCCCGCTGCTGAAGATTCGGCAGCTGTATGTATTAACATTAAACTTAATTTACGACGTTATGGATTATCCTATGCTGTCTTCTCGGCCTTAGTATCCGGTGTATCTATAAAGAACTTCTCATACCAGAGTATGAAGCAGTATATAGACCAGATTCTCTTCATGTTCTTAGCCTTGCCGGCTCTATGATTCTCAAGAAGCTGAAGAATATAATCCTTATTGAAGAATTCGGCAGCAACCTCGCCTTCAAATTTTTCCTTAACCATGTTGTAGTACTTATCCTGCTTCAGCCAGTCATTGAGCGGTGTCAGGAAACCTGTCTTTCTCATCTTAGAAGTCTTCTGTGGAAGATTCTTAGCTGCTGCAAGTCTGAGACAGTACTTGGTTGTCTCCTTTGTGATGCGATGCTTTGTTGGAACCTTCATAGCAACTTTGAGCATTTCCTTATCAAGGAAAGGAACTCTGAGCTCCAGTGAATTAGCCATACTCATTCTGTCGGCCTTAACCAGGATATCCTGGATCAGCCAGGTACGGATATCAACATACTGCATCTTTGATACATCATCTATATTTCCGGCTTCATCGAAGAACTTCTTTGTGTAGTAGGCCGGATTCTTAGAAGGGATCTTGTCCTTTAAAACATTATCCACTTCAGAATGATCATATACATAGTTGTTTCTTATATATCTCTGAGATATCGGAAGCTTTCCTCTCATAAGGAAACGTCTTCCATGGAACTTAGGAAGCTTTGAAGCAACTGCTGCATTAAAGTTACGCAGTCCCTGTGGAAGCTTCATATACTTCTCGAACTCCAGCGGCTCTCTGTAATAATGATAACCACCAAAGAGCTCATCAGCTCCTTCTCCTGAAAGAACAACCTTTACCTGCTCTCTTGCAAGTCTTGCAAGGAAGTAAAGCGCAATAGCTGATGGATTTGGAAGAGGCTCATCCATGTAATACTGGATCATAGGAGTCTCTGTAAAATAGTCCTCAGCTGTAATCTTATAATCAAAGTTCTGAACGCCTTCATGCTTTGCAAATTCCTTTGCTGATGAAAGCTCTGAATACTTCTCTTCTGCGTATCCTACTGAGAATGTCTTAAGCTCCTCATGCTTTGCCATCTCGTGAACAACGTAGCTTGAGTCAACACCTGATGAGAGGAAGCATCCAACTTCAACATCCGCAATCTTGTGTGCCTTAGTTGAGCCCTTGAATGTCTCATCGATAAGATTTCCCCAGTACTCTGCAGACTTTGTATCATCTATTTCATACTTAGGAGTGAAGTACTCCTTTGTTTCAAGCTTTCCATCTTTAAATGTAAAGCTGTATCCAGGCCAGAGCTTAAATACATTCTTGAACATTGTCTGCTCTGTAGGAATATACTCAAAGCAGAGATAATCAGGAAGTCTGTCCTTGTTAAGTTCCTTCTCAAACTGTGGGTTTGGCAGGAAGGACTTGATCTCTGATCCGAAGATAAACTTCTTACCCTTATGGAAGTAGAAGAACGGCTTGATACCGAAGATATCTCTTGCTCCGAAAAGTTTCTTCTCTACTGTATCCCAGATAACGAAGGCAAACATTCCTCTGAGTCTAACTAAGAAGCTGTCGCCCCACTCCTCATATCCATGAAGAAGAACCTCGCTGTCTGTTTCTGTCTTGAAGATATGTCCTGCTTTAAGAAGCTCCTCACGGAGTTCCTGATAGTTATATATCTCTCCGTTGAAGACAAGAACCTTTGTACCATCCTCATTAAGGATAGGCTGGCTTCCTCCTTCAAGGTCGATGATTGAAAGTCTTCTGAAACCAAGGCTTACATCCTCATCCACATAGTAATCATCCTGATCCGGACCTCTGTGAATTATTCTATCGGCCATCTCCTTGATGATTCGTCTGTTTTCATTTATATCTTTGGAATCATTAATATATCCCGCAAATCCGCACATGGTATACCACCTTTATTAATTAAGTTTACAGTCCTGATTGACTGTCTTGCCGCATCTCTCTATAGACTTTACTGCAAGTATCTCCATAGAGTCTTTTATCTCGCGGTCTCTTACGGTGAGTCCGTATTCTCTGTTTATTATTGAAAGCTCAGTACATCCGAGGACAACCACATCTGCACCGCGTCTCTTAAGATCAGAGATGATCTCGGAGAACTCTAAGATATCAGCTGACTTACCCGCCTTAACCTGATCATAGATAATGCTCATCAGCTTCTTCTCATCCTCTTCATCCGGAGTGATAAGTTCAAGATTATACTTATCAGTATATCTCTTATAAGAACCCGACTGTACAGTTCCCTCTGTAGCAAGCAGTCCGATAGTCTTTATTCCCGGCGTGCTTTCCACACAGTAACGCACTGTTTCGTCTATGATATTAATGATAGGAATTGAAACATTCTTCTCAACTTCATCATAGAAGAAATGCGCCGTATTGCACGGAATAACTATCATACTGCAGCCTGACTTCTCAAGAAGCTTTGCGTCTTCGATCATCTTCGGAAGAGGACTCTCTTCTGAAGTACCCAGGATGAAAGCAGTTCTGTCAGGAATCTGTGTATCATTTAATATTATCATAGGAATGTGTTCCTGATCGCCGGACGCTTCGGTATATCTTACAACCATATCTGAGAAGTATACCGTTGCCTGTGGTCCAAGTCCTCCAAGAACACCAAGTACCTTATTCGCCATTATGCTCTCCGTAATCTGGTCTTCTATATATCTAGTCTTTCTTTACTGCTATCGATGCACCGTAACGTGCAAACTTTCTTATATAATTATAGAAGTTTGCTCTTGCATAATAATTATGCTTTATATTCTTATCTGCGCTGTAAAGCAGTGGGTTAACCCACTTTCCTTCCTTCCAGAGCTTAAGAGCAAGATTCTTAAACTCTCCGTCCGGAACATACTTCTCAATAACGCTCTTTGGAACAACTGAATAAAGATGAGACTTGTTAGCGATTGTGTAATCATCCATCTTTCCATAGATGTAATCATCCACGATCCATTTAACATGGTTGAAGCCGCTTCCTGTAACATAGAAGTTACTTCTTCCGAGACGTACATTTATCTCAAAGAACTTGTACTTTCCGTCTCTCTCATCATACTTTATATCAAAGTTAGCAAATCCAACATAATGAATATGCTCAAGGAACTTTGTCGCTGCTGCAACGATCTCAGGATTATATTCATTAACGATTGCAACCGGGTTACCTATCGCTGTAGGTGATGGATCCTCAAGAAGAGTACGTCCAAGGGCAGCAAATCTAACCTTTGAATTCTGGTCACAGTAAACCGTAAGCACTCTCATATAAGAGTCATCTCCAGGAATCATATCCTGAATAAGGAACTTGTAATTATAACCGGCCTTCTCGATACGGTCCATCATAGTACGAAGTTCTTCCTCATTTTCAAAACGGAATACCTTCTTCTTTCCTTCAAACTTTGCATAGTGATATAATGCAGAGTTTGCCGGTTTTGCTATAACCGGATAATCGAAATCGAACTTGAGATTATTTTCTTTACCGAATTCATATACATATGTCTTCGGATAATCCAGGCCAAGTTCCTCAAATATCTCATAGAACTTATCCTTCAGAACTATTCTGTTCAGAAGGTCTTCGTCAATATACGGAATGATGTAGTAAGGCTTAAGCTTTTCCTTATTCTCGATGATGATACGTACATACCAGTCACCGCATCCGAATACGATAAGCTTCTTCTTACCCTGAAATTCCTTACCTACCTCAATCAGTCTCTCAACAGCAACTTCATCCTTCTCCATGTTTGGATAGTATCTGTTTTCGATTATATCTGAACTGTTTACATATCCTGTCTGAGTCATACTGAGTGTAATGGACTTGATGCCATACTGCTCATGGAAACTCCTTGCCAGTGAGTATGCTGTTATATCAGCTCCAAGTATAATCGGCTGAAATTCGAGATCATTAAACTTCATTATATAAGACACCTCGGTTCTTAATCTGATTTATAGTTGCCATTTACAGCAACTCTAGAAGTGCACATAACACACCAAGCTATATTATAGCCACTTTACTCGTTTGAAGCAAGCATAATTAACTCAGCATTTTCTTAAGTTTCTATAAACAAAATAGTCTGTGGGCATCCACATGATGCTCCACAGACTCATGATTATTATTATCTTCCTATAGCTGAAACAGCATCAGCTGTTCTTAAGCCTATTTATCTCTTCCTGCAGTCGCCTATTCTCATCTTTGATTCTAAGCGACTCATACTCTCTCTTTAACATTTCATTTAATCTCTTATCCTCATCTGACAGCATAATATCTGATTGAGGTGCCATATTCATCTGCGGAGGATTCTGTATTTTTATTCCCGTATCTTCAAGAGCCTCTCTAAGTTCAATGAGTCTTGTATTTGTTCTTCGTAATTCCTGAATAATGTAATAATTCCATAAATAACCATAGATAATAAAAATAATTATACCAAGCAAAAAGAATATTATTAAACTAACACCATATCGAATTAAAATATCACCTGCATTCATCCCATTGCACCTCCAACCAGAATATACTTTTCATTTTGACTTTTCTTTATATCACCTTTATAATGTATCTAACGAGATGATTGAAGGGTGAGTGCACATCACCCGATCTCGCAAATAAAGTGTTAAGAACTAGCCGTTCCCGTCGTTGCCAAGATCAGGACGGCTATTTCTTATGGCGATTATCGATAAGCTTCAAGATGACAATTATCAAAGTAAGCAAGAGCATGCAAATCTCATAATTACTCATAAGCCCTCACCCCCTTTCGAGCGCTCGAATCGGGTAAGGAGCACGTCCCCAACCATCAGGTTAGACACACTATCAGGTGAATAAATCACCCTATCTTATTTTACCAAATCTATCATTATATTCCTATAAAGAAATGCGCTCAGACGAGCAGCTGTCCCAATTATAGTCCAGCTTGAAAATCTGTGCTTGACAAGTCTCTAATCACCTATGATTAAGCATTGCTTAATAAACATTTTACAAGTTCAGCGAATCCCTTTTACATCTGTGTTACATCTTAGGATTATCATAAGGATGTAAAACGAAGAAAAAGAAGAAGAGAACAACCAATTTTATAATCTTAGGGCAAACACTCGTGACTTTAGTCATGAGATACAGCCTTTTTTACACATGCATTTTACTAATTACTATAATATCTCGTAAAAATGTGGTATAATAATACATACA
>ONEC01000026.1 GCA_900316715.1 uncultured Eubacteriales bacterium
GCCATGCCATGAGTTGTAGCTATATAGATATTTCCTGCATCATCCTCTGTAATAGCTCTTATGGAAGAGGACTTAAGGCCTTCAACCTGATCGAAGAAGGTAAGTTCTCCCTTTTCAAGGACAGCAACACCGGTTTCATTGGTTCCTATCCAGAGTCTGTCTTTACTGTCAACAAAGAGACTCACAACACTATCGATTCCTGTTGTCGAGTCATATCTCTTAAATGTATTTCCATCATATCTTGTAAGTCCGCTGTATCCGCCTATCCAGATAAATCCATCCGGAGTCTGTGCTATAGCATTTGCCTCGGATGTAGGAAGGCCGTTTGAATTGTTATATAGAACTGTGGCATAACCATCGCCGTTGCCCGACGGGTCAATCTTTCTTACTTTTCCATCAGCTGTGGTATTACCATTTTCCTCTGATGCACTTTCCGTCTCTTCAGATGAGCTGTCTGCAGCTTCTTCATCATAAAACACGGTATTTTCAGCCGCAAAAACCAAAGGGCTCTTAACAGTCGTTAACCCGATGGCTGCAAAAATGCATATCATGAAGTACATTAATCGTCTTTTCATAACTCACCCCATAAAAGAAAAACAATAATGTGCTGCACTCTTTCTTCTACAAGAATATCATACGTTTTAATGTAAGTCCCTTCGCCGGTGCTGTCGGTCCGGCCGCCTCTCTATTCTTTGCTTCGAGAGCTGTCTTAACCGACTCTACGGTCCTGAGACCTGTTCCAACTTCTATAAGTGTTCCTGCTATTATACGGACCATGTTGTACAGAAATCCCTTGCCTGTAACCGTGATCCTTATAAGCCTGCTATCAACAGAGTCTCTTTCTACTCTGATCGATACAATCTCTCTTACTGTGGAAAGCACCTCTGCCTTGGTTGAACAGTATGACTTAAAATCATGTTCACCCACCAGGCACTGTGCTGCCCTGTCCATTGCATCCACATCTATATCTCTGTAAATGAAATGCGTGTATCTGGTCATCAGCGGATTATCAAAATCATCATTCCATATCCTGTACTCATAGGTTTTTTCTGAATTACAGTGTCTTGGATGAAAATCCGGTTCCACCTCCGTCGATTCCCATACTCTCACAGCCTCTGGAAGCCTCGTATTCGCCGCGTAGCTAAACTTCTCGGCAGGAATACGGCTATCGGTATCAAAGACGCATACAGCGCCTTCTGCGTGCACTCCTGCATCTGTTCTGCTGGCGCCTATAACCGATATATCTTCACCTGTCACAGAGCTGAGAGCTTTATTCAGTTCACTTTCTATAGTAATCGCATTTTCCTGCTCCTGCCAGCCCGAATATCCGGTACCGTCATAAGCCACTCTCAGCATAATACGTCTCATACTTTGCTACTTCCGTAAATATTTAATACTAAGATTGAAACAAAATATATAACCATAACCACAAGGGCTATGACATCCTTCTTTGAAAACCTGAGAGGGCGTATCCTGACACGTCTTGTGGTAATATCATAACACTTGTCATCCAGAGCCTTTGCAGTTCTCATGGTTCTGATACGTGTATTCTTAAGTGCCGGCATCAGAACTCTTATATCTTCAAAAAGAAGAATAGTTCTTCCTCTTCCTGTCGAACGTTCTCCTCTTGCTATTCTTGAAGCCTTGATCCTGTCCAGCTCACGTCTCTGGTTAGGAAGAAAATCGGCAATCAGAAATGCCCATTTAGAACCCGTTGCATTTAATGAAAATGCATGGGTGAATCCATCCAGCAGGTCTACCTGCTCTGTAGTCTTGGATACAACCTCCAGAGAGAATATGACCATCATGCCCTTTGCCAGAACAAGTATCGCCGTCACAGGCGTAGCCACTATGGCAATAACTACACATGCAAGTGCAAGAATTATAAGGAATGCTTCTGCGCTTCTTATATATTCAAATAAATCTCTTCCCGATATCATCATAATGACTAATATGAGAAATCCTGATATTGCCAGTGCCACAGGATTGTTACTGATGATAACCAGAACAAGATATGCAATTAACGAAAAAATCTTTAATATTGGGTTTACTTCTTTCATATCAGTCTACAACTATCACGCATTTTCCTTCCTTAAGCATCTCCTCGATGTAATATCTGACCTTATAATATCCATCCGTATCGAGGCCCGCATATGGCTTATCCAGAAGTATTATATCCGCATCTGCGAGGAATACTCCGGCCAAAAGAACCAGTCTCTGCTCTCCCATAGAAAGCTTAAGCGGATGCTTCTCCCACTTGGTCTTTGCTATGCCAAGATTCGTAAGCATGGTTTCTGCCGCTCTTCTTGCATCAGGCTTAGGAACTCCCAGCAGCCTCTTCTGATACATAACATCTTCTATCACAGTATCTTCAAACAGCTGCTCACTAGGAAGCTGCATAGCCAAGGCAGTTCTTCCCATCCTGTTTATCGATCCTGATCGCTCCAGATTTATTCCTGCCAGGAGCTTCAGAAATGTAGTCTTACCGGATCCGCTCTTACCGGTTATGTGATATTCCGTTCCTCTGCAGAATCTGCAGTATAATTCTTTAATTATAGTATCCTTACCATAGGAGAAGAAAACATCAGCCATATCGATGGCAGTTTCACCCATCATGTTATCCGGATCCTCTGACCCCCTCTTGACCTTTCCCTTGCCGATGAGGAAGTTTAATCCCGGTACCGGTTCTCCCTGTACCTCTTCTCTGTCAGGTAAAATACTTGATAGCTCTCCTATAGACTTATAGGATGCCTCACCATCTTTTAACTCTATTATCTTATCTGCCAGCTCTATCTCCTTATATCTCTGGGATACGAAGATAACTGTCTGCTTTCTCTTACGTGCTGCAGATATAACTGACTTGAGTATTGAATACGCCGATTCACTGTCCTGCATGGATACAGCATCATCTAAAATGAGAATATCCTGATGCATAATAAGTTCAGAACTCAGAACCGTTCTCTGCTTTTCACTGAGTGATATCTGATCAAAGTCTCTTTTCTTGGTTTTACCAAGCTTAAAGTGTTTAAAATAATTACCTGCCCTTCTTGATATTCTCTGCTTATCAAGTCCTATATTCTCTGGTGCAAAGACAACATCCTTAAGAACAGAATTAAATACTATATCCTGGTCCGGATCCTGTGAAACTATTCCACACATCCTGTGAATCTTTCTCTCATCCAGCTGCGAGAAAGGATCCAGTCCATCTATCAGAACTGTACCTATATTGTCCGGTCTCACTATGCCTGCTATATATCCAACCAGGGTACTCTTACCTGCACCTGTAGGGCCTGTAACTGCAACTATATCTCCCTTGTTTATTTCAAGTGATATCTTGCTTCCCGGTATTCCTCTAATATTCAGATTGTTGAATTTAATATAATGTCTCATTCTGATATTTTAACATATTTCACTTATATTTAATATTATTTTTTAGTATATACAGTATAAGTTTTAAGAAAAAAAGAGCCTGCTGATAATCAGCAGGCTCTGCTCAGAAATCATATTAGATTAAACGAGCTCAAGGATAACTTCCATAGCTCCGTCACCCTTTCTCTGACCAAGCTTAACGATACGTGTGTATCCACCCTTACGGTCAAAGTACTTAGGTGCTATTTCGCTGAAAAGCTTGTCAGTAAGATCAACCTTCTTAGCGTTCTTTCCTGAATTCTCTGATACAGGGTAAAGAACCTTAAGCATCTCTCTACGAGCATGAAGTCTTGAAGGATTATCCTTCTTAATCTTCTTCTCTTCTGTATGATACTTAGTTACCTTCTTGCCATCAACAACTTCCTTGATTCTCTTTCCATCCTTATCCTTGTCAGCAACCTTGGCCTGAACTGTAACTTCTTCGAAGTTATCCTTCTCTTTGATTGCCATTGTGATAAGGTGCTCAGCGATCTTACGAACTTCCTTAGCTCTAGCTTCAGTAGTCTTGATCTTGCCATGAGCGATAAGCTGTGTTACCTGGCTGCGAAGAAGTGCCTTTCTCTGGTCTGACTTCTTTCCGAGTTTTCTATACATTGCCATTTTAAATTTCCTCCTTACCTACGGTTTCCCGTGGTCTTCACTGTGCTTACTGACTTACGTCCGAGGTTACGTACCTTCATCATATCGTCAGGAGTCTTGTTGCAGAGTTCCTTAACTGTATTGATGCCTGCACGCTTAAGGCAGTTGTATGAACGAACGCTGAGCTCAAGCTCATCGATGCTCATATCTGTTGACTGAGTATCCTTCTTATCCTCAACCTTCTCAGTAATGATCTGCTTATCCTTCACATTATCTGAAAGATTGATGAAGAGCTCAAGATGCTCGCTGAGGATCTTTGCTGCGTAGCTGACAGCCTCATCCGGTCCAAGAGTACCGTTTGTGAATACATCAAGTGTAAGCTTATCATAATCTGTAATCTGGCCAACACGTGTATTCTCGACTGTAAGGTTAACTCTCTCTATTGGAGTATAGATAGAGTCTACAGCGATCATATCAACTGAGTTGTCATGTTCCTTGTTCTTGTCTGCGCTTACATAACCACGGCCGTTTGTGATAGTAAGTTCCATCTCAAGATGTGCCTCTGGTCCGTTAAGATTTGCAATAACAAGATCAGGATTAAGTATTTCAAGATCTCCGTCAATGTGAATATCGCCTGCCTTAACAACACAGTCGCCTGAAGCATCGATATATCCTGTCTTAGGATCATCGTTTGTGCTGTTGTTCTTGATGCAGAGCTCTTTGATATTCATAACGATCTCTGTTACATCTTCCTTGATTCCAGGAAGTGAGCTGAACTCATGAAGAACGCCCTTTATCTTTATGAAAGATACTGCTGTTCCAGGAAGTGATGAAAGCATAACACGGCGAAGTGAGTTACCGAGTGTTGTTCCATAACCTCTCTCAAGCGGCTCAATGACGAATCTTCCATACTTGTTATCATCTGACTTCTCTAAGATTTCAATCTTTGGTTTTTCAAATTCGAACATTTAAATACCCCCGAATCATATCTGAGTCAATAGTTACAATTTATTATACTATATTAATATTACTTAGAATACAACTCGACGATAAGTGTTTCGTTTACTGGAACGTCGATCTGCTCTCTTGAAGGGATCTCAAGAACCTTTCCTGTAAACTTATCAGAATCTCCCTCAAGCCATGAAGGAACTGACTGTCCTGCTGTTACCTCAAGAATGTCCTTGAATCTCTGAAGAGACTTTGACTTCTCTCTGATCTCGATAACATCACCAGGCTGGCACTTATATGATGGAATATTTACAGTCTTGCCGTTAACAAGTACGAATCTATGTGTAACGACCTGTCTTGACTCACGTCTTGTTCTAGCCCATCCGAGACGGAAGATGATGTTGTCAAGTCTAAGCTCAAGAAGCTGCATAAGGTTTGTACCTACAAGACCCTGCATTCTCTCAGCCTTCTCATAAAGGTTTCTGAAAGGCTTCTCCTGAACTCCATATATAAACTTAGCCTTCTGCTTCTCACGAAGCTGCATTCCATATTCACTGACCTTCTTGCCAGCTCTAGGATTCTTTCTGCGAGATTTCTTATTTACACCAAGATACTGTGGTTCCAGCTCAAGGCTTCTGCATCTCTTAAGGACAGGTGTTCTATTAATTGCCATTTATACATATACCTCCTAATCAGACTCTTCTTCTCTTTGGTGGACGGCAACCATTATGTGGAACTGGTGTTACGTCCTTGATTGACAGAACCTCAAGACCACATGCAGCAAGAGCTCTGATAGCAGCTTCTCTGCCTGATCCTGGTCCCTTTACCATAACATCTACTGTCTTCAGTCCATAAGGAGCTGCTGCCTTGCAAGCAGTCTCTGCTGCCATCTGAGCTGCGTAAGGAGTTGACTTCTTTGATCCTCTGAATCCAAGTCCACCTGCGCTTGCCCATGAAAGAGCATTACCCTCAGCGTCTGTTAATGTTACGATAGTATTATTGAAAGAAGACTGAATATGAGCCTGTCCATGCTCAACATTTCTTCTGCTACGCTTCTTAGTAGCTTTTTTTACACTTTTATTATTAGCCATTACTTAGTCCTCCGGTTCAAATTACTTCTTCTTATTAGCAACTGTCTTCTTAGGTCCCTTACGTGTACGTGCGTTGTTCTTTGTGTTCTGTCCACGTACAGGAAGTCCCTTTCTGTGACGGATGCCACGATAGCAGCCAATTTCCTGCAGACGCTTAATATTAAGCGCTGTTTCTCTTCTTAAATCACCTTCAACAGTAAGTGACTCATTTATGATATCACTGATTTTCCTTACTTCATCGTCAGTCAGGTCCTTAACTCTTGTGTCAGGATCAACGCCTGTATCAGCAAGAATCTTCTTTGATGTTGAAAGACCTATTCCGTAAATATAAGTAAGACCTATCTCGACACGCTTGTCTCTAGGTAAATCTACACCTGAAATACGAGCCATTAATTCTACCTCCAAAATTCTACTTACAAATGATTTTCTGTTCGATGTATTCACGGGATAACTTCTGTATGGACTCAGAAGGTGAAATGTATATCCTTAAATACATTCTTCCATATATAAACAGTAGTCCATTGCTACTGCAGCCGCTAATTGAAACTGACATGGAATAATATCAGCTTTTTGCACCGAAGGGATATAACGTATATGGCGGGCTAATCGCCTGATATATCTCCTCATAGAAACAAGCCAGGTAATAATCTATTATCCCTGACGCTGCTTGTGCTTTGGATTTTCGCAGATAATAAGTATTCTGCCTTTTCTTTTAATGACTTTGCACTTATCGCAAATCGGTTTAACTGATGCACGTACCTTCATTAAAATATCTCCTTTCCATGAGAAGTCACTTGCAAAACAGCATTTTATCAAATTGATTTATGAATTGCAAGCTTAATTTTAACGGGTTTCAAGTTGTTTTTATTTTGCCCTCCAAACGATTCTTCCCTTAGTAAGATCGTATGGTGAAAGAACAACTGTAACTTTGTCTCCTGGAAGAATCTTGATATAGTACATTCTGAGCTTGCCGCTTATATGAGCAAGGATTACATGACCATTCTCAAGTTCAACCTTAAACATTGCATTTGGTAGTTTTTCAACTACAACGCCTTCGCATTCTATTTCATCTGCTTTAGACATATTTTCACCTCACCTGTAAACTAACCGAGTATTGCAGTGATGTCATTGAAGACATCTCCAAGATCCTTAGTACCATCAATGTTCTTGATGTTACCCTTCTCTGTATAATAGTCTATAAGTGGCTGTGTTTCCTTGTGGTAAACAGAAAGTCTGTTAAGAACTGTTTCAGGCTTATCATCCTCTCTCTGAACAAGTTCAGATCCACATGCGTCACAAACACCCTCTGTCTTTGGAGCATTATACTTTACATGATATGTAGCTCCGCACTTAAGACAAGCACGTCTTCCTGACATACGGTTTACGATGTTCTCATCAGGAACATCTACATTGATAGCATAGTCGATTGTCTCGCCTGCTTCACTAAGAGCAGCGTCAAGAGCCTCTGCCTGTGGAATAGTTCTTGGGAATCCGTCAAGAACATATCCGTTCTTAGCATCATCCTCATGTATTCTGTCTATAACAAGATCAACTACAAGTGAATCCGGAACAAGAAGTCCCTGATCCATATATCCCTTAGCCTTCTTACCAAGCTCTGTACCGTTCTTGATGTTGGCACGGAATATATCACCTGTTGAAATGTGTGGGATATCATACTTCTTAGCAATCATGTCAGCCTGTGTACCTTTACCGGCACCAGGAGCTCCGAGCATAATTATCTTCATGGGTAAACTCCTTTCTGAATTTCTGAATCTATTAGTTTCCTTACACGACTTTAAGCCGCCTTTATGAGAAGCCTTTTCAGCCTCTCATATAATGCGGCTAAAATATTTTAACTTAGGAATCCCTTATAATTTCTAACTATCATCTTTGATTCCATCTGTTTAATAGTCTCAATGATAACACCACTTATGATGATGAGTGATGTACCACCGAAAGATACGTCAGCACCAAATCTACCGTTGAAGAAGATTGGGATGATCGCAACTATTATAAGTCCGATAGCACCAATGACAACTATGTAGTTAAGAATATTATTCAGATAGTCCTGTGTAGGCTTACCTGGTCTGATACCCGGAACAAATCCGCCACCCTTTTTCAGGTTGTTTGCAATTTCCATCGGATTGAAAGAAATCGATGTGTAGAAATATGCAAAGAACAGAACAAGAAGTATATATACTACCAGTCCAATATATGCCCATGGATAACCAGGTCTGAACCAGTAATTTGAGTTAAGCCCCTCCATTACTTTGCCCCAGAATACACTCTTTACCTGTATTCTGAAAATGCTTGTAATAATTGAAGGAATTGACATTATTGTAGAAGCAAAGATAATAGGCATAACATTTCCTGTATTAACTTTGATAGGAATGTGTGTCTGACGACCGCCTACATTTCTTCTACCCTGAATCTTCTGTGCATAAGATACAGGTACTTTTCTTACAGCCTCATTAAGCAGTATTGTAAGCATTGTTGTAACAACTACTATTGCAATGATAATCGCTGCTGCCATTATTAAGTGTACAACATCCTTACCCTTTACAAACATATCGTAAAGACTGAGGAAGTCATGTGGCATTCTTGAAACGATGTTGATAAGAAGGATGATTGAGATACCGTTTCCAATACCTCTCTCAGTGATTCTTTCGCCGAGCCACATAATAAATGTACTACCTGCTGTAAGCGAAATGATAACAACTATAAGTGTTAAGAAGCTATCTGAGTACAGATATCCGCCATTTCTAAAGCTGATTGCAAGACCTGTACTGTTGATGATAGCAAGCGCAACTGACACGATACGTGTGATAGCTGTTATCTTCTTACGTCCATCTTCACCATCTTTCTGCATCTCTTCAAGTGCCGGAATAGCAATTGTGAGAAGCTGAATGATGATCGATGATGTAATATATGGTGTAACCGATAACGCAAAGATGGTCATCTGCGATATGGAGCCGCCTGTAAATGTATTCAGGAGATTTCCTGCAGCAGAACCGAGTGCGTTATTTACGAAATCACCAATTCTTGCCGTGTCAACACCCGGGGTAGGGATGTTAGAACCGAGTCTTACAATTACAAGAATGAAAAATGTAAAGATAATACCGTTTCTTATATCCTTTACCTTGAGTGCATCCCTGAGGGTTTTAAACATACTAGATCACCTCGAAATTTCCGCCTGCAGCTTCGATCTTCTCAACTGCGCTGGCGCTTGCTGCGCTTACCTGAACTGTAAGCTTCTTTGAAAGCTCTCCATTTCCTAAAATCTTAACACCATCTCTAGGGTTCTTTACGATTCCAGCCTCGATGAGTGATGCTGTTGTTACTGTAGCACCATCCTCAAAACGATTAAGCTCTGAAACGTTAATTGCAACGATATCCTTTGTGTTTCTGCACTTGAAACCACGCTTTGGAATACGTCTGAAAAGTGGCATCTGTCCACCTTCGAAACCTGGTCTTGGAGCTCCTGAACGAGCCTTCTGACCTTTATGTCCCTTACCTGCAGTCTTGCCGTTACCTGAACCATGTCCACGTCCACGTCTGAAGTCATTACGTGTAACAGATCCTTCTGCCGGCTTTAATGTAGATAAATCCATGTCTTTAAGCCCTCCTTACTCTTCAACCTTTACTAAATAACTAACCTGAGCGATCATTCCCTTTGTAGCAGCATTGTTAGGAAGCTCAACTGTTCTGTGCATCTTTGTAAGTCCAAGTGCTTCAACTGTTCTTCTGTGCTTAGGAATAGCTCCTATAGGTGACTTTACGAGTGTTACCTTGATTGTATCTGCCATTTCTTCACGCCTCCTAATTAAGAATCTCGGCAACAGTCTTGCCTCTCTTCTTAGCAATCTCAGCTGGATCCTGGATGCTTGAAAGACCTGCAAGTGTAGCAAGAACTACGTTCTGCTTATTGTTTGAACCGAGTGACTTAGTACGGATGTTCTTGTATCCGGCAAGATCGAGCACGCTACGTGCAGGACCACCTGCGATGATACCTGTACCTTCAGGAGCTGACTTCAGAAGAACCTTAGCACTTCCGAACTCACCTGTAAATCCATAAGGGATACTTCCGTTCTCATTAATAGGTACTTCTACAAGCTTCTTGATAGCATCTTCCTTAGCCTTACGAATAGCTTCAGGAATTTCAGCAGCCTTACCTACACCAGCACCAACGTGACCATTACGATCACCTACAACTATAAGTGCTGAGAATCTCATATTACGACCACCCTTAACAACCTTTGTGACACGCTTAATTGCTACAACGTTATCATAAAGCTCGCCAAGTGTGCTTGCATCTATTATTGTATGCTTCATTTATGCTCTCCTCCCTAATTAGAATACCAGGCCAGCTTCTCTTGCAGCATCTGCAAGTGCCTTGATCTTACCTGTATAGATAAAACCGCCTCTATCAAATACAACTTCGTTAATGCCAGCTGCCTTAGCTCTCTCAGCAATAACCTTGCCAAGGTAAGCTGCTGCTTCAACATTATTTGTCTTCTCTAATTCGGAAGCTACTTTCTTCTCTACAGTAGAAGCACTGACGAGAGTCTTGCCTTCTGCATCATCGATAACCTGAGCATACATATGATTGTTGCTTCTGAAAACTGCAAGTCTTGGTCTCTCTGCAGTTCCGCTGAAACGGTTACGAATCTTTAAATGCTTCTTTTTGCGAATTACGCTTCTTGATTCCTTATTAATCATGCTACTCTCTCCTTCCCTTACTTCTTACCTGTCTTACCGACCTTGCGTCTGATAACTTCATAATCGTACTTGATACCCTTGCCCTTATATGGCTCTGGAGCTCTTGTTGATCTGATCTCAGCTGCATACTGACCAACCTTCTCCTTATCGATACCTTCAACGATGATCTTGTTATCCTCAACAGTTGTTGAAAGACCTTCTGGATCTTCCATCTCAACAGGATGTGAGTAACCGAGTGAGAGCACAAGCTTCTTGCCCTGCTTCTGAGCTCTATAACCTACACCATTAACCTCAAGTGTCTTCTTGTATCCTTCAGTAACACCAACAACCATGTTGTTGAGAAGTGTTCTTGTAAGACCGTGAAGAGCTCTGTTTCTCTTGAGATCGTTTGGTCTCTTTACAGTTAATTCATTTCCTTCAAGGGTGATCTCCATCTCTGGAGCGAGAGCTCTCTCAAGAGTTCCCTTTGGTCCCTTTACAGTCACCTTATTATTTTCTGCTATATCTACAGTAACGCCTGCAGGTACAGCGATAGGCATTCTACCGATACGTGACATTTCGCCTTTCCTCCTAATTTTATATACACGATTTATAGTAACGGAATTCCATAATCTACGGCAGCTTCGCAGCCTTCGATTCTGTAATTCCTACTGCTCAGATTCTGTCGAATCTGAGCGGTCGTCGATTTCTTCGAAATCAACGACTACCAAACATAACAAAGTACTTCACCACCGACATTAAGCTTACGAGCTTCCTTGTCTGTGATAACGCCCTTGTTTGTTGAAATGATTGCAGTTCCCATTCCTCCAAGAACTCTTGGAAGGTTCTGAGCATCAGCATATATACGAAGTCCCGGCTTAGAGATTCTTCTAATGCCATTAATAACCTTCTCGCTCTTATCCTTACCGTACTTAAGTGTGATTCTGATAACATTGAACTCACCATCAGCAACTGTCTCTACGGCACTGATATATCCTTCTCTGAGAAGTATATCTGCAATCGCCTGCTTCATCTTAGATGCAGGTATATCTACTGTATCATGCTTTGCAGTATTTGCATTACGTATTCTTGTAAGCATATCTGCAATTGGATCGCTTATTGACATTTTAGTTCCTCCTCTATATCCTACCAGCTGGACTTTTTAACGCCTGGAATCTCGCCCTTATATGCCAACTCTCTGAAACATACTCTGCAAATTCCATACTTTCTTAAATATGCATGTGGTCTTCCGCAGATCTTGCAACGTGTATACTCTCTTGTAGAGAACTTCTGCTTTCTCTGCTGCTTAACCTTCATAGCAGTTTTTGCCATTTGCTTTTCCTCCTTACTTCTGGAACGGCATACCGAAGAGTCTGAGAAGCTCACGAGCTTCCTCGTCAGTGTTAGCCGTTGTAACGAAAATGATATCCATGCCTCTTACCTTATCGACCTTATCATACTCGATTTCAGGGAAGATGATCTGCTCCTTGATACCAAGTGCATAATTTCCTCTTCCGTCGAAAGAATCTGCACTGACACCACGGAAGTCACGAACTCTAGGAAGTGCAAGATTGATGAGTCTGTCTGCAAACTCATACATCTTGTCGCCACGAAGTGTTACCTTACATCCGATTGACATTCCTTCTCTAAGCTTGAAGTTAGCAACTGACTTCTTTGCCTTTGTAATAACAGGCTTCTGTCCAGCGATGGTTGTGAGGTCCTTAACTGCTGACTCGAGAACCTTTGCGTTCTCCTTTGCTTCACCAACACCCATGTTGATAACGATCTTTGCGATCTTTGGAACCTGCATAACGTTCTTATATCCGAACTTCTCAATCATAGCTGATTTAATTTCGTCATTGTAAATATCCTTTAATCTGCTCAAAGTATTCAGCCTCCTTCCGATTAATCAATAGCCTCGGTCTTTCCGTTGACCTTAGCTACTCTCTTCTTATCTTTTCCTTCACCCTGGAAGCCTACTCTGACAGCTGCACCTTTATAGAGGTACATAACGTTTGATATATCGATTGGTGCTTCCTTCTCAATGATACCGCCCTGCTGATTAGCCATGCTAGGCTTGCTGTGCTTGAATACCTTGTTAACGCCTTCTACAAGAACCTTATGATTCTTAACGTCAACAGAAAGGACTTTACCTTCCTTATCCTTATCCTTGCCGGCGATAACCTTTACAAGGTCACCCTTCTTAATCTTAGAAGTTGCCACGATTCTACCTCCTTAAAGTACTTCAGGTGCAAGTGAGATAATCTTCATGAACTTCTTATCTCTTAACTCTCTTGCAACTGGTCCAAATATACGAGTTCCTCTAGGATTGTTATCATCCTTGATGATTACGGCTGCGTTCTCATCAAACTTGATGTATGAGCCGTCCTTACGATGAGCGCCGTGCTTTGTACGAACTACAACAGCCTTAACAACGTCACCCTTCTTAACAACACCGCCAGGAGTTGCATCCTTAACGGTTGCTACGATGATATCACCGATATTGGCATATCTTCTTGTTGAGCCGCCAAGTACTCTGATGCAAAGAAGCTCCTTAGCACCTGTGTTGTCGGCAACTCTGAGTCTACTTTCCTGCTGTATCATCTCTTTTGCCTCCTTACTTAGCTCTCTCTATGATCTCGACAAGTCTCCATCTCTTATCCTTAGAAAGTGGTCTTGTCTCCATAACTTTAACTCTATCTCCAACCTTACACTCATTGTTCTCATCATGAGCCTTAAGCTTGTAGGTTCTCTTTACGATCTTTCCATAAAGCGGATGCTTTACGTTATCAACGATTGAAACCACGATTGTCTTGTCCATCTTATCGCTTGTAACAAGACCGATACGTGTCTTACGAAGATTTCTTTCCATTGTTTTTTCTCCTTCCCAACTTAAGCGTTAGACTTCTCAGCAATGAGTGTCTGTATTCTTGCTATATTTCTTCTAACTTCCTTAATACGGCTTGTATTCTCAAGCTGGTTAGTAGCATTCTGGAACTTAAGGTTAAAGAGTTCCTTCTTTGCAGTAACAAGATCTGTGCTGAGTTCCTCAACAGACTTTGTCTTTAACTCGTCTAAATATTCTTTAGTTTTCACTGCTGCTACCTCCTTCCAGATCGGCTCTGCTTACAACCTTACACTTGATTGGAAGCTTGTGTGTTGCAAGACGAAGTGCTTCACGAGCCTTCTCTTCTGTTACATTTCCACCAACCTCAAACAGTACTCTGCCTGGCTTAACTACTGCTACCCAGTACTCTACAGAACCCTTTCCGGATCCCATACGAACACCGATAGGCTTTGTTGTAACAGGCTTGTCAGGGAAGATATTGATCCATACCTTACCTTCACGTCTTAAGTGACGATTGATGGCAATACGAGCTGCCTCTATCTGATTTGATCTAATCCAGCAAGGCTCCATAGCTACGATACCGAAATTACCACGAGTAATCTTGTTTCCTCTAGTAGCTACACCTTTCATAGAACCACGCTGCTGCTTACGGAATTTTGTTCTCTTAGGCATTAACATAATTACTTATCTCCTTCCTTTTTTCCCTTATTAGGAAGTACTTCACCATGGTAGATCCATGTCTTTACGCCAACCTTTCCATATGTTGTATCTGCTTCAGCAAATCCATAGTCAATGTTAGCACGAAGTGTCTGAAGAGGAATTGTACCCTCGCTGTATGTCTCTTTTCTTGCCATATCAGCACCACCGAGACGACCGGATACGCTTGTCTTGATACCAAGAATTCCACCCTTCATAGCTCTTCCCATGCATGACTTCATAGCACGTCTGAAGGATATACGGTTCTCAAGCTGCTGAGCGATGTTTTCAGCAACAAGCTGAGCATCTGTATCAGGCTTCTTGATTTCCTTAATGTCTATGAAAAGCTTCTTAACTGTAAGCTTCTGAACATCCTTCTTAAGCTTCTCGATTTCAGCTCCACCCTTACCAATGATGATACCAGGCTTAGCTGTGAAAACGATAACCTTAACCTTGTCAACTGTTCTCTCAATATTTATCTTTGCTACATTAGCATTGTAAAGCTTTTTCTTAAGGTACTTTCTGATGTTATAGTCCTCAACAAGGTTGTTTGAAAACTCTTCATCCTTGGTATCTGCATACCACTTTGAGTTCCAATCCTTGATGACACCGACTCTTAAACCATGTGGATTAACTTTCTGTCCCATGCTGACCTCCTATCTCTCATCAAGCACAACTGTAATGTGGCTTGTTCTCTTCTCAATTCTATATGCTCTACCCTGAGCTCTTGGATGAATTCTCTTCATTGTAGGTCCTTTGTTTGCAAAGCACTCTGCAACATAGAGGTTGTCAGCCTTAAGACCATTGTTGTTCTCAGCATTTGCTACAGCTGAACTAAGGAGCTTATAGATAATTCTTGAAGCATCTCTGTTGTTATACTGGAGAATAGCAAGAGCTGTGTTAACATCCTTACCTCTAATGGCGTCTAATACGAAGCACGCCTTTGTAACTGAAACCCTGGCGTAAGAAACGGTAGCCGAAGGTCTTGTATCTCTATTCTCATTTCTCTGTCTCTTGACCTGAGATCTATGTCCTTTTGACATTTCCTAGTCCTCCTTTACTTACCCTTCTTATCTGCGCCATGTCCCTTGTAAGTTCTTGTGAGTACGAACTCTCCAAGCTTGTGGCCAACCATATCCTCTGTAACATATACAGGAACATGCTTTCTACCATCATATACTGCAATTGTGTTACCAACGAAATTTGGGTAGATTGTTGAGCGGCGTGACCATGTCTTGATAACTTCTTTCTGGTTGTCACCCTTCTTGTTCATCTCTGCAATCTTCTTTAATAAGCTTTCGTCAACGAATGCACCCTTTTTTAATGAACGAGCCATGATCTTCCTCCTTACTTATAATTCTTACCGTTTCTGTTACGTATTATCATCTTGTTAGACTTATTCTTCTTCTTTCTTGTCTTAAGACCGAGTGCCGGCTTACCCCAAGGAGTTGAAGGTGCTGGTCTACCAATTGGTGCTCTACCCTCACCACCACCGTGTGGATGGTCATTAGGGTTCATAACAGAACCACGAACTGTAGGACGGATACCCATGTGACGCTTACGTCCAGCCTTACCAATCTTTACAAGGCCGTGCTCTATATTTCCAACTACACCGACTGTAGCTCTTGCTTCAATCGGAACATATCTCATCTCTCCTGAAGGAAGACGAAGTGTTGCATACTTACCTTCCTTAGCCATGAGCTGTGCTGTGTTACCAGCAGATCTAACAAGCTGTCCACCCTTACCAGGTACAAGCTCTACATTGTGAACTTCTGTACCAACTGGGATAGCTGAAAGTGGAAGGCAGTTACCTGGCTTAATCTCAGCGTTAACGCCGTTCATAAGCTTCTCACCAACCTTGATTCCGTCTGGAGCAAGGATGTATGTCTTTGTTCCATCAGCGTAAACGATAAGAGCTATGTTAGCTGTTCTGTTTGGATCATACTCGATGCTAACAACCTTAGCAGGAATATCATCCTTGTTTCTCTTGAAATCTATGATTCTGTACTTCTGTCTGTTTCCGCCGCCATGATGTCTGACAGTAATCTTACCCTGATTGTTACGACCTGCTGTCTTCTTCTTCTTTGCAAGAAGTGACTTCTCAGGCTTGTCTGTTGTGATCACAGCGAAATCAAGACCTGTCATATTTCTACGCGAAGGTGTATATGCATTATATACTTTGATTCCCATCGTAAAAGTCTCCTTTCAATTACCTACAGTTTACAGACCTTCAAAAAGCTCGATATCAGCACTCTCAGCTGTAAGCTGAACATATGCCTTCTTGCTCTTTGCTGTCTTACCTGTTACCATACCACGTCTTCTAGCTTTTCCGTCGTAGTTGATGGTATTAACATTTGCTACCTTTGTTCCTTCGAACATCTTCTCTACAGCTTCCTTGATCTGTGACTTTGTAGCATCTGGATGTACAAGAAATGTGTACTTCTTCTCGCCCATAGCGTTCATACTCTTCTCTGTAAGAACTGGCTTAAGGATAATATCATAATACTTAAGATCTGCCATTATGCGTACACCTCCTCGATAGCTTTTACGGCATCCTTTGTGATCACGAGTGCTTCATGATTTAAGATGTCAAATACATTGATTGCATTTGTAGGTACTGTCTTTACATCAGGAATGTTTCTAGCTGAAAGTACCAGGTTGTCGTTCTTCTCACTTGTTACTACAAGCGCCTTGTCAGCCTTAAGGTTTCCAAGAACCTTAACGAATGCTGCTGTCTTAGGTGTTTCCATATCAAGGCTGTCTACAACGATGAGCTTGTCATCCTGAACCTTTGATGTGAGTACTGAGAAGAGAGCGATCTGCTTCTCACGCTTGTTCATCTTCTGTGAGTAATCTCTTGGCTTTGGTGCAAATACAACACCACCGCCTGTCCACTGTGGAGCTCTGATAGAACCCTGTCTTGCATGACCTGTTCCCTTCTGTCTCCAAGGTTTCTTTCCGCCTCCGCGAACCTCTGAACGTGTAAGAGCGCTCTGTGTTCCCTGACGTCTGTTTGCAAGATGTGCAACTACTGCCTTGTGAACTAGTGTTTCATTTATCTCGACACCGAAAATGTTATCTGATAAATCAATCTTTTCAACTTCTTTACCATCGGTGTTATAAACGGATACTGTTGCCATTTTTTATTTCCTCCTTCCGGTAAAGCTTATTTGCCAGCCTTAACTGACTCTGCTATACATACGAGTGACTTCTTAGGTCCTGGAACTGCTCCTCTTACTAAGATTAAGTCGTTCTCAACATCTATCTTAACTACCTCAAGGTTCTGTACAGTAACCTGCTCAGTTCCCATATGACCAGGCATCTTCTTGCCCTTCATAACACGACCTGGAGTTGTTGCTGATCCGTTAGAACCTGCATGACGGTGATACTTTGAACCATGTCCTGAAGGACCTGACTTAAGACCGTATCTCTTGATACCGCCTGCGTATCCCTTACCCTTTGACTTAGCTGTTACATCAACCTTATCTCCTTCAGCGAAGATGTCAGCCTTGATAACAGTCTCACCTGGAACATACTCAGCAGCGTTCTCGAACTTAAACTCTCTAACGAACTTAGGAACTGCAACTCCTGCCTTCTTTGCATGTCCTGCCTCGGCCTTTGTAGCACCGTGAGGATTTCTGATTACCTTTTTACCAGATCCGTCCTTTGTGACGATCTTTTCCTTAACTTCTCCGAAGCCAACCTGAACTGCTTCGTATCCGTCATTCTCGACTGTCTTAACCTGCAGTACGCTGCAAGGACCAGCCTTTAATACTGTTACAGGAACAAGCTGTCCCTGCTCGTTGAAGATTTGAGTCATTCCGACTTTTTCAGCAAGTATTGCTTTCTTCATTTTAAATTCCTCCTAATAGAATTACAGCGGATTATCCCTCGGCATAAGGACAATCATACTAATGATTAGGTACATTTAAGTAACTAACATTACATCAACATTAAGCTTTGATTTACTTAGCCTTGATTTCAAGGTATACACCGGCTGATATATCAAGCTTCTTAAGAATATCTGTTGTAGCCTTGTTTGGGTTGATTACATCGATAAGTCTCTTGTGGGTTCTCTGCTCGAACTGCTCTCTTGAATCCTTATACTTATGAACAGCTCTGAGGATTGTTACCTTCTCAACCTTTGTTGGCATCGGAATAGGACCGCTGACCTTTGCTCCTGTTCCCTTAACAGCTTCAACGATTTCCTTAGCTGCCTGATCAATAAGTGTATGATCATATGCCTTTAATGTGATTCTCATTACCTGATTAGACATAAAAAAAGTCTCCTCCTTTTCGCACTTTTTAATGAGTACGACAAGCGGTGACTGTACAACTCTCCCGAGTGTTTCCTGCTTCTTGCAAGATAATAGGGCGATATTCGCCCTCAACACCCGTCATCTCTGACTTCTGTCAGATGGTTATCGGTACAGTGACTTGCCGTCAAATTTCATAGACTTGACCTTCGCTCCACGAAATTACCTGTTCTAACCCTGTGTTCTATTGAACACATACATGCCGATTCATCTGGGTTACTTTCAGCAACTTTCGCTTCAACGCTATCAATGTCACAGCAAGACGTAGTATATAACATCTGATTTTATATTGCAAGTATTATTTTTAAAATTTTTCGAGCCGCTCGGATTTTCTCCGGGCGGCCCAGAATTATGTCAACTTATAAGCTTCTTGTAGCTATTACAGGGATATCTGTCCCTGCAGCATTTTCTACTATTATATCTCCTGTATGAACCGGAGTATGTACCACTGCTTTCTTAATATCTTCCATGCATTCAAATATCTTATCCTTTGGTACAGGTTCCTTAGTCTTTACAGGAATGCTTACACCTTCAGGAGTTCTTACGGTTGTTGTAACCATTCTGACCGGTGCCGTAAGCTCGGAGATACCATAGTCGTGTCCTCTCTTACAGGTGTTTCCTGTTACTGAAAGGATATCTCCTGTTCCATCATCAAGCTCTATACTCAGTCTGCAGCCCATCGGACAGCAGATACATGTTAATTCTTTAGTCATAGCCGCTCCTCCGTACTAATCCTTCAGTTACTTTCTATCTCTACTGTCACATCACCTGTTACTTCATTAAGAATATCTTTCTTAACAGTTACATCCTGCATCTCACTCGGAATGAGTACCAGCGTCTTCTTCCTCATAAGTTCCTTGTCGCCTGACTTAACAACTATGGATGCACCTTTATATATTCCCGTAACTCTGAATCTGAGGTGGATATCTTCTCCTACTTCACCCGCTGTAAAGCTGTTCGGTACGGTATATCGTACTCCGTTCTGCGGAATGAATCTATATTCTGATGAAGGCGTTTCTTCCTTATTACCATCTGCCAGGCCGAGAACATATTCTGCAGCACTTTCTCCAGCCTTCGAAGCCTCAGCAGACACAAAGTCTACCAGGTCATGCACATGGAGTACATTTCCACAGGCAAAGATACCTTCTATACCCGTCTCCAGCTTGTCATTTACAAGCGGTCCGTTGGTGAGCGGATTGATATCTACTCCGCAGCTTCTTGAAAGCTCATTCTCAGGGATAAGTCCACAGGACAGAAGCAGTGTATCACAAGGATATAAAACTTCTGTTCCCTGAATAGGCTTTCCGTTATCCACTTCAGCCACCACAACTCCCTCGAGTCTGTCTCTTCCTTTTATATCAACTATGGTATGACTCAGAAGAAGAGGAATGTTGTAATCATTCAGACACTGCTCTATATTCCTGTTCAGTCCATTGGAATATGGCATAAGTTCAAATACAGCGGCCACATGTGCCCCTTCAAGAGTCATACGTCTCGCCATGATGAGTCCTATATCACCTGAACCAAGTATAACAACCTCCCGGCCCGGAAGAACTCCTTCTATATTAATGAGTCTCTGTGCGGTACCTGCCGTGTAAATTCCCTGCGGTCTGTAACCCGGGATTCCAAGAGCACCTCTCGGGCGTTCCCTGCAGCCCATGGCAAGGATCACTGCCTTTGCACTTATACTCTCCACACCTCTACTGCTGCTGAGTATGGTAACAGTCTTATCAGGAGCTATATCCAGGACCATGGTTCCCGTCTCATAGGCTATTCCCAGTTCCTTAACCATGTCGCTGTACCTCTCAGCATACTCCGGTCCCGTCAGCTCCTCTTTAAATGTATGAAGTCCGAAACCGTTATGTATACACTGATTCAGTATTCCACCCAGAACACCATCTCTCTCAAATATAATTATATTATCAAGCCCTGCCTTCTTTGCAGACACAGCTGCAGCCATTCCAGCCGGACCGCCACCAATTATCACAAGATCATATTCACGCATATCAGTCACCTCCCCTAATGTTTCTTAACATCGCCGAGGGATATGCCGAGGGACTCAGCAATCAGCGCCATAACCTTAGGTGAACAGAAACCTGCCTGACATCTTCCCATGCCCGCTCTGGTTCTTCTCTTTACTCCATCCAGGGTTGTTGCACCCAGTGGACGGTTAATAGCATCAAGAATCTCACCCTCTGTAACCGTCTCGCATCTGCAGACAATATTTCCATAAGCCGGATTCTCTCTTATCAGCTCATTCTGTTCATCTTTTGTAAGTCCTGCGAAATGCTTCACTCCGGTTCTTGTATCAACAAAATCTTCTTTCTTCACAAGCTCGATCCGTTTCGAAAGAAGCTCAGCCACATACTCGCCTATAGCAGGTGCACTGCTTAGACCCGGTGATTCGATTCCTGCCACATCTATGAATCCTGCGTGGGATTCTTCTATTATAAAGTCTCCGGACTCTCCTACCGCTCTGAGTCCTGAGAAGTTTGTAATTGCTTTGTTAAATGGAATATTCTCAACTGAAAGAGCAGCCTTTTCTTTGATCTCCCCAAGGCCCTCTGCCGTAGTTGCCGTATTATCCTTATCTTCTATATTAACTGCTGTAGGTCCGAGAAGAATATTTCCATGTGCCGTCGGAGTAACGAGAACACCCTTTCCCATCTTAGTAGGCATCTGGAACAGAGTTCTTGATATAAGCGAACCTGCTTCCTTATCCAGAAGATAATACTCCCCTCTTCTAGGAGTGATGTTCATCTTCTCCTCACATACCATGTTGTGGATAGCATCAGCATAGACACCGGCTGCATTTATAACTATACCGGCCTCATATGTTCCACTGCCTGTCTCCACAGAGTATCCATTCTCTGACACAGTAATATTCTTTACTTCAGTATTAAACTTAAACTCTGCGCCATTAGCAAATGCATTCTCAGCGAAGGCTATGGTCATCTCAAATGGGCATACCACTCCTGAGGTTTCTGCCAGAAGTGCTCCGGCCACCGTCTTCCCAAGAGACGGCTCAAGTTCCTTTGCTTCCTCACCTGTAAGAAGAGACAATCCCTCTACGCCATTTGCTATTCCTCTGTCATACAGCTTCTGAAGGCCGTCCAGTTCTTCTTTGTCAAAGCACAGGACCATGGCCCCATTCTGGTTATATGCAAAGTCCAACTGTTTTGAAAGTTCCGGCATCATCTTACTTCCCCGGACATTCAGCTTTGCCTTCAGTGTTCCCGATACAGCATCGAACCCTGCATGGACTATTCCGCTGTTGGCCTTACTGGTTCCTTCGCATACGTCACTTTCCTTCTCGATAACACAGACGCTGAGCCTGTATTTCGAAAGTTCCCTTGCTACAGCGCATCCGATAACTCCTGCGCCGATAACCAATACATCATACATTCGCTCATCCCCTTTATTATATTAATGTATCAAAACCCATTTACTATCTTTACCGTCCACCTCGAAAATCAGAGTCCTGCCTATCTCACTTCGTCGGTCATCTTGAAGTCCAGCGTCCTGCCGCCCCACATGGCAGTGCATAGTCTGAATCCCTTACAGGAATGCCCAGCTCTGAAGATTCAACCTTGCCTCCGAAATTCTTCACCACGGTACTTCCTATCATATAAGAAAGCACACCCGGTTGAAGACCGGTGGTATAGGAGTTAACAAGGAAGAACAGCGCATCCTCAGAAAGGAGTTCTGCTGCAAGTCCTATCAGCTCATATACAGCTTCTTCTATCTTCCAGATCTCACCCTTCGGTCCTCTGCCGTAGGATGGAGGATCCATAATTATTCCATCGTACTTGTTGCCGCGTCTTATCTCTCGTTCAACAAACTTCTTGCAGTCATCCACCAGCCATCTAATAGGTGCATCACCGAGTCCTGAGGATACGGCATTTTCCTTTGCCCATCCGACCATACCCTTTGAAGCATCCACATGAGTAACTCTTGCTCCTGCCGCTGCTGCCGCAATGGTTGCACCTCCTGTATAAGCAAAGAGATTCAGAACCTTTACAGGCTTGTCGCTGTCTGCAGTTCTTCCCTCCTCACGAACAGCCTTTTCTATAATAGAAGAAAACCAGTCCCAGTTAGCAGCCTGCTCCGGAAACAGTCCAGTATGCTTAAAAGCAAAAGGCTTCAGATTAAATGTAAGGCGTTTTCCTATACTGAGATCGTAACCTATGCTCCACTCCTCCGGGAGATTATAGGTCTTCCACTCTCCGCCTCCTTTATTGCTTCTGAAGTAATGTCCATTAAGCTTCTTCCATTCAGGAGATATCTTCTCTGTATTCCATATAACCTGCGGATCCGGTCTAAGCAGGATATAGCCTCCCCAACTCTCCAGCTTCTCTCCTTCCGAGGTATCTATAACTTCATAATCTTTCCATCTGTCAGCTAACCACATATCTGTTCCTACCAGTCTCTTTCTTCTATCGGTAAATATTCCTTATGCTCACCTACATACTTATATGCAGGTCTGATGATTTTTCCGTTGTTCACCAGTTCCTCTATTCTGTGTGCCGTCCAGCCTGCTATACGGGCAATGGCAAAGATCGGTGTAAACAGTTCCATAGGTATTCTGAGCATTGTATATACAAGTCCGCTGTAGAAGTCTACATTTGCACATACAGGCTTCTTCATATCGCGGTTCTTCATAATAAGCTTCTTAGCTATATTTTCAACTCTGTCATAAAGAGCAAATTCCTTCTCGAAGCCTTCCTCTTCAGAAAGACGTCTTGCGTACTCCTTAAGGATAACTGCTCTTGGGTCTGACAGTGTATAGATTGCATGTCCCATTCCATAGATAAGTCCGGAATGATCAAATCCCTTCTTATCCAGAAGCCCCTGAAGATAGTTAGATATCTCCTTATCATTCTCCCAGTCGGAAATGTTGCTCTTCAGATCAGCAAACATCTGCTGAACCTTAAGGTTTGCACCACCATGTCTAGGTCCCTTAAGTGATCCAAGAGATCCGGCAATGGTAGAATAGGTATCTGTTCCTGAGGTTGTAATAACATGAGATGTAAATGTAGAGTTATTACCACCACCATGCTCTGCATGCAGAACAAGACAGATATCAAGAACTGCAGCTTCAAGCTCCGTATACTTCGGATCTGAACGAAGCAGTCTCAGAATATTTTCAGCTGTTGAAAGTTCCGGCTTCGGTCTGTGGATAACAAGACTGGCATCATGGAACTTATGTCTGTAACTCTGATATCCATAAGCTGCGATTACAGGGAATCGTGCTATGAGTCCCAATGACTGCTCCAATACATGCTTAATGGATATATTATCCGGATCTTCATCATAGGTATATAGTGTAAGAACACATCTCTCAAGTGTATTCATGATGTTATGGCTTGGAGCCTTCATGATAACATCTCTGTTAAAGTTATCAGGAAGGGATCTCATATTTCCTATAACCTTCATGAACTCACTGAGCTGAGTTTCCGTTGGAAGCTCACCAAAGAGGAGAAGGAATATAGTTTCTTCGAATCCATGACAGGTTCCGTAAAAACCATCTACAAGAGACTTAACATTATATCCCTGGAAATACAGCTCACCATCAATCGGAGTTCTCACTCCGTTGATATCCTTGAAACCGTTAACATCAGATATTTCTGTAAGTCCTGTAAGGACACCCTTTCCATCTGAATCACGAAGTCCTCTTTTAACATCATATTTCTTATAGAGAGTCTGGTCGATCTGACCGCTGTCGCCGCAGAACTCCACATACTTATCTATAAGCTCATTTATCTCAACACTTTCTATCATATCTCTATCGTATACCTTTCGTATGCATTTATGATCCTGGTATCATTATATGTATCTTCACGCTTTACGCCACGTCCATAATTAAGATGAACATGTCCATGAACGAAAAGCTTAGGATGGTACTTATCCATAATATCCCTGAAAACACTGAAGCCTCTGTGCGGAAGATCATCCTGATCATTTATTCCGCGGGCCGGGCTGTGAGTAAGAAGTATATCCACTCCTCCGGCTCTCCAGAGTTTGAACTTTAGCTTCCTGTATCTTGCTCTCATCTCCTTTTCAGTGTACTGATAAGGACTCATGTTGTAGCACATGCTTCCGCCGAGCCCCATTATCCTGAGCCCTTTATAGGTATAAACCGTATCATCCACGCATATACATCCATCCGGCGGTGTCTTATCATAGCAGGTATCATGATTACCGTGCACATATAAAACCGGTGCAGTGGTATAAGTTGCAATAAATGACAGGTACTGCGGTGCCAGATCTCCTGCAGCAAGCACGAGGTCCAGCCCCTCCAGCTTTGACTTCTCGAAGAAATCCCATAAATATCTAGATTCTAAATCAGCCAGTAACAGTATCTTCATTCTCTTCCTGTTTTACGCCCTTTAATTCTACGATAGGACGTGCCCTCTCTCTAAGTTCTTCCTTTGATGGAATCTTTCCTACTACGTTTTCACACAGCCAGTCCATCTTTATAATATCGTCTATATCAAGCTCCTGATCAGGTTCACTCTGGAATCTGCCATCCTGGGAGCTTATCCCTCCATCAAATGCAACAAAGCGGTTTGTTCTCATCATAACCTTAAGTGTATGCACAAGTCGTGCCACCTGCATAGGAAGCTTCTTGGAAATGATAAGGTCAACCACGCCTGAAGAAAGTCCCCACCAGTAGTTGATAGGTTTTCCTTCTGTATTGGAATCCGCCGTCGCCCATGAATCATGAAGTATCAGGTCGATCAGCTTCTCATACAGAACTCCCCAGTTATAGACCGGCATAGCCATATTGACCGGTTCGCCGTCTGTAAGCTTATAAAGACCAAATCTTCTAGATGCATTATTCGGTGTGATCATATCCTGATCAGATATGTAATCAACGCCCTCATCCTCAAGGGATTTATATATATCCTCAATGTTGTGATTATCTTTAAGTGTAGTCCACTTAAGATAAACCTTGCATCTTGGATTCACCATAAGGGCTCCAAGTGCAAATGCATTGATATTGGCTACATTTCCGAAGATAGGATAATCGGCTACATAGCCCACCTTATTCGTCTCCGTAAGTGCACCGGCGATAACGCCCGACAGGAACTTAACCTCATAGAGTCTTGCATAGTAAGTTCTGATGTATCTATGAGATGTATTCAGTGAACAGTTAAGAATCTTCACATTCTTATACTTTATCGCGCACTTAAGGCTGGCATCGATAAGACGGGTGGTGGTGGTAAATATAACCTCAACGCCCTGCTTCTCGATCAGCTCTTCCATTGCATCGATGGCATCCTGCTCAGTCTTTGCCGTGGTAATCTTGAGTGTGCTTATTCTGTCACCAAAAACTTCCTTTATGTGATTTCTTCCCAGCTCATGTGCATAGAGCCAGTCAGAAGAATCAGGTTCTCTATCATATATGAAGGCGATCTTAAGAGGCTTCGCTGCGGAATACTGCTGCGGAAGTATATGAGATATGATGGACCTCTTTGCCTCTGGTGGATTAAGAGATACCTCAACCTCAAACTGCTCCTCCATAACGAGGAACTCCTGCCACATTTCCTTGATGCCCTGCTTCATAGCTTCCTGTGAAAGCTCAGCCACTGCATCAAAGCCCTTGATGCCGACCATTCCAAGGAACGCATCACCGGTGGTGATATGTAAGAGCTTGTCGCCCTTCTGTTCCTTAAATGCACTGGCGAATCTATAATAAGCCGCCTTAAACTCCAGCGTCTTCTCATCACTCCAAACCTTACCAAATTCAGCTCTTGTAACTGCACCTGAGCCATCGGCAGAATCCGCATTGCTTGAAGTCGCTGTACTTGTACTTATACTCTCTTCACTTCTGTCTACACCAACTTCAGTAATAAGCTTTGCAAAGCTTCCTTCGTTGGAGAACCAGATGTAATTAACACCGGTCTTCTTGTAGAAATCCATGAATTCATAATATATCTTTATATCTTTTCTATCAGACAGCTTCGGAATCTTTCTCGTAACAAAAGCAGGAATAGAGTCTGCATTAAAATACTTAAGCACACTTACTCTCTTGTTACCCTCTACTACATAGAAATAGTTCATGAACTCATATACCTTAATGGCATCATGGATTCCTTCTGCAATATGAGCATCGCAGAGCATGGACCACTTGGCGCCAAACTCTGTATTGATATCCATGATAGGCATAAAGTTCCTTGCAAATGCATTTGTTCTCGAAGCTGTACTTGTTCCTACTACTCTTTCCAGTGGGATATTGACCAGACCGAGATTGGTCTCTCCTATAATCTCTTCCTTCTGAATGATATCATCCAGTACCGGAAGATAAGGATGCTGACCTTTCAGCATGTCTGCTCGTACAGCCTTGTCACCTAATCTTTTAGCTTTTTCATAATCTGTAATTGACAATTTGCACGCCCCCCATTTGGCTTAACTTCTCGGTGCTCTTACAGTCTCAAGAAGTATTCTTATTGCCTTATCCATGTCGATACCCTCAGCACGAGAACGCTGTCCCAGCTTAACTCTGTGGCCGAGAGTTGTTCTTACTACTTTCTGAACATCTTCTGCGGTAACAAAATCTCTGTTATCTATAATAGCCATAGCCTTGGCCATCTTTAAGATAGCGATGGTGCCACGTGGACTTGCGCCCATTGAGAAGAGATTATTTCTTCTGGTCTCTTCAACAATATCTACTATATATTCATATATCTCATCTCTTATAAAGAGATCGTTACATTCTTTTCTTACTGCTATCAGCTCTTCAAGATTCATGGCCGGCGTTACATGACTGACAGGATTCAGTGCATTTCCCTTAAGGATAGCTACTGCATCATCATGCTCCGGGTATCCCATGGATACACATATCATAAATCGGTCAAGCTGTGACTCCGGAAGCATCTGGGTTCCGGAAGAACCATATGGGTTCTCTGTTGCTATAACTGTAAAAGGATCCGGAAGTGGTCTTGTTACACCATCCACTGTGGCGGTTCCTTCTTCCATTACCTCAAGAAGTGCTGACTGAGTCTTTGGACTGGTACGGTTGATCTCGTCCGCAAGGAAAAGATTACAGAATACCGCTCCCGGTCTATACTCAAACTCCTTTGTACCACTGTTATACATTGAGAATCCCAGGATATCACTCGGAAGAACATCCGGTGTAAACTGGGTTCTCTTATAATCCAGCGACAGTGCTCTTGCGAAAGTCATCGCAAGAGTTGTTTTACCGACGCCGGGAATATCTTCCATCAGAACATGTCCGCCTGCGATAATGGCAGCCAGAACCTCCTCAACAACATGTTCCTTACCCTTAATAACACTATTGACCGCATTTTGAACCGCAGTCAGTTTCTGAATATCACCCATTAAGAACTCCTTATTACTTTCTTGAAATTCCTGACTTAACAGCTTCATCTGCAACAGCCTTAGCTACAGCAGGTGCAACCTTCTCGTTAAATGGATCAGGAATAATATAATCCTCTCTAAGTTCATCAGCAGATACGATAGATGCGATAGCCTTTGCTGCAGCGCCTTTGCTGCAGCAACCTTCATAGGCTCTGTAATAGCTGTAGCTCTTGCATCAAGTGCACCTCTGAAGATACCAGGGAATACAAGTACGTTATTGATCTGGTTAGGGAAATCTGAACGTCCTGTTGCAACTATTCTTGCACCGCCGCGGAAAGCTTCATCAGGCATGATCTCCGGTGTAGGATTAGCCATAGCGAAGATGATAGGATCCTTTGCCATTGAACGAACCATCTCTTCTGTTACAATACCAGGAGCTGAAACACCGATGAATACATCCTTGCCCTTAATAACATCTGCAAGGCTTCCTGTTTCCTTATACTTATTTGTTACCTTTGCGATTTCCTGCTTAGCAGGGTTAAGACGTGGGTCGCCTTCTACAAGTGCACTCTGGCTGTCTACGAGCACTACATTTCCAACACCGAAACGCTGGAAGAGCTTGCAGATTGAGATACCTGCAGAACCTGCACCACTGATAACTACGCTTATATCTTCCCATTTCTTACCAACGATCTTAAGTGCATTATCAAGACCTGCTGTACATACGATAGCAGTACCATGCTGATCATCATGGAATACAGGGATATCAAGTTCCTTCTTAAGCTTCTCCTCAACTTCAAAACATCTTGGAGCTGAAATATCCTCTAAGTTGATACCACCGAAAGATGGAGCAATACGCTTAACTGTCTCAACGATCTCATCTACATCCTTTGTATCAAGGCAGATTGGGAAAGCATCAACGTTACCGAACTTCTTGAAAAGAACAGACTTTCCTTCCATAACAGGGATAGCTGCAAGAGGTCCGATGTCTCCAAGTCCAAGAACTGCAGTTCCGTCTGAAACGACAGCTACTGTATTCTGCTTTAATGTATACTTGTAAGCATCTTCCGGATTCTCATGTATTTTTCTACATGGTTCAGCAACACCAGGAGTATATGCTGTTGAAAGATCATCCTTGTTTTCAAGTGGGCACTTAAGAGCAACCTCAAGCTTTCCCTCACACTCCTCATGAAGCTTCAAACTCATCTCATTGTAATCCATAATAATTTTTCCTCTCTTAATATATAAAAAAATTTGTTAACCGTTTTATGGGAAGTATATTACCACCCTAGAAGTCAAATGTCATCTGTTCTCCTGCCTGTTTGTTCTCATATCTTCTCTTCCAGTCAAGAATCTCAGGCGGACTCCACATGGCACCGATCGTCAAAGCAGTCTTTCTTACTGCATCTATCAACTCGATCTCTGTATCTATAATAATGTTTTTTGAACGTCCGTGGGCGTCAAGATACTTGTTGTATTCCTCAGGGAAACGTTTCTGATACTGCAGATAGAAGTAATCCATCTGCTTCTTTACCAGCGGAACGCTTGCACCGCCAAGGTCTATGGCTGCCGGCCTGTAATCCTTCAGCACACCAAGCATACTCTTTACCACCACCGGATCGTCATTAACGAATGGCACTATCGGGTATATATTTATGATGAAAGGAATCTCTGCTTTATGCAGTTCTTCCATAAGAAGCAGTCTCTCACTCAGACTTCCGCCATCGATAGCTCTCATCTTCTCCACCTCAATAGATGGAATAGGAATCTCTACCACAGCCTTCGTCTTCTTATCGATATCCTTAAGCATATCAATATCTCTCAGAAGCAGACTTCTTCTTGTAGTTACTACCACACCGAAATCAAAATAATTGATCCACTTCAGGCACTTGCGCATCAGGCCGTATTCCTTCTCCAGATCATTATAAGGATCTCCCATATTGCCCACGAGGATCATGCCCTTGCTCTTACGTTTCTTTAAAGTCCCGCTGAGAAGTTCATCAGCCTCCGGCTTCACCCCCACATCGGTAATCTCAGGTTCCATACAGATAATATTGTTCTCTGTACGCCCCCTGTAGATATTAAGACCGTTCTGTGGTGTAACAATAGTTTTCGTATCGATAATAAACATATAACCCCTGCCTTCCCCCATCAGATAAAGTTAAATGTCTGTTGCTGATAATCAAACTCCGTATATTCCAGTTCTTCAGCGGATGTCTTGCTTGTGAAGTTGACAACCACTGTAGTCTGTCTGTTTCCGGTTTTCTGCTGTCCCAGGATGTAATTAACATCAAATCGTCCCGTAATCTCCGGTGTTGCACCTCGGGTAGGAACTACAAGCTGTACCGTATTCTCCTGAAGCAGTTTGAATATAGGTTCCCATATATAGATATCCTTGGCTGCACCGAAAGGATTATCTATGAATAGTGTCTTGGTTCTCTTCTGTCCGTCTCCTGCAGAATACATACCGGATATATAATTGATAACAGATATAAGGAACTGAATGTAAATACCCTGTGACTGACCAGTACTTCCTACAGCCTCTTCATACTTAAGGTATCGGCTCTGCTCCTTGATACGCTCCCGCTTATAAAGTGAAAGCTTGATCTTATTCATATCTGTAACAATAACCGAGAACAGTTTCTTCATGGAGAGACTCTGGTTCAGGAACTTCTGTCTCTCACTCTCTGTCGGCTTCTTATCCAGATCTGCAACTACACGATCTATATACTCTGACATTCTGTCCTTCATGAATTCCGGTTTTACATACGGAATTGAAAGACGTATCATCTCTATCCTTTCATCATCAAGTGTGATTTCTGAAAGGTGAGCAATCTTTCCAAGCTCTGTCTTAACATCCAGGCATCTCTCAAGACATTGATCGATAAAGTTCTCTCTAAGGCGTTCCATACCCTGGAGACTTGTCTCGATTCTTTCCTTCTCAAGACTGATAAGAGATGCTTCTGCTTCAAGCCTTTCGTAAAGCCCCTCTGCTTCGCTTCTTGTATCAGGAAGCTCCACATCTTCCCTTATGGAAAGTGCCAGCTCTGTAGCTCCCACTTCGTTCAGGGAATCTATGACCATCATCTTAACCTTTAAGGTATCGCTTCTGGTCTTATCTATGTTTTTGCCTATTCTGTCATATTCAAGGATCAGATCATCGAAGTAAGCTCTTAGATCTGTATCCTGCGGAATAACCTTCGCATCACTGATCTTCAGGTTTTCCTTCTCCACTATTCTTCCGGAGTAACGAAGGAGTTCTTCACTTCCACTCACCCTGGTCTTAAAACTCTTAAGACGTTTATCCGCATCCTGTATAGCTGCCTCCGTTTCAGCGAGACGTTCTTTTCTCGCTGCAATCTCCTCTTCATAATTGAGATTAGGCGGAAGCTCCAGATCTGCACCGTAATCATCTCTCATGTTTTTCTCTGCATATTCCAGCTTTCCGACAAGACGCTCATACTCTGTTCCAGCAGCTGATGCCCTGTCTGACAGACTTCGTCTGTTTTCTTCTGCAGCAGCAAGCTCACGGCTGATCCTCTCCATCTCAGCTTCAGGAGTTCTGAAGAGTTCTCCTGCCTCACTCTCTGCAGCAAGATCATTCATAGAAATGCCCTTACGCCTTATAGATTCTTCTATTCTTCTCATACTGTCCGTAAGTGTATCACGGAGCAGTTTTTCCTTCTCCAATGTAAAGAGGTCGCCTTCACCCTTAGCCGCCTCTCTTTCAAAAAGAGATGTAAGTTCTGAAAGAGACATATTGAGATCAGGTCTCACCGAATCAGTATAATGAACCGAATATCTCTTCTCCCAGTTAAACTCCAGCTCATGACGTGTTTCTTTAAGTTCAGCCAGAAGCGCATCTGTATCGCTTATATCATTACCAAGTCTTCTCTGCTTTATATCGTAATCAGACAGAGCTCTCTCACTGTTATCTTTTATGCTTCTGAGCTCTGTGCTTTCTCTGGTAAGTTTTCTCTGCTCCTCTGTCAGCTCTGCCATTCTGCGAAGAATCTCTATATCTTTTTCAAGAGTCTTTATATCCTCTGAAGCCTCTTCCAGAATATCCTTCTCAGCCCGTTCTTCATCACTGAGCTTTCTGAGTCTGATATCCAGTGCCGCTTCATCATCTTCGGTCTTAAGCAGTTCTCTTTCGTTGTTCTTTATATTCTGAAGCAGACTGTCATAACCCTTGCCAATGTATATCTCTGTAAATGCAAGGTCCTCCTGCTTTGTCAACAGCATATCTCTTACTGCCTTCTCCTCTTCACGGAAGAGTCTCAGCTGTTCTGTTTCAAAGTTCTTCAGCTTCTTTATTACCTCTTCATCCGAGAAGTAGCTTTCCGGACGTCTTACCGGAAATACATTTTCACCGATAATGTTATGGGCTGTCTCTATGCTGTCCTTATCGTAAAGCATTATCTCATCTGCAGTTTCGATCTCAGTAAGTCCCGGATCATCTGTGATGCTGCTGAGATTCTCAACCACAACTCCATATGGAAGAGATGGGTTGACCTGAAGAAGCTTTTTTCTTTTTTCCTCAGGCTGAAGACTTATATAATCAATTCCCGAAATAGCGGAAAGATTATGTCTCGTAATGATATAATCCTTAACTCTTTCGACTCCGACAGATCTTTTAAGGACTACACCCATTTCTATATCAGCAAGTCTCTTCTCCGATGCTTCTACAGCCTTGGAGGATTCATGAACTCTGATATAGTCATTCATGATTGCTGCCTGAATCTTCTCAGCCAGCTTTCCGACGCTTTCAGTATCCTCAGATACATTGCCTGCTATTCCATATATATCAGCCAGACTTCGCAGCCTCTGGGTTTCTGTTTTCTGTTCTTCCAGACTGTTCTTATAATGTTCGCCCTGTTCTCTTAGGACTGCCGTTGTCTGCTCGAGAGAAGCCTTATCCTTCTTCGCTGATTCTATCTCTACAGCCAGCTCCTCCAGCTTTCTGCTGCATTTATCTATAGTCTCTTCTATCTGTTTCTTCTTTTTCTCTGCCTGACTCAGAAGCTCTGCCGGTGGAAGAAGACGTCTGTCAGAAAGTTCTTCTCCCAGAGTTCTTGTCTTCTCTACACTCTTCTCATAGAGACTCTGATTCTCGCAGATCCTGCTCTCAGTTACAGCTGTTTCCTGAATAGCTGTGGTGTGAAGTTTCTGTACTGACTCACGTTCTGCCAGAAGTCTGTCTCTCTTTGCTGCCAACTCTGACTCCTTCTTCGACAGCTCTGCACGCTTCTCTTCCATTCTGAGGCGGATATTATAAACGATACATCCGATATCAAGTTTTTTATCAGAAGAACTGCTGTTCTTCTTCTCAGCATCCAGAGCTGCCAGTTTATCTCTTGCTGCTATATAATCCAGGAATTCTCCCGCCGCAATTCTCGCACTCTGTTCTCTCTTCTTTTCTTCTATGGTTCCGTCCAGCTTAGCCAGCTCACTGCGGAGTTCCTCAGCCTTCTTTCCGGCACGGTCTCTATCCTCACGTGCTACACCGAGTTTTAACTGTTCAGTCTCATGACGGAGTCTGTCCTTTTCCCTGCCCAGTTCTTCTCTTTCTTTTTCAAGCCGGGCCAGTTCTTCATCTGCAGTCTTCTTCTCTTCATCAATGGTTCTGTATATATCTGCAAAACCAAGAGCGCATTTTTCCTTCTCTCTGAGAAGTCCTGCATAGCCTTCGATACGATCACTCAGGAGTTCTATAAGCTCCTTCTCATGATCATAATCTGATATTCTCTTCTTCTTCTCAGCAAGAGTTTTAAGCTCCTCCTGAATAGTCATAAGAAGACTGGCTGTATTGCCGGTGCCTCCCTCTGCGGAAGTCTTTACGGCATAAGCCTTCTCTATAATCTCTTCAATAAGAAGATCTTCAATGATCTTTCTTGTGGTTCTGAAGTTCGTCTCAAAGTAGGTTCTTACATGACCTTCTGTACGGTTGATACCTCTGATCAGTTCCCACTGGCTCTCATAGAGTCCGTACTCAGCTATGAACCTCTGATATTCTCCCTTACGGTCAAATACCTTTACGATTATATTCTTATCCGTTCTTGCGAGATCCAGAAGATAATTCCTGAGTCCCTTATAGGATATTCTCTCTTCACCCTTAACAAGAGGAAGATTAACTATATCATTCTTATTATAATCCCTGTAGAAGATACAGTAATTAAAATACTCAATCTCAGCCGTAGTCTTATCTTCATCTGCTCCGGCTTCCTGAACTTCTATTCCCTCTATGGTCTGCTGATCACTGCTTCCGCCTCCGGCTTTCTTGGCTGCAAAGCCTGTGGTCATATAGCGCATACCCTCTGTGATATCGCAGTCATCCAGCTTCCACTCCACAAGAGAGTGAATACAGGTATTTTCATTTCCCCTGAAAAGCTTCTCGATTGGCTGCTTATCATCAAGAGTAGAATTCGGAATGACACACTGCATAAGAAGCAGCATGAGCACGGATTTACCACCACCATTGGCTAGATCGTAAAGAGTATTGCGGCCATACATTTTCATGATAAAGTCATCATAGCTCTGTGTACCGAAATTGTACTTAACGTTATTTACTCTTATCCTGTTTATATTAGGCATTACCTTTAACCTCTGACTCTGATTACTTCTCCTCCAGGTACTCCTGGATAAGACTCTTGTTTTCTTCAAAATAATTTTCTGCAACGGCATGCAGTCTGTCCGTAGGATAAAAACGGTCATCTACATTTACAAAAAGCTTTTCTCCCAGAAGGAAGTTAAATGTAAGCTTTGTCATACCGTATCTTGAACCACGGGACGCTTTGTTACGCTCTCTGTCCTCATTCAGGAACGGAGGAAGTGACTCCCACAGAGCAGCCACACTCTTAAAGCTGTTCTCGCTGTGATCTTCGGCAACTGCCGCATCACCCAGGATAGACTTCAGTTCCGTAGTTACTGCATTTATTATCTCATCTGTTCTGACGTATTCTCTGATCTGATAGGTATCTGTTGACTTGTAGAAGTACAGCAGCACCTGATAGGTTATGAAGAAAACCAGATAAAGCTCAACGTTCAGCCTGAGTCCCAGAAGACGTTTCAGGTCGTCGTTGGTATATCCGAATACCTTATTGCCGCTGCCTGCTGTAACAAAGAGTGATTCGTTATACTCATAGAGCTTCAATCCCTGTCTCGTGAGCATCTTTGTCGTTATATCATAGACTTCGGAATCCGCATAAAATGCATTGTATAATTCCGATGTAGCTTTATCATGCAGTGATATATTCTGTCCTGTTATAAGCGCACTGTATATATCCAGTGCCTTGTTAAGACTTCTGTCTTCCATTAGTTACATCCTCTCAAAGGTTATATCTGTAACCGATGAATCATCCACTTCGATTTCTTCATCGCTGAATATCAATCTGAATCTTAAGTCTGCAAACCGTTCTTTATCAGCTTCAGTCATATATTTCATGGCCAGCTGTTCAAGGAAAGTCTCCTGTCCGTTCATCATATCCCTCAGAGAATAGCTTTCCTTCTCTGAAAGGTGGACAAGATATGCATAGTAGTCACGGCTCCTGTAAAGGTCCTTCGTGAACTTCATCTCCAGGATTGCGTTATATTCCTGAAGCGTGAGCCTGTCCCACTTCTCCAGTCTTTCAAGAAGCTCTCTGAAGAGAATGGCAAAGTTATGTCCTGTCTGTTCACTGAGAACCTCATCATCATATTTAAAGTCAAGATCGGCAGCTTCTCTCTCCACCTTCTCAACCGTGTCATCCTGACTCAGTTTCTTAAGTATGATGGAATCGATCATGTCTACCTGAAAGCTCTTTTCGCACTTAGGTCTTGCCAGCGGCATTATAAGAGCCGCCAGTCTGTCCGGCTTATCAATACGCTCTATTCTTGTAAGTGCACTTTCAAAATCAAATGTATTCCGGAGCACCTGCATCTTCTTACGTCTTACCATCTCGTCAGCAAAACGTGAAAGCTCTGCGGATGCCTTAATAAGTCTGCTGTGATTATCTATTGTCTGCTTCAGAAGATTCTCGAGCTTTGTTATGTCTCTTACTGCTTTTGAGTCAGGACTGTGGCTCACTCTTGCGGCGGCCTTATCCACCAGCTCACGGCTCTTGGCAAAGGACTTTCTCTCTTCCTCAAACCATCTGGAAGTACTTTCCATAAACTCATCCACCGCTTCCGTTCCTGCATGTACATCCGAAAGGAGCAGTGCTACAGCCTCATCCCTTCTCTTATGGAGTGATACCACTTCAAGGTTTATCCTGCTGATAACATCGATACCGCCCTTATAATTTTCGGCTTTAATAAGTTTTTCCAGAAGCAGCTGATCTGTACTGATCCTGCTCTCGTCTTTCATCTCTTTCGTAGACAGATAAAACTCTATTCCCTCTTCTGTGATAGAATAGGTTACTCCTGACTCATGAACATTCGCCTCTATAAGACGCACTCTGGCCAGCTTGGTCTTTCTGTCTGCAGGATCAAAGAAGCTTATCTCAAAGGCTCTTCCACCATTGGTAAGCTTATCGAATATGGCCTCTGTAAGGCTCTTCTTCTCATCTTTTGAAAGTTCAAGTTCATAGTCCCTCTTTAAGAGTTCTCCTATAAAACTCTGAATCTCATGCCTGGTCACTTCACGTTCTCTGAAGTTATTCTCATTGATGAGAAACCTCAGAACCGCAAGAGTAATATAACCCATATCAAGGCTTACTGTTTCCCCTGATACAGACGCATTTACTCCTGACTGCATGATGCTGAAAAATGGATAGAACTTTCTCAGATTCAGCATTCGCTCAGTATGATTTTTAATTATATCATCAATTAAAATATACTTTTCCATAATCCGTTATATTTTACTATATTTTGGCCTCAAAAACCACTAAAAAACGAAATATAGGCGTTTTTCGCATTATAAAAGAGCCGTCACTCACTTGTGACGGCTCTTCCTTAATACTTTTAACCTACTGCATTAAGTGCAGCCTCAGAAAAGTCATTCTCGTAAATAAATATTTCTTTTTCTTTATTGTATATGATAGTCTCATTGTTATACTCATCTGAAGCCTCATACTTTACTTCCTGATCAGTTTCTGTCTTATACCACAACTGCTGATTCTGCATCATATATTCATCAAACTCTTCAGGTGTCATCTTCAGGACTGACATATACATGGTGTTGTTTCCGTTATTCTCATCCACAACATCAAAACCGTTTGTAAATATAATGCTTTTTACCGGATAGCCTTTTTCATCTTCTATACTATATCCTATTCCAGACTCCCAGACCTCTGCTGAATAATCAGCGTCGCTAAGAAAATATCCCTGTGCCAGATATTCCTCTGCAAGTGCTTTCATATCATCATCATATTTCTCAATATGGAACTCTTTACTCTTTTCCAGAGCCTCATCCATATCAATCTCTCTTCCTATATGTACGCCTTCAGGATCATGGATTATTTCAATATAATTCTTAGCATCTTTTATAATCTCTTCTGTTTCAGAATTATATTCCTCTGTATTTACTTCTGTATACTGTTCTGTATCTTCTTCTGGAATCTGCTCTGTATCAGCCTCTTTATTTTCCTCTGTATCAGCTTCAGTAACTATCACATCCACAACGTCTTCATCAGCAACATATACAGATGCAACTCTTGCTTCATTCACTCTGAGTGATACCGGATCAACCTCATTAAATACCGGTACCGCAAGGGCAAGGGCCAGGGCAGATGTAGCCGCAACACCCATTCCCACTTTAAAAAACTTTGTCATACTTTACCTCCATAGACTTTAGTATAGTTATTATTCCTAATCCAAAACGACATAGATGAAATGTTTCTCAATCTATGGGTAGATAATAATACTGAGATGTATCCAAGTTGTATTCAAACGGAACAGAATCTGTAAATATTTGAATACATTTTGAGTTTATGCCAGAGGAACCTTCAAGATCACCTCGGTTCCCTGTCCCTCTTCGCTCTTTATATCTATGCTTCCATCGTGAAGCTTCATAATACGGTCAGCCAGCGACAGTCCAAGTCCCGCTCCGTGTTCCTTGCGGCTTCTGGACTTGTCGACCATATAGAATGCATCCTTAACGCGTTCCAGTTCTTCCTTAGGAATGCCTATACCATCATCCTTGACATAGATAATATAGTTATCATCCCCTGTTTTATCACCGTATATACTGATTTTTTTCGCTCCCGCTTTAAGTGCATTATCAATAACATTTATAATAACCGTTTTAAAAAGGTCATAATCTACATTGATATACTGATCTCCCAGAGAATACAGAACCTTCGCGCCTCTTTCTTCAGCCTTTGGAGCAACTGTTGCCTTTATATCCTCCAGCATATCAGTGGTATTAATATGCTCCTTGGCTATTCCCGATTCTTTCAGGGATACTATGTCCATAAGCTTTTCAGAAAGAGCCTGGACTCTCATGCCTTCATTCATTATGACTGCGGCAGCTTCACGTTTTTCCTCTTCATTCAGTTTCTTCTGATATATAAGATCCGCATAGCCTATTATGCTCTGCATAGGTGATTTAGTCTCATGAGCAAATGCAGCGATAAAATCTTCTTTCTGCTTTACCGACAGTTCCAGATCATCCATCTTATCTCGGATAGTCTCAGACATCTTATTAAAAGTCCTCGTAAGGTCTCCCAGTTCATCCTTTGAGGTCACATTTATCTCCTGACTATAATCTCCGTCAGCAATTGCCTTTCCGGCTTCAGAAAGATCTCTTATAGGCTTTGTCAGCGTCATGGAGAAGAACAGCGCAAACAGAGTTCCTCCTATCAGCACAAAAACATAGATCATATAATAGCTGCGTCTCTGGTTATTATTATCTTCTATGAGGTTTGTAATATCCGTTGCTGTTGTACAGGTGTAAGATACATTTCTCTTTTCAAAGCAGCTGTAACATACGATGTAAACGCTGTTATTTGCGTCTACTATGTCATATTTCAGGCTGTCGGCCTCAGGATAGCCATGTTCAACACCTCTCGGGAGGTTTCCTTCTACCTCTACGCCATCCATTTCAACTGCCACCTGAACATTACTGTTGCCCATGGTAATTTTCGTGATATCGCTTATCATATCAGGACTGGCCACTCTTCTCTTGGTTGCCACAACAACGTTATTCTGAAATGATGTGAAAAACATATTGAAATGTTCCACGCAGTTTTCAACTTCGTGGTCTACGGATTTTTGCAATGATCTGCTGACCATAAAATATCCGGATATCAGAAGTGAGGATATAAGAATCACCATGATTCCGCTATAGAGTTTGATGAAAATTTTCATTCCTCATCCTCCATAACTTCCATTCTATATCCTATACGGAAAATAGTTTTTATAACATCCTCATAGCCCAGTTTCTGACGAAGCTTCTTAACATGGTTATCAAGAGTTCTGGTATCACCCATATACTCTTCCTGCCATACTGCTTCGTAAAGCTGTTCACGGCTGAGGGCTACATTTTTATTTAAGATAAACATATTGAGGAGTTCATATTCCTTTGGTGCAAGGAATACTTCCTGACCATCTTTAATAACCTGTCTCGAAGAGCTTTTTACTGTAACGCCTTTATAACTGAATGTATCTTCATAAGGCATGGTTCTTCGGATAACAGCCTCCACTCTCGCTATCAGTTCGCCTATCTGAAATGGTTTGCTGAGATAATCATCCGCTCCCATTTTAAGGCCTCTTATCCTGTCACTGACCTGATTCATGGCAGACATTATGATAACAGGAGTTCTTGTAGGATGAATATACTCCAGAAGCTCATATCCGCTGACCTTCGGAAGCATAAGATCGAGAAGAACTATATCCCAGCTGTGCTTGTCAAACAGGTTTTCTCCCTCTTCTCCATCGTAAGCATACTCACAGTTATACCCTTGCCCCGTAAGAGTTTTACCGATCAGCTTAGCTATATCTGCATCATCCTCAATTATTAAAACGTTCATGATATCTCCCTCATATTAGACACGACACTTTATTACAATGGTACTATACACCCGAAATGTATCTAAATTGTAAACTCGTTATCAGTCTTCTCCCACAAGGTGAACTGTTTCATATTCATGTCCCACAGCAGGAAGAAATGTGTCGATGATATCCTTTGTTTTTATCTTCAGACTTGAGGTACATACACAAGGATGGCAGCCTATATATTCTCCTTCCAGGACATCTTCATCTATGAGAAGCTGCACTGCATGATCCTTATCATTCATCAGTCCCATTATGCTCACTGCGCCGGGCTCGATATCAAGATATTTCAGCATGTCTTCCGGTGTAGCAAAGGAAAGTCTGGCCGAGTTGATCTGACTCGAAAGTTCCTTAGTCTTAAACTTCTTATCTCCCGGCATCATAAGCAGATAAAACTTTGTTTTCTGTCTGTTGCATAAAAAAAGATTCTTACAGATTATCACTCCAAGTATCTTATCTATCTCATTACACGCTTCCATATTATCAGCCGGTTCATGATCTGTTCTCTGATACTCTATCCCAAGCTTATCCAGATAATCATAGGTTCTTATCTCTCTTTGGAGTCTGCCCTCAGAGTTCTCAGGTCTTCCTGTCAAAAGTTCCATATTATTCTCCATTCTGCCGCCCTGGGTCTGCGGCATTTATAAAATTATAAGCCCGTATGTCATGATAACATACGGGCCTATGAGCGTCTAATTATTTATTTCTTTTTCTTCTGATATACAGCCATAATCCAATGTATGCCATTGAGATCATTGCAAGCACTGCTGCAACTACAAGCATGATTCTACCTGAATCGCCTGTCTTAACATTTGTATCTGTTGTCTTCTTGCTTGTTGCTGTCTTTGTATCAGTTGTCTGATTATATGTTTTCTTTGTATCACTATCTGTGATCACTAAAGAACTCTTCTCAGACTCTTTATTTGCAGATGCTGATGATCCTGGATTATCAGGTGTCTGCTCATTTGTTTTTGATGTATTCTCAGCACTTGGTGTTGATGGTGTCTCTGACGGTGTTGTCGGAGTTGTAGGATCCGGTGTTGATGGATCCGGTGTTACGGATACCTGTGGAGTTTCAGGATCTTTCTTTATCTCTTCGCTCTTATACGCATTTGTTATGCTAAGGACTGTTGTCTCTCCGGCATTTACTGTATCTTCATCCTTAAGATCTGCAGTACTGTCATCCGGATTGAAAGTATACTTATATCCTGATTCTTCCTTTGACTTCTCACTGTCAGCTATTGTCTCAGTTACTGTATATGTTCCTACAGCTACTGAACCAAGTTCATATTCTCCCTTATCATTAAAGTCTGAATACTTAACTGTCTTACTGTATCCGTCAGGACCTGTTACTGTAAATGTAAGATTGTCCTTATCAATTGTTGGTGCATTTACGAATATCTTCTTTATTACCAGCTCACCTGTCTTAGGTGTAACAGATGTTGCCTCATACTTATTTGTAAATATAAGTTCTGTTGTCTTGCTGTCTTCAACAACGCCCTGCTTTGTCATATCTGCATCAGCAGTAACGAAGCTGTAATTATATCCGTTCTCTTCTTTTGACTTCTCGCTGTCAGCCACTGTTTCAATTACTGTATATGTTCCAGGTTCTACGTTATTGAAATAGTACTTGCCGTATGCATCAAAATCTGAAAATGCAATTATTGTTGAAACACCATTTGGATCAATCACTTCAAATGTAATCTGTGACTTATCGATAGTCGGTGCATTTTCAAATACCTTATTGATTACGAGATTTCCCTGTGCCGGAGTTATAGCAGTCTGATCATATCTGTTTGTGATTGTAAGAGTTGTCGGTTCACCAGCCTTTACTTCATCACTTGCTGTCATCTCCGCATCAGTATTAAGGAATGTGTATGTATATCCGTTCTCTTCCTTTGTCTTCTCGCTGTCAGCTACTGTCTCAGTTACTGTATATGTTCCTATTGAAACTTCACCAAGTGAATACTCACCGTTTGCATCAAAATCTGCATATGAAACTGTCTTACTGTAGCTGTTTGGTCCTGTAACTTCAAATGTAATCTGTGACTTATCAATTGTAGGTGCTGATGAAAGAACCTTCTTTATTGTCAGATTACCCTTCTGATCTATAAGAGTCTTGCTGTATGTATTTGTTATAAGCAGTGTAGCAGGCTCACCCTTCTTCAGTTCCTTTGAATCAGTTAACTGAGCATCTGTATTCTGTAATACATATGAGTATCCCTGTTCTTCCTTTGACTTCTCACTTGCATCAATACTCTCAGTTACTGTATAAGTTCCGACAGTAACCTTTCCAAGATTATAAGTTCCATTTGCTGCAAAATCTGCATATGAAACTGTCTTACTATAGTTATCCGGTCCTGTTACTGTAAATGTAATCTTTGACTTATCAACTGTAGGTGCATTTACAAATGCTTTCTGTAATGTAAGAGTCTCTGTATCAGGAACTACTGGAGTACTGCTGTACGTATTAGTAATCTTAAGTTCCTTATCGTCTCCGTCCTGAACTTCAACCTGAGCTGTCATCTCTGCTGCAGTATTTGTCAGTGTGTATGTATTTCCGTTTTCAACCTTTGACTTCTCACTGTCAGCTACTGTCTCAGTTACTGTGTATGTTCCTACAGGAACCTGTCCAAGATCATATGTTCCATCTGCTGCAAAGTCCGCATATGAAACTGTCTTGCTGTAGCTGTTTGGTCCTGTTACTGTAAATGTAATCTTACTCTTATCAATTGTTGAAGGTGCGTTATCAAGAACCTTTACTAACTTGAGAGTTCCCTTCTCTTCGTTCTTTGTATACTTATTTGTAATAGTTACTGAATTATTACTCTCAGCTATTGTAACGCTTCCGGCTGTTGCAGCATCATTACTTGAATATGTATATCCTGTTACTGAATCAGCTGCCGGAGCCTTCTCCACAACAGTAAATGATTCTCCAACAGGAAGTTTCTCAAATTTACATGAAGCTGATGTACTTACTTTCTTATAAGCAGCTGTTCTTTCGTCAGCTGTAAAGTCTCCATTTGAATCAATATAGTTACCCTTTGAATCCTTGATGGTTACTTCAAATTCAGCTGTGCTGCTGATAGCCTTGTCATTCTGATCTACTATAGATTTTGCTACTGTAAGATCAGCTGTTTTTCTCTTATCATAAACACTAGGTTCTGCGAATGCCCTGTCTGCCCCGATAACATTAAGTGTATATTCTGTTCCATTATACTTTACTGTTGTAGGCAGAGTTCCTGCTGTTTCCTCAAATGCATAGAACATAGGTGAATCATCAAGAACATAATTATCAGGAGCCTGTGTTTCCTGAAGCATGTATACTACATTTCTTTTAAGTCCCTTAAAAGCAGCAACTCCAAGTGTTCCCTTACCATCATCTCCACCTGTTGTCTCTGTATAAGTATCACTGCCGGCACTCAGATTATCAAAATCTCCTTCCATCTTTGTAAGCTTGAACTTTGCTCCGTTCAGAAGAAGACTGTGATCTTCGTCGCTGTATTTCTTAACATTAAGTGCTACTTTGTCAGTAGATGAAGCTCCTGCAGAACTTGAGAATACTTGAGAATTAAAAGAATAGCTTATACTATATTCATAATCTCCCGGTGTTTTAGCATAAAGCTTAACATCGTTATAGCTGTTACCCTTTACCCCATCTTTATTTTCGGTCAGCTGAGAATTCTCTTTAAGCATGACCTTTGCATCATAAGTTATCTTATAAGCCGTCTTATCTTTCAGATAAAATGTCATATGCCCTGTGCCTGGGTCACAGTCACATTCTTCATTTGTAGGTTTATGTCCATTTATAAGTAAAGTTTCGTCGATAAGACTGTATACGTTACTCATATTATCCTCAAGGATAAGATCATCCGTATCAGGATCAAGATCAATGGCTGCTGTATTTACATCAATTGTAAATGATATGTTCGGTGCTGATGTACGTTCATAAAGATGGCTTTTATCAACAGATTCATTTATAAACTCATCTGAAGCTGTAACTTCATTTACCGGGGATGTCATATTGTCATAATAGATACTTGCTGTATTTCTATATGTCTCAACAGCCTTCTTCTGACTTACAACCTTTGTATTATATATAATTACTGCTCTGGACTCTTCTGATTTTTTAAGATGATTTATTGTAGCCTCACCTAATACAAACTTTACCTCTGTTGTTCCATTGGCATTCTTGGTTATTTCAGGCTTTCCTACCAGACCGTCCTGTATATCTGCATATGTATCTCCGTCTACTATTCTTACATCATCGACCAGTTCAAGACCTTCCGGAAGAATATCTATAACGTAACCTGTCTTATAAGATGTTCTTTTTAAGCTGGAAAGAATAATCTCCCAGTTAAGTGTTCCATTAGGAATGTCATGATAGCTTGGATTAGCCCACTTATCCAGCTCTCCACCGATTGTATAAACGCTTCCCCAGGAATGAGAGCCTTTAGGATCCTCTTTACTTACTACAGAAGCCTTATTTGATACCTTACCTGTATACTGTCTGTTCGGATAATATTCCTTAGGGTCATTAGTTGCCAGAAACTCATTCGCTGTATCAAAGGAATACATTGCAGGATCGATCTTTACAAGATAGGTAACCCAGATATACTCTTCGTTACTCATCTGAGGAATCACTGCATGAATAGTTCTTCCTCCAATCGTATAGTCAACATCTTCAAAATTAGAGATTGCAATTTTATCTTCTTCGTGAAGATCCACATCACTATAAAACTCAGGTGCAGAATAAAGAGTCATTCCAGGCCACATTTCATCGTCAAATACAACGCTGCTGTTATTACCCTTAGATTTGAAACGTATCTTTGTTCTATATATATAATCTTTATCTGAATCAGGAGTACCTGCTGGTAATAAAGATTCTTCAACTCTCCATACTATTTTATGTACGTAGATTTCACTTTCAATATCTGCCGGCTTTAAATGTACATATATTTCAGCCGCATCCGGAAATGTTATAGTCTCATCCTTTGGATTCTGATTTCCGTCTTTATTCTGATCGATAGTACCTTTAAAAGTGATATAACTGTTTTTTTCGTCTCTTTTACAGAATTCTTCGTTGTTATACTGGACAGTTATCACATTATCTTTTATAGAAAACTTACCAACAACTGTATCCGTATTGTCTTTAATTTCCTTATTAATTATATCCTGGACTTTAACGATATCCGGAAGGGTATAAGTAAATACATCACTGGTACTTATATCCTCGTCTTTAAAATCCCATTTCATTTCAAAAAACAGCTGATCCCCATATGAAATCTTTGGAAGCTCACTTTCACTCCACGGATAAACAGTCTGATCTCCATTGGAATGATTGATCACATAGGATACTTCCATATTCTTGGTCTGCTGAGACAATGGAATCTCTCCTGCCGCGTGTACGACAGCCCCCACTCCGTTCAAATTGGACAGAGTCATTACAAACACAATTACCATCACAAGAAAATGCTTCAATTTTCTTTTCAGCTTCATAAACTACCTTCCTCTCAATAAGATTTTTAGATTAAATAGTGTGTGTGAGTGTTTAAGACGTGTTCAGTGTGCGTTAACGTCCATTACAACTTTTCACATTATAATATACAAAGTAAATAAATAATATCCATAAATTGTCACAAAGTTACCAAATATTGCGGT
>ONEC01000025.1 GCA_900316715.1 uncultured Eubacteriales bacterium
TCCTTCTCACCAAAGATGTTGATGTAATCATCTGTATCACGTCTCTCTGAGTGTCCCATCTTACCAAGAACACGTCCGTCAGGACTTGTGATACCCTCGATAGCAAGGTAAGAACCATTGATGTTGTAATCCTCATCCATTGTAGGTCTTCCTTCAACGTCAACATACTGAGTAGCAACCTGTCCGTTCTCGAAGAGCTTCTTAAGCCACTCTTCTGATGCTACGAAACGTCCTTCACCATGTGACATAGGAATTGTGTATACGCCGCCAAGGTCTGCCTGTGCAAGCCATGGAGACTTCTTTGATACAACCTTTGTGTAAGCCATTCTTGACTGATGACGTCCGATGGAGTTACGAGCAAGTGTTGGGCTGTCGCTCTGCTGCTCTACGATCTCACCATGAGGAACAAGTCCGAGCTTGATAAGAGCCTGGAATCCGTTACAGATACCAAGTACAAGTCCGTCTCTCTCATTGAGGAGCTTCATCATTTCATCCTTGATCTTCTCGTTACGGAAGGTTGTCGCGATGAACTTACCTGAACCATCCGGCTCATCACCACCTGAGAATCCACCAGGGAACATAACGATCTGAGCCTGCTTGATGCTGTTTGTAAATGCATCTACAGAAGCTCTGATTCCCTCTGCATCCATGTTGTTAAGAACAACTACATCTGTCTCAGCTCCTGCTCTCTCGAAAGCTCTTGCTGTATCGTACTCGCAGTTTGTTCCAGGGAATACAGGAATGAATACACGTGGCTTAGCTACCTTATGCTTACATACATATACATGAGGAGCTTCATATATAGGTGTATCAACTGTCTTCTTCTCGATACCGCTGTCTACAGGGAATACCTTAGCAAGCTTTCCTGTCCATGCAGCGATTGCTTCTTCTACGCTGATCTTTGTCTTTCCGTATGTGAAGTATCCTGTATCTGTTACCTTACCGATAACCTTTGCAGGAAGCTCAAGAGCTGTAAGTGTCTCCGGCTTGATAGTAAATACTATTGAACCATAGTCCTTACGAGCAAGTTCCTCAGCAGGAACAACAGCGCTGTCAATATCAGCACCGAGCTTGTTACCGAAGGCCATCTTAGATACTGCTTCGATGATACCACCGAATCCAACAGCGTAAGCAGCTTCGATCTTGCCCTGCTCAACTGCCTCACGGAACTGAGCATACTTTGACATTACATCTTCATATACCGGTACAAGATACTCATCCTTCTTGATATCCATCTTAAGGATAAGGTTACCCGGCTTCTTTAACTCAGTTGTGATAACGTTCTGAGTTGTATTTACATCTACTGCGAAAGAACAGAGTGTTGGAGGTACATCAATTTCGTTAAAGCTTCCTGACATACTGTCCTTACCACCGATTGATGGAAGTCCAAGACCGATCTGAGCTGAGTATGAACCAAGGAGTGCAGCCAGTGGCTTGCCCCAGCGTGTGCTGTCCTCTGTCATTCTCTCGAAATACTCCTGGAATGTCAGTCTGATCTTTGAAGCATCACCACCTGATGCAGCGATCTTTGCAACTGAATCAACTACTGAGTAGATAGCTCCATGATATGGGCTCCAGCTGAGGAGATATGGATCAAGACCATAGCTCATCTGTGTTACTGTATCTGTCTTTCCCTTAAGAAGTGGAATCTTAGCTGTCATTGTCTGGCTTGGTGAAAGCTGGTACTTACCACCATAAGGCATAGTAACTGTCTCAGCACCGATGGTTGAGTCAAACATTTCAACAAGTCCTCTCTCAGATGCAACGTTAAGATCTGAAAGTACATTAAGCCACTTAGCCTTAACATCTGTAGAACCTGCATCGATTCCTTCGAATGGGTCTACATTTTCATCCGGCATCTCGCATACAACATCTGTCTCCTGATGAGCACCGTTTGTATCAAGGAAGGCACGGCTGATATTAACGATTTCCTTATCTCTCCAGAGAAGAACGAGTCTAGGCTCTTCTGTAACTACAGCAACCTTAACTGCCTCAAGGTTCTCTTCTCTAGCATAATCTATCATCTTGTCTGCATCTTTTGCGTCAACTACGAGAGCCATTCTCTCCTGTGACTCAGAGATAGCAAGTTCTGTTCCATCAAGACCTGCATACTTCTTTGGTACAAGGTCAAGGTTTACACGAAGTCCGGCAGCAAGCTCACCGATAGCAACTGATACACCACCTGCACCGAAGTCGTTACATTTCTTTATAAGTGTTGTAACCTCAGGACGTCTGAAGAGTCTCTGAAGCTTTCTCTCTGTAGGAGGATTACCCTTCTGAACCTCAGCTCCACAAGTTGAAAGGCTTTCTGAGTTATGAGCCTTTGAAGAACCTGTAGCTCCGCCACAGCCGTCACGGCCTGTACGTCCACCAAGGAGAATGATGATATCTCCCGGATCAGATGAGAATCTCTTTACATTATCCTTTGGAGCTGCACCGATAACGGCACCGATCTCCATACGCTTAGCAACATAGTTTGGATGATATACTTCCTGAACGATACCTGTTGCAAGACCGATCTGGTTACCATATGATGAGTAACCTGCGGCTGATGTTGTAACAAGCTTTCTCTGTGGAAGCTTTCCAGGCATAGTCTCCTTAAGTGACTTTGTAGGATCCGCGGCACCTGTTACACGCATGGCCTGGTATACATATGTACGTCCTGAAAGTGGGTCTCTGATAGCACCACCAAGACATGTAGCAGCGCCACCGAAAGGCTCGATCTCTGTAGGATGGTTATGTGTCTCGTTCTTAAAGCTTACGAGCCACTCTTCTGTCTTTCCGTCTATTTCAACAGGAACAACGATTGTACAAGCGTTGATCTCGTCTGAAATATCCATGTCATCAAGCTTTCCGTCTGCACGAAGCTTCTTCATACCCATAAGAGCTATATCCATAAGACATGTGAACTTGTCGTCACGGCCTGCGTTGATAACAGCTGCATCAGCCTTATACTGCTCGAAGCTGTCTTCGATCGGCTTCTTAAACTTTCCGTCATTGAAACTTACAGACTTAAGCTCTGTAGCAAATGTTGTATGTCTGCAGTGATCTGACCAGTAAGTATCAAGAACTCTGATCTCTGTCATAGATGGATCTCTGTTTTCTTCTTCTGCAAAGTACTTCTTTATCCAAAGGAAGTCCTTATATGTCATGGCAAGTCCAAGTGAATCATAGAGGGCTTTAAAGTCATCATCAGCCATATCTCTGAAACCATCGAAGATCTTAACATCATCCGGCTCAGGGAAGGTCTGGATAAGTGTGTCAGGCTTTGTCTGATCTGTAACTCTTGAATCAACAGGGTTTACTACATACTCTTCGATAGTCTTCTTATCTTCCTCTGTAAGAGTACCCTTAATAGCATAAGTTACACCTGACTTGATAACAGGTTCAGCTGTCTCATCGAGAAGCTTAACGCACTGCTCAGCAGAATCAGCTCTCTGATCGAACTGTCCCGGAAGTGCTTCCATAGAAAATATGAATTCGTCATCTGTATGTGGGAATTCCTCTCTGTAAACCATGTCTACAGGCGGCTCAGAGAAAACTGTTATAATAGCCTTCTCAAATACCTCATCACTGAGATTCTCAACGTCGTATCTTACAAGCTCTCTGACGCTGACATCCTTCAGTCCGAGATAGCTTCTGAACTCCTTGGTAAGCTCATCAGCTCTGACCGCATAGTCCGGTCGTTTCTCCACATAGATTCTTCTTACATTACTCATGACATATTCCTCCTAGATTTATCTGACCGGGCAGTTAATCCGCCCGATGATATGCAACTACTAGTAACCCTGCCTGACTCTTCCGAGTCCTGCTGTCCCCTTATAACCTACATTCCCAGCATCTCTTTAGCTGCTGTAAGAACGCTGTCGGTTATCTTCTCTCCTCCAAGGAGTCTTGCGAGCTCCGTAACTCTCTCTTCATCAGCGAGAGCTCTTATATTGGTATATGTGCGGCCTTCTCTTGTGGTTTTCTCTATCAGAAATGCACTGTCTGCCTCTGCCGCTATCTGCGGAAGATGGGTTATGGCTATAATCTGATGAGAACCGGAAAGCTTCTTCATCATCTTTCCGACCTTCTGTGCTGTAACACCGCTTATACCTGAATCTATCTCATCAAAGATAAGGGTTGGAGTTCCACCCTTCTCTGAGATGGCTGACTTCATAGCCAGGAGCACTCTTGATAACTCACCACCGGATGCGATCTCATTAAGTGGTCCTGCCTTTTCACCCACATTTGTGGATATATAGAAAACTGCCTTATCCCGGCCATTCCGGGAAGCCTTAGGAAGCTCTTCAAACTGCATGGTGAAATCAACCTTGTTAAAGTTAAGCTCTGCCATGGAACTTCTTATATCCTTGCACAGCTTATCCGCGGACTTCTTACGGGCTTTTGAAAGCTTATCTGCTGCTGCCGAAAGCTTCTTGTCCAGCTCCTGCTCCTTCTTGTTAAGCTCTGCCAGGGTTTCATCGAAGCTTTCCAGCTCCTCTGCCTCCTTCTTGAGCTCTATAAGAGTATCGCAGATTTCTTCAAAGGTTCTTCCATACTTAACCTTGAGTGAATTGATAAGATTGAGTCTTTCCTCAACCTCTCTCAGTTCTTCTTCACTGAACTCTGAATCACTCATATAGTCAGAGAGCTGTCTGTTAAAATCGCTGAGAAGCGAATCTATCTCTGACAGCATATCAGACAGTTCTGAAGCAGATTCATCCAGTCTTGTCAGGGACTGAATCTCTCTCACTGCTCTGGAAAGCATATTTCCTGCAGACCTATCACTGTCATAACCTGTGATATTATATACCTCACCGGTTACTTCCGCTATACCTCTCTGATTCGTACCTCTTCTATACTGGGCTTCCAGTTCCTCATCCTCTCCCGGACGAAGTCTGGCATCTTCTATCTCTTTAATCTCATAGGACAGAAAGTCCAGTTTCTTTGCTCTCTCAGCTTCATCTGTCTGCATATCAGCCAGTCTATCCTGAACTTCCTTATGCTCAGCATATAGACGGGCAACCTCTTCCTTCAGCGGAATAAGTGCCGCATCAGAGGAATCCAGAAGTTCGAGATGCATCTCCGGCTTAAGCAGTGTCCTCTGTTCATGCTGTGCATGAAGATTTAAGAGCAGGCTGGATACCTCTTTAAGCAAAGATACCGTTACTGTACTGTTATTTATTCTGTTTACTGTTCTGCCTCCTGTGAGTCTTCTGGATATCAGAACCTCGCCCTGATCGGCAGTTATGTCCAGCGCTTTCAGCTTATCTTCCATCACGCTGTCAACGTTAAAGAGGAGCTCAACCATTCCATCTCTTGAGGGGTCTCTGAGAAGGCTCTGATCAAATCTTCCTCCAAGTCCGATTCCTATCGAACCAACGATTATCGACTTACCCGCTCCGGTCTCTCCTGTAAGGATATTAAGTCCTTCAGAGAAATCTATATCGAGTTCATCAATAAGCGCTATGTTGGAAATGTGTAAATTAACAAGCATATCTGATTATCAATTCCCCCTGATTTCCTTAGATACTCCGGCTGTATGATTTACATCCTTTACAGCCACAAATATAGTATCATCTCCTGCTATACATCCAACAACTCCGTCTATCCGGAGACTGTCTATAGCGGCTCCGACAGCCATGGCCATACCGGATACGGTCTTGACCACAACCAGGTTTCCCGCTGTATCGACCGAAAGCACACTGCTCTGGAGAATATTCTTATAGGATTCCATACTTCCGATAGCCGCATCTGCTGATATCGTGGCAGGTCTGTAGACGCGTCTTCCGACGCCCAGACTGACCTTTCGAAGTTTCAGTTCCTTTATATCTCTTGATACAGTTGCCTGTGTCGTATCATAGCCCTCTCTTCCGAGAGCCTTCATCAGCTCTTCCTGTGTTTCAATATCTTCTGAGCTGACTATGTCAAGTATCTTTCTCTGTCTGTCATTCTTCATATCAGCCACCGAGCTTTCTTCTGAGTTTCTGATATACGCTTGAATTATCAAGCTTTATAAACTTCAGAGACTTATCAGACACCTTAACCTTTGCGACATCACCAATCTTCATAATGACATTGCTGATACCGTCAAAGGACATAAGTCCTGTGTCCATTCCATTCTTTCTCTTATCTATAAACTCAAGTGCTATTTCGTCCTCAGCTCCGAAAACAACACTTCGACTGCACATGGAATATGGAGATATAGGAGTCATAAGAAGAAGTCTTGCTCCCGGATTAACTATCGGGCCTCCCGCTGACAGGTTATATCCTGTTGAACCCGTCGGAGTTGCGATTATTATTCCGTCTCCCTCTATCTCATCAAAGAAGTTTCCATTAAGGGATATTCTTACTGTAATAAGTCTGAGAGCAGATTCTCTGGCGATAACTGCATCGTTCAGAGCCTGGAGATTATCAGCTATAATCTCATCTCCTCTGTAAACAGTTCCGCTTACCATGATGCGTTCTTCAATCTTATAATCGCCGTCCATCACACGGCGCACCATGGTCTCCATCTCTTCCTTTGTAACCTCAGCAAGGAAGCCGACAGTTCCAAGATTTACGCCTATCATAGGGACATCATAATCCTCTATGCTGTGGGACGCTCTGAGCATGGTTCCGTCACCGCCCATGATGACCGCACAGTCAATATCCTTCATGACTTCAGGATCGATATGTCTGTCACTGTAGTCACCACCGCTTATAACAGAAGCTGTACCACCTGAAGCTTCAACTATATCCTTCAGGCGCATGGATATCGTAAGATCCACGTCCTTCGTGTCATTTGCAATTATAAGAAAATTTTTACACTGCTTCATAAGCTGCGATTACCCCTATTACTTATCCAGAGCCTCGTGGCTTCGGGTCACAAGATCATGAATATCATATTCATCTGATTCCTGCCCCTTCTTTAAATACATAAGATACTCTATATTACCTTCAGGTCCCTTGACCGGAGAATAATCCAGTCCCAGAACGCCAAAACCATTATCTGCAGCGTAGCCTGTGCAGGCTTCTATGACTTCTTCATGGACATTCCTGTCTCTTACTACGCCCTTCTTTCCAACCTTCTCGCGGCCTGCCTCGAACTGAGGCTTAATGAGACAAACGCCTTCGCCACCTTCGGCCAGCAGTTCGTTCATAACAGGCAGGACCTTTGAGAGAGAGATAAAAGATACGTCTACCGAAGCAAAATCCGGAACATCACCAAGATCTTCTCTTGTAACGTATCTGATATTCGTTTTTTCCATACAGACGACTCTTTCGTCCTCACGGAGCTTCCATGCCAGCTGTCCATAGCCTACATCAATGGCGAATACCTTTGATGCGCCGTTCTGCAGCATGCAGTCCGTAAAGCCTCCGGTAGAAGCACCGATATCCATGCAGATACGATTCTCCAGCCGGATAGGAAAAACCTCCATGGCCTTTTCCAGCTTGAGCCCACCACGGCTCACATATTTAAGTGTCTTTCCTCTGACTTCAATCTCGGCAGTTTCTTCAAAGGTGCTTCCGGCCTTATCTTCCTTCTCACCATTAACATATACGATTCCTGCCATTATACTGGCCTTTGCCTTCTCACGGGACTCTGCCAGACCTTTCTCAACCAGAAGAACATCCAGTCTCTTTTTACTCATATCACTTAACCCTGATGAGATTCGATATAGTCTTATATACCGTATCCACATCTATTCCTTCAACTTCGCGAAGCTTTGTAACGCTTCCCTGTGTCAGCTTTTCATCCTTGATACAGAAATGCAGCAGTCTGCAGCTTGCGCCTGTTTCAGCTATCTCATAGGCTACAGCCTCTCCGACACTTCCCTGCTTTACTGTATCCTCCAGTACCGCAACTATATCAAACTTCTCTACTGTCTCTCTGATCCGCTCCACATCCAGAGGCTTGATAAATCTGAGATTGATGACTTCAGGAGTCATGCCAACATCATCTCTTATCCTGTCTCTTACGCATAGTGCGGTCTCAACCATATCTCCAACGCCGATAAGTGCAACCTTAGGTCCTGAATAGCTTCCCACAACAGATTCAAAGTTCACCACTTCAGAACGTCCGTCCACGAACCTGACAGACTTCTCATCTGTATCCACGAAGCATCCGCCCTTGCTGTACTTTATGGCCACCGGACCATCCAGCTTAACTGCATATTCAAGAGCCGCTTCCAGTTCCTTCTCGCCCTTAGGCGCTATAACCGTCATTCCCGGCATGCTTCTAAGGTATGCCGTATCATAGATTCCCTGATGGGTCTCACCATCTTCTCCAACGATTCCGGATCTGTCGATGGCAAATATAACATGCAGATTCTGCAGACATACATCATGCAGCATCTGGTCATAAGCTCTCTGAAGGAAGGAAGAATATATGGCAACTACCGGTATATATCCGCCTCTTGCAAGCCCTGCTGCAAAGGTAACAGCATGCTGCTCTGCTATTCCGACATCAAAGGTCCTGTCCGGGAATCTCCTCTGGAATTTCTTAATTCCTGTACCGCTTCCCATGGCTGCTGTAATAGCAACAAGCCTCTTCTCGCGGGTTCCTATATCTATAAGCTTTCTCGCAAATACATCTGTATATGTGAGTGTTGTTTTCTTCTTAACAGACTTACCTGTATCAATATCAAATGGTCCCACTCCGTGGAAATGTTCCGGATACCTTTCAGCTATAGGATAGCCCTTACCCTTAACTGTCTTGACGTGTACGATGACAGGTCTGTTAAGTGCGAAAGCATCCTGGAATATACGTACCATTTCCGGAATATCATGTCCGTCGATAGGTCCTACATAGGTTATACCCATTTCCTCAAACATAGAGCCCGGAACAAGAAGATTCCTGATGGAATCCTTGGTTCTCTTAATACCCTTTGCCATCTTAAGACCGACATCAGGAATAGTAAGAAATGCACTCTCTACGTTAGACTTCAAGTCATTATATGTCTTGCCCACACGAAGCTTATTCAGGCTCTTTGAAAGGCCTCCAACATTCTTCGAGATAGACATCTCATTATCATTAAGAATGACCACGCAGTTGGACTTAAGCTGAGACATCTGATCCAGTGCCTCATATACCATACCGCCTGTCATGGAACCGTCACCGATAACAGCGCATACTCTCTCATCCGTTCCTCTCAGCTCTCTGGCCTTTACAAGACCTAAGGCAGCTGAAATAGATGTGGAGCTGTGGCCTGTGTTAAACGCATCCGAATCAGACTCCGAAATCTTCGGGAATCCACTGAGTCCACCATACTGTCTAAGCTTATAGAAGTCATCCTTTCTGCCCGTAAGGATCTTATGGGTATAGGCCTGATGACCTACATCAAATATAAGCTTATCTGTTGGAAAATCCATGCACAGATGCAGTGCCATGGTGAGTTCAACAGCTCCGAGATTTGAAGCAAGATGTCCACCGGTACGGCTTACATTTCCAAGGATAAAGCCTCTTATCTCTTCTGCAAGAGCCGGCATATCCTCCATGTCAACGTTCTTTATATCATTTTCTTTATTGATACTGTCAAGTATATCCATATCAGTTTAGCTGTTCCTTCCTGCAAGCTCGGTAACAAGCTCCTTCAGAAGTTCAGCCTCCTCTCTGTCTGTCTTAAGTACTTCATCCAATACATTAAGGACTATTTTGGTTTTTTCATTCACGAATTCATGTGCAGCTTCTATTCCATACTCGGCCGCATATGTATTCTTCTGGTTCTTCTCGTCCTGTCCTACCTCTTTTCCAAGAGTCTCCGCATCCGAGGTCATGTCCAGGATATCATCCTGTACCTGGAAAGCGAGGCCCAGGGCTCTTCCTGCCGCTTCAAGCTTCTCAACTGTTTCATCATCTGCTCCTGCCAGAACAGCCCCTATCATAAATGGTGCTTCTATCAGAGCAGCTGTTTTCTTCTCGTATATATATTCCCTCTCATCTGATGACAGGCTCTGTCCGGACAGCATGACATCTGCATTCTGTCCTCCCAGCATTCCTTTAACACCGGTCTTTCTCATGAGTATGATCAGTGCTTTCTCAAGTTTTGCATCACCGAGGGCCGGATAAAATGCTGTTCCCGCCGTCTCGTAAGCAAGATTAAGAAGTGCATCTCCAGCAAGGATTGCCGCATCTTCCCTGTACTTAACATGCACTGTTGGACGTCCTCTTCTCAGGCTGTCATTATCCAGTGCCGGAAGATCATCATGTATAAGAGAACTCGTATGGATCATCTCTATAGCTGCCATAAATGGATTAAGAGCTGATTCATCCTCCGGATGATCAGAAAGCGCCTTATATGTAAGATACATGATAAGAGGGCGCACTCTCTTTCCACCTGCTGACATAGCATAAGACATTGCTTCTTCTACTGTACTTGATGGAATACGGCTTCCATCAGGCATGTAACTCATAATAACACTGTTTATCTTATCTATAATCTCAGTCTTCATCTGTTTCACCGATTATCTTTATCTGTGTTTCGATACCTTCAATGCTCTTTCTGCACTTCTCTGAAAGAAGGACTCCTTCTTCATAAAGCGCAAGAGAATCCTTAAGAGATGTTCCCTCTTTGCTGAGAAGGCCATTGATCTCCTCTATTCTCTTCATAGCATCTTCTATTGAAAATTCTTCTGTTTTCTTTTCTTTAGCCATATCCCTGTCTCTTAACTATTCGTTCCTAAAACCTTGGTATCAATAGTTCCGTCATGTACTCTGATCGTCAGATTATCGCCTTCTTTAACACCCTTTATGGAAGTTACAGGCTTATCCTTCGAATCAGCTATATATCCAAATCCATTTACCAGCTTTGCTGTCGGAGAGAGTCCGTGGAGTCTTGTTATATCCACTTCCAGTCTCTGCTTCACTCTTGTGAGACGTTCTTCCATAAGACGGTGGAGTCTGTCCACACTCTGTGCCAGCATCAGCTGTCTGTCTCTCAGAACCGCTTCCGGACTGAGTCTTTCCAGTGCATTTCGAAGCTTTTCAAGAGAAAACTTTGCATCTCTCACCTTAGACATCATCTCTCTATCCATAGAACTTCTGAGAGTCTTCACTCTGTTAAGAGTATCTAAAACATTATCTATAGCAAGCTCGGCTGCAGCAGACGGGGTCGGTGCCCTGAGATCTGCCACGTAGTCAGCTATCGTATTGTCTACTTCATGACCTGTTCCGGATATGATAGGCGTCTTTGCTGCGAAGATGGCTCTTGCAACTATCTCCTCATTAAAGGCCCACAGGTCTTCTATACTTCCTCCGCCTCGTCCTACGATTATGGTGTCGAGGCCCATCTTATCGAGGGTTTCTATACCCCTTACAATGGTCTCAGCTGCTCCTTCTCCCTGCACCTTGGCCGGATACAGATAGAGCTGAACGTAAGGATTTCTTCTCTTTGCAATATTCATAATATCCTGAATGGCAGCACCGGTCTTTGCTGTTACAATACCTACTGCCTTCGGATGCTTCGGAATAGGCTTCTTTACATCAAACTCAAAGAGGCCTTCTTCATATAGCTTTATCTTAAGCTTCTCATATTCCTCAGCCAGCTTTCCCTTACCGTCATCAGCCAGAAGAATCTTACTCGCATACAGCTGATATCTTCCGTCTCTCTCATATACATTTATGGAACCGGTAATAAGAACTGCCTGTCCGTCTTCCAGTCTGAACTTCAGTCCATTCGGAATACTGCCCTTAAACATAACACAAGGCATGGAGCTTGCTTCGTCTTTCAAAGTGAAATAAATATGCCCCATGCTGTGATATTTGCAATTGGATATCTCTCCTCTGATCACAATGTTTCTCAGAAGATAATCACTGCTTATTAAGTTCTTGATATAGCCATTTACCTGGCTGACAGTATATTCCTTCATTCAGGTTTATTCTACTCCTGCAAGAACTCCGTTAATGAAGGCTCCGGCCTTCTCATCTATATATTCCTTAGCTAACTCAACTGCCTCATTTATGGCAACTGCTCTTGGAATATCCTCATCGTAGATAATCTCATAAGATGCAAGTCGGAGGATGGCAAGCTCAGCCTTACCGAGTCTCTCCAGCTCCCAGTTTTTTGCTGCTTCAGTTATCTTCTCATCCAGTTCCTTAATATGAGATACGATTCCCTGAACCTTATCCTTGATATACTGCTCATTCTTCTCAGAGAGCTTTATCTTGTCTTCTTCTGAGAGAGGCTCCTCTGCAAGAAGCTTAAGGCTCTCTATATCAACCTCAGTCTGCTCCTGCATATTCTCAGCTCCGTAGAACGGAATCTGAAATACAATCTTAAATATACTTTCTCTAAGCTCGTGTCTGTTCATTATTTCTGATCCTCAAAATCAATTCCTGATACTTTTACATTTACAACGGAGCATTCAAGTCCTGTCATGGTAAGAAGTGTGGACTTAACCTTCTCCTGTACGCTTTCTGATACAGCCAGAATGTTATAGCCGAACTTGATCTCTATTGACACATTCACCTTTACCTTCTTGCTTCCGTCTTCTGCGTCATCATATGCTACATATATTCCCTTAGCCAGGTTCTTCTTGCCAAGTTTTGCAACAAGTTCTCTTGTGATATCACCTGTAAGACGTGCAACTCCGTCAACTTCTGTAACTGCAAGTCCTACGATGCTTGATACAACATCATCAGCTATCTGAACTATACCCTTGCCGCTGTTTTCAGCAATCGTATACTTTGTATCTTTGGTATCTTTTTTTGAATCTGCCATAGTATTCACCTCCGTCAAACCAAAATCACTCCAACTTAAGATTATAATACAAAACGGCATTTGTTTCCAGTATAAGATAAAGCACTAATAGCCGTCCGACTTGTAACATTTGTCGAACGGCTATCGTATTTCTTACACCGCGCCTAAGCTCCGGTCTTTTCTTTTTCCTTATACTTATGAGCCTGCTCCAGCATCATATTCTTAACCTTCATAAGCCTTACCTGAGTACTTCTCTCGTTCTCATCCAGCTTCATGGTTATATATCTGATACCTTCCTTAGTCTCAGGAATGATAACATGCTCAAGAGCATTAACACGTCGTCTGGTCTTCTCAATCTCTGCTGCCATAAGCTGACATGATTTCTCAACCTCAGCAAGCTTAAGCATATCCTTAAAGACTTCCTGAAGTGAATCAACAGCATAGTCCAGATCTCCTGAAGTGAAAGCAAAACCATAAGAATATATATCATTCTTATCAGCACTTCTGGTCTTGAAATCATATACAGGAATATCAACGCTCATAACATTCTTCTTGTTTGTTATAAGGCTTATCTCCTGCTTCGGTGCCATAAGTGCCGTACGAAGCTCTTCATCAGACATTCCGGCTTTTGCAAGGACAAAATTCCTGTTGGCATTTTGTATTCCCTTCTCAACCTTCTCGCGAAGCTCCATATTAACTTTTACAAGATCCAGGAATTCACGCATAAGCTCATCACGCTTATCCTTAAGAAGTCTGTGGCCCTTAACAGCCGTGCCCAGCTTCTTCTTAAGACGCGTAAGCTCCATTCTCGTTGGATTTATCTGTGTAGTAGCCATAAGGCACTCCTTTACTTCTCGTAGTACTGATCAAGGAACTTCTCGTTAATTCTCTTCAGCTCTGATCTAGGAAGGATTCTGAGAAGATCCCAGCCGATATCAAGAGTCTCCATGATATCACGGTCAGCTCTGTATCCCTGTGATACGTACTTCTTCTCGAACTCATCTGCAAACTTAGCATAGAGGAGATCGATATCAGTAAGAGCTGCTTCACCAAGGATAACCATAAGTTCCTTAGCTTCCTTACCACGTGCATAAGCTGAGAACAGCTGGTTCATGGTAGCTGCATGGTCAGCTCTTGTCTTTCCATCACCGATACCCTTATCCTTCAGACGTGACAGAGAAGGAAGAACATCGATAGGTGGTGTAATACCCTTTCTGTAAAGCTCACGTGAGAGAATGATCTGTCCCTCTGTGATGTATCCTGTAAGGTCAGGGATAGGATGTGTCTTATCATCCTCAGGCATTGTAAGGATAGGGATCATAGTGATAGAACCCTTCTTACCTCTCTGACGTCCTGCTCTTTCGTACATCTGAGCGAGGTCAGTGTACATGTATCCAGGGTAACCTCTACGTCCAGGAACCTCTTTACGTGCGGCAGAAACCTCACGAAGAGCGTCGGCGTAGTTAGTAATATCTGTCATGATTACAAGAACGTGCATGTCCTTCTCAAATGCAAGGTACTCTGCAGCTGTAAGAGCCATATGAGGTGTAGCGATACGCTCTACGGCAGGGTCATTTGCAAGGTTGATGAAAAGAACTGTTCTGTCGATAGCGCCTGATTCACGGAAGGATTCCTCGAAGAAGTGTGCTTCCTCGAATGTGATACCCATAGCCGCAAATACAACGGCAAACTGCTCGTCTGTTCCCTTAACCTTAGCCTGACGTGCAATCTGTGCAGCAAGCTGTGCATGAGGGAGACCTGAAGCTGAGAATATAGGCAGCTTCTGTCCACGAACAAGTGTATTAAGTCCATCGATAGCAGATACACCTGTTTCGATAAACTCTGAAGGATATGCTCTGGCTGCCGGATTCATAGGAAGACCATTGATATCCATTCTTGCATCCGGAAGAATCTCCGGACCATCATCTATAGTACGTCCAAGACCATCAAAGACACGTCCGAGCATATCTTCAGATACGCCGAGCTCCATGGTACGGCCTATGAACTTAACCTTACTGCTTTCAAGGTTAATACCTGTTGAATTCTCAAAGAGCTGAACAAGTGCGTTTGTTCCATCTATCTCAAGAACCTTACACTTTCTCTTCTCTCCGTTTGCAAGCTCGATCTCACCAATCTCGTTATACTTAACGTTCTCGACTTCACGAACCAGCATAAGAGGACCTGCGACCTCCTGTATGGTACGATATTCCTTCGGCATCAGTCCTCCTCCTTTCTTATCGAAGCTGCCATCTCACGGTGAAGCTTCTCTGATACTTCCTCATACTCACTGTCGATATCCGCTTCAAGTGTATACTTATAACGTCCGATATCCTCTCGAACTGAAAGAGCTACGATATCGTTGATATTTGCACCTTCCTTCAGCGCATTTACACCTGATTCATAGAATGCGTATACCAGCTTCATCATGTAGTACTGCTTACGAAGTGATGTGTATGTATCTACTTCATCGAAAGAGTTCTGATGCAGGAAGTCCTCACGGATACTTCTTGCAGCTTCCATCTTCAGTCTGTCCTGAGGAGACAGTGCATCCATACCTACCATCTTAACGATCTCGTTAAGGGATGCCTCTTCCTGAAGCAGGCTCATAAGTTCCTGACGAGTGGACATCCAGTCCTTCTCAACAGCATCATTGAACCAGTCTTCCATCTCATCAAGATAGTTACTGTATGAATTCAGCCAGTTGATAGCCGGGAAATGTCTCTGGTAAGCAAGGCTTGAATCCAGTGACCAGAATACCTTAACTATACGAAGTGTTGCCTGTGATACAGGCTCAGATATATCACCACCCGGAGGAGATACGGCTCCGATAGCTGACAGAGCACCCTGTCTCTCATCACTACCGAGACATACTACATGTCCGGCTCTTTCATAGAACTGAGCAAGACGTGATGCAAGGTAAGCAGGATAACCTTCCTCACCAGGCATCTCTTCAAGACGTCCGGACATCTCACGGAGAGCCTCTGCCCATCTTGATGTAGAATCTGCCATAAGAGCAACTGAATAACCCATATCTCTGAAGTACTCAGCAAGTGTGATACCTGTATAGATAGAAGCCTCACGGGCTGCAACAGGCATATCTGATGTATTTGCGATAAGGATGGTTCTCTTCATGAGTGACTCGCCTGTCTTAGGATCCTTGAGTTCAGGGAACTCGTTCAGAACGTCTGTCATCTCATTTCCACGCTCACCACAACCGATATATACAACTATGTCGGCATCAGCCCACTTTGCAAGCTGATGCTGTATTACAGTCTTACCTGAACCGAATGGTCCCGGAACAGCAGCAACACCACCCTTAGCGATAGGGAAGAATGTATCTACTACTCTCTGTCCTGTAACAAGCGGCATCTTTGGAGGAAGCTTCTTCTGATAAGGTCTTCCCTTACGAACAGGCCACTTCTGCATAAGTGTAAGATTCTTATCTCCTGCAGCTGTCTCTACAACAGCAACTGTTTCTTCTACAGTGAAAGAACCACTTGTGATACTCTTGATAGTACCCTCGATTCCATAAGGAACCATGATCTTCTGGGTAACTACTGAAGTCTCTTCAACAGTTCCGATTATATCTCCTGCAACTACCTTATCGCCAACAGCTGCTGTAGCTACAAAATCCCACTTAGCCTCACGGTCAAGTGACGGAACCTCAACACCTCTGTCAAGAAGGTTACTTCCTGTAACCTCGAGGATCTTTGTAAGAGGTCTCTGAATACCATCGTATATGGAACCCATAAGTCCCGGTCCGAGTTCAACAGAAAGCGGAACATCCATTGACTCAACAGGTTCACCCGGTCCGAGGCCGGAGGTCTCTTCGTAAACCTGGATGGATGCTTCGTCTCCGTGCATCTCAATTATTTCGCCGATAAGTCTCTTATCACTAACACGCACGACATCGAACATATCTGCATTTCTCATGCCCGTAGCGATAACGAGAGGTCCTGCAACCTTCTTAATCTTTCCAATTACTCCCATGGAAAGTATCTCCTTTCCTATTACTATTTACTGAACAATATGTCTGAACCAACGGCCTGCTCAACTGATTTACGTACTGATGCAATACCTGATCCGGTGTTACCCTTAACTCCCGGTATAAGTATTATGGCCGGAGACATAAGTCCTTTATATTCGTCTATCTTATCCGACAGCAGCTCTGCTAATTCCTCAGTTACATAGATGATTCCGTAACCGCTGTTTACGAGGGTACTCAGTCTCTTTCTGGCTGTTTCCGCATTTTCAACCGGAAATGTACTGAGTCCGAGCGCAGCAAAACCGTAAATGCTGTCGTAATCTCCCATTACTGCTATCTTATCCATACATCTTCCTTACCCTTTCCGATATCGTCTGATCAGGGAATCCGTTTGCCTTAGCTGTAAGGATTATTCTGACCATCTGTATCTCATTCTGACGAGCAAGATAATATGCAACTATCGGTCCTACAGACTGGATGTTTGTCTTCTGCTCCAGGATCTTCCTTATCATGAAGTCATCACACCACTTCTCAAAGCTTGAGAAGGATTCGCTGATAGCTTCAGCAGCCTCTGAATAATCAGACTTGCTGAGGAATGTAAGAAGTTCATCCTTACCCTCTGCTGCTGCCTTGGCAAGAGCCTTTACATCAAATGCTTTGCAAGGGCTCAGTGCTTCAAGAATAAAATCATAGGATTTATCAGTAAAACATCCTCTTACTGCGACCTTTATGTCGGCTGCAGCAACCTTTGACTCTGCATAGTCAATAAGGAAACTGTCGTTTGTCTTATGCGCTTCACTTATCATGGCATCAAGACATGCTTTATCTATGATAGAGTCACATCTCTGACCATCTCTAGTGGTTAACATAACGTCTTTTGCCTTTTCAGCCGATTTTCTCATATATTCAGGCAGCTGCTCGAAGGAGTTCTCTCTGATAATGAGCTTCAGCTTCTCTCCATCAAATCTGCTGCTTTTATAATATGCTTTAGGATCTTCAATACCTGTACAAACCTGCTTAACTGCGGTCTTCAGGTTGTGGAAATACTGACGGAACATAAGTATGTCCGTAATATCCTCTCCGACTCCAAGTTCTGTAAGAACCTGACCGGTCTTAGCCTCTTCCATACTGAGAAGCTGTTCTGCATCTTTAGTGTCGTGTGTTCCCCAACCTCTTTCTGTAAGATAGGTGATCACTGCACTCTCTGATGAAAGTCCGGAAATAGTCTGAATATCAGAATCCTTCAGCAGATTTTTTTCTTTAGTGCGTATACACGCAACTGCATATATGTAATCTGCGTCCTTCATATTTTTTCCTTTATTTATTAGCCCCACAGAATAGAATTAACTATATCCTGTAATCTGTCATGGTTTTCTTCGAAGAGTGCTTTCATAGTGTAGTTCTCTTCAATCTGTCCGTACTTAAGTATAAATCCACTCTTTATATCCGGCTTAGAACCGGCAATCTTTATAACTCCGCCTTTTTTAGCTCCAATTCCTGCTGCAGCTACTGCAAATTCAGAAGGCATTCTGTCTATATCTTCTTTTGAGAGATACAGCTCTCCTTCGCCTTTTCCGGCAGCTCTCTCAAGAAGCTTGAGGAGCATATCGAAGTATTCCTTCGGCTCGGACTTTTCTATAGTTGAAAGAGCATTTTCCAGAGCAGATTCTATGATATTCTGTCTTGCATTCAGAAGAATCAGCTTAGCAGCCTGCTCACTCTGAGCGTTGTAACGCTTCTGGGCAAGCTCTATCTTCTTGTCTGACTTTGCATTTTCTTCGACAGAATATACCAGGCATTCTTTCTTTGTCTTTTCAATCAGCTCTTCTGCTTTAGCTTCTGCTTCTTTTACAACTTCCGCTGCTTCTGCTTCTGCAGATTCTTTGATGGAGCTGAGAATCTTATCAATACCTGCCATGGTAACCTCCTTTCTCATTCTTGGTTTCTTTTCAATCTTTGAAGTAATGCGAATTGCTCCGCTGCTGCGCAGCTCTCGCAATTCTGAAGATATTCGTGTTCCCACCCTTCGGGCTCCACACTCATATCTTCTAACCGCCAAAGTCTAAATCTGCTTAGCTCGCAAGCGAGCACGCCGATTTATACCTTGTCGGTATTACTTCAATATGTTTGTAACTGCAAGTATAGAAATAAGAAGAGCGAGGATTGCGTATGTCTCAACCATTGCTGGGAAGAGCATAGCCTTACCGAACTGATCCGGCTTCTTAGCTACAACGCCGATTGATGCAACAGATGTCTTTCCCTGATGAACAGCTGATACAAGACCTACGATTGCGATTGGAAGGCATGCTACGAAGAATGCGATTCCCTGCATAAGTGTAAGCTCAACCTGTGCACCACCGAGAAGTCCGATCTGTGAAAGTGCGATGAATGTTACGAGAAGTCCGTAGATACCCTGTGTACCAGGAAGAAGCTGAAGGATAAGAACCTTAGCGAACTGTGCCGGATCCTCACTAACAACTCCTGCTGCTGCCTGACCACCCTTAGCTACACCGAGAGCTGATCCGATACCTGCAAGTATTGTAGCAAGTGCAGCACCTACTATAGCTATAACATAACCTAATGACATTTTAATTTTCCTCCTTGATTTCAACATAATTATTAATCGTTTTAAAAGGTTTGAAGCTTTCGCCTCCACCATCATAGAACTTACCGAAGAACTCTACATACTGTAATCTGTTTGTATGAACATAAGCTCCCAGAAGGTTGATGGCAAGATTAAGTATGTGTCCGAATATGAACACTATTATAAATACGACGACTCCGACAGGCGTACAGCCCTTCATGCTGGCCATCATATTGATAACATTTGCAATAACACCGGTTGCAAGACCGAGTGCAAGAAGTCTCGAATATGAAAGCACGTCGGACAGCCATCCTGTTACACCGTAAATGTCGTAAGCACCGAGGGCTACTCTCAGTCCCCAGTTTTTGTTGGCTCTTCCGGACATGAGAAGTATTATCACAAGTCCGCCGATTGTAAGAACCTTTGCCAGTGTATTTGCCCAGTCAGGAAATGTAATCTGATTTCCTGATATTGAAGCAAATATACTTGTCGGAACAAGCATCAGTACAAGTCCAAGTATGAACATATACCAAGCTATAATATCACTGAAGAATCCGACTATATCTTTATCTCTCAGATACTCATATCCCTTCATCGCAAGTCCTGCGAAAAGGTGAACGAGTCCGAATACCATACACCATATGAGAAGTCTCATAGGATTGTCGAGAGGTGCGAACCAGATTGGCTTAAGGATCGGTGTCTCACCTGTATAACCGAAGAAGGTCTTGGCTATAACATCTATCGCATCTCCGAAGAAGCCTCCGTACATGAAGCCCCAGAAGGCTGTTGACAGGCCGCACCAGAAGAATAACTTAAGCATCTTCTTCATGCCTGCCTCCATTCTAGGATAAAGCTTCACGACCACAGCCGTAACTATGGCCATAAGTATTCCGTATCCTGCATCCGACAGCATCATTCCAAAGAAAAATACATAAAAAAATGACATCACCGTTGTCGGATCGACTCTGCCATGCTGTGGTAGTCCGTAAGACTCTAGCACGCCTTCAACATTCTCGGAAAACTTATTATTACGAAGAACAACCGGCGGCTGTTCGCCTTCAGCTGTCTCTTCCATCTCCACAACCGCTTCATACTTATCTGTAAGAACACTGCAGAAGTCCTCTGCCTTCTCCTTAGGTATCCATCCTTCAAGGAAAAATGCGTTCTTAGACTGCGGTATCGTTCCCAGAAGCTTATACTTCTCAGAACGGGTTCTGTAATAATCTGAGGCTATCTCATACTTCGAACGGTTCTCTCCATATGAAGCTATCTCATCGATGGCAGCTCTTATTCTTGCCTCTTCTTCACCAATCTCACGTTCCCTCTTCGTGATCGCATCTTTAGGAATTCTGTGAGTGATGAATGGCATCTTTACAAAGCCACCCTGTCTCAGATTCTCCTCAACCTTTGCGGATACATCCTTAGTACATACAACGCAGCAGCAGGTCATCTGATTCTCACTGCTGACCACATTTACATCTATCGGAACTGCATCTTCCATATCGCCTGCCGCGATGGTAAGTATCTCATCTTCTTCGATGAGAGCCGGGAAGGTTCCGATAAAGACATCCGTCTTTTTTGTACCTGTACTGTTAAGTGGTATATCCAGCCTCTCCCAAGGTCTGAGCGTTGCTATTTTATTTGATTTTCGGGCGATGTTACTCTTTGCCTCTGCGATGTCCTTTTCAAGGCTCATCATTCTCTTTGCCTGAGAATAATATTCTGAGACTTTCTTAACGACCTCTTTCTGTTCAGATCTCGTTATCTGCTTCTTCTCCAGACCAAGTCCCGAACTCTTTGCAGGTGCATACTGCTTAAGTAGTTCAAGAATGTGATCAAAGGAATCAGCGATCTTTTCGAAATTCGATCTGTCCTGAGAAGTATCGACTGTCTCAAATCCCTCATTGACATCTTCGCGGATCAGTTCCATGGCCCCTGTACGTTGCAGGAATTCCAGTATCTCTTTTCTATGCTTCTGTAAAGCACAGATACTGATCTTCTGCATCTCTACGATTGCCAACTTCAGTACCGCCTTTCTATAATTTATTTACTATTTCATCTATTACTGCTTTAATGGCCTCTGGCTCTTTAGCCTTAGCCGCCTCAGTCAGCTTTTCTGCTTCAACTCCTGCTTCAGCTTTAGCTTTTTCAATCGCTGCGTCTCCGTCAGCGCCGGCTTTTTCGAGTCCGTTCTTCAGATAAGCAGCCGCTGCATCCTGTGCCTGGACCTTAAGGTCTTCTGCATCAGACCCAGCTTTTTTTCTGATATCCTGAGCTTTCTCCTTAGCTGCTTCAAGAATAGCATCCGCATCCTGTTCAGCTTTTTTAACAGCGTTCATTGCTTCTTCCAACATGCGTGACAATTCCTCCTCGCTATCTCTTTCGTTCGGGCAATCCCGTGCTCAGTATCATACCAAATTTTGGATATAAGCACAAGAAAATCTATTGCTACAGAATGAATTTTTTGTCGTTTTTTTTGACATTTTCCTCAATTAGTAAAAAAGCTTGTAAAACAGGCACTTTCAGGCAATAAAAGGCCCGGAGATGGTTCTCCGGGCCCGTCTTTCCTATGGACTGCTGTATTCTTTTCCGTTAATTGTTGCCTGATATCTGGTATCAACCACCAGAATCTCATCATCTGATCCCAGATATTCTCTCTTATGATCAGAATGCTGGGATATATTAACATCGGAATTGAAGATTGCTATATTCTTATGTGCTTCCTCATCTACTGCACTACCGAAGGTAATAACCTTCTTTCCATTCATAGTACATCTGAAGGATGCCATCTTGATGGAGAAATCCGTGCTTCCCTTCATACTTCCGATTCCTGTGCAAGTCTCAACTCTGGCATTGATGGCGGTGGATGCCTCATGGATATTAATTCCGGCTCTCTTACCTTCTATCGTTCCAAGAGCTACCATTTCCTTGCCGCCGGCATAACACTTAATAGAAGCTCCCCAGACACGCAGGATAACATTTCCACTTATGGAACCTATACACGTTCCTCTGTTAACCGACATGTTTGCTTCAAAGTCACAGTTATGTATATCAAGGGACGCGTTACCGGTGTAAGTACCGATTGCAACTCCATTCTCACAATTCATATTGAGAACATATCTTCCCTTCATGATCTTAACCGGTCCGCCCAATCCGGCTCCGATACCTACGCTGTCAGTACCGTTAACTTCCATATTGATGCAGCCATCCTGATAGAAGTTGATATGTCCATGGCGCTTATCAAGTTCATTACCGATTCCATAACCTGTAACGGAATTGATGGTGATATAGAGATTACCGTCTCCTTCTACTGCAAGGATGGAGCCCTCCGGAACCAGAATACCGCCGTTCTGGAGATAATTATCTCCTACCAGTTCAATAGTAACGTTGCAGTTATCTCCTATCTCTATCTGAGGCCTGCTCTGTTCACTGGACAGATATACATTTTCCAGAGTGATCCTGCCTTCATAATCATCCTGAATCTCTATATGAATCTTCGTCTTGTTGCCAGGAGTTCCGATTATGGTCATATCTCTGTGTATAGCCTTCGGATCTCCGATAAGTATGGTATCACAGCCATCCTTTATCAGATTATTGATTACGATTCGGTTGGTCCTGCCGGCAATGTACTTTCTATGGCCTGTGCCGGTGGACTTCTGACTATAGCAGGTCTTTATCTCATTCTGAATCTCAGGATCTATCTCATCCATTACTTCCAGCTGAGGTCTGGCCGTATAATAGCCCTGGATAAGATCAACTCCCAGCTCTATTACTTCCTTGAGTTCTTCTGAAGTTTCTATTCCTTCCGCCAGAGCCAGGATATTATTCTCATGACAGAACTCGATTGCATTTCTTACAAAATGCTGCTTCTGCGCGCTATTCTGAATCTCTGACAAAAGAGCCCGGTCAATCTTAACATAGTTTGGCATATATCTGAGCAGATTCGATATATTCGAATAACCTGTTCCATAATCATCTATGGCCAGTTCTATATTATACTCGTCATTGATCTTCTTTATATTATCCAGGTCATCGTTCGACAGCTCTGCCTGCTCAGTAAGCTCAAGCACAACGCCGTTAGTGTTCTTCTCTATCAATTCCTGTATTTTAGTCAGGTTCTCACTATTAAGTCTGCATCCCGGTATACTGTTTATGAAAACCTTCCTGTCTCTAAAGAGCTCTTTCTCTTCATTTGCTCTTGTAAGAACATTTAAGAAAGTTGCTTTCTCTACATCTGCCAGACGTCCAAGAACCCCGGCATATTTCAGGATTGCAAGCGGTGACAGCTTCCAGTCGGATCTGGCTCTCATCAGAGCCTCGTAGGAATATATCTCTCCTGTCTTTGCCGATACTATAGGCTGGAAATGATAATCAAAGAGATTATTATCAAGAAGCCTCTCAGTCTCTTTAAGTTCACGCTTTTCAACCGGTGTAAGGTTATTCAGAACTGCCTGATCAACACCATCCTCAGCCGTCCTGACCTTTGTAAGTGATTCATCTGAACCCCTCTTCTGAATGATATTAAAGAGAAGCTCTCTTCTCATTATCTCCAGTCCTTTGCAGAGATCCCAGGACCATAATCTGTAATCCTCGGGATAGCCATAGATATCATTATCAAAGCTGACAACCGAATAACCAAAGCATTTCTCCTCAAAGGAAAGAGGTGTGAAAATATAGCACTCCGGTTCAGGGGAATTACCCATATCCGGAAGCATCTCATCAACTGAAAATGTCTCGTATATTCCAACCTTATTCTTAGCCGGTGTATGAGCCGAATAAGATATGGCATCCACTATCACGTCTGAATAGCCATATGTCGGCATATTTATCTGATTCACCTTATCCCATATAGCCCACTGCTTATTAAGGCAAAGGTGGAAGCTTCTGATATTCTTAAGCTGGTACAGATTCGAGTATACAGAATTTATAAATCCATCCAGCGTAGTCTGGATCATCATATCATTAAGCATCAGATAATGAATGCTGTTTACACCATCTTCAGATGCATTGGTATTCCAGGAATCTCTTATAAGCTTCTTGGATTTAAGGTTCTCAGAATCCTTATTACAGCCGCAGCTGCAGCCTATAAAAAGCTCAGGTCTTACTGCTGTTTCAGGTGGCTCCTTACCCGCCAAAAGTGCAGTGATACATTTCACTGAATAACTTCCATAATATCTTGCAGGAATCTTAGCGGATGTAAGAGGACTAGGACTGGTCAGGCCCTCCTCTGTATCTCCGTAACCTGTGATAGCCATATCTTCAGGAATCCTTATGCCTTCCTTATCAAGAGCTTCCGCCAGACCGATGGCCATACAGTCATTGGCACACGCAACTGCTTCCGGCATATTTCCTTTATCACGAAGAAGCATATCCGCATAAGCCGCTCCACTGCTGTACCAGAA
>ONEC01000189.1 GCA_900316715.1 uncultured Eubacteriales bacterium
AGGAGCATAAAACAATGGGAAACAAGCTGATAGAAAGGCTGAAAGATCAGAGCATACGTGACGGCATGACGGGTATGCTCAACAGACGTGGCTTTTATGAGCACTCGAACAGTGCTATACTATCTATAAAGGATAAGCGGACTGTTTGCACGATGGTCATAGATATGGACGGACTGAAGGGAATCAACGATTCCTATGGGCACCACGAAGGTGACTTTGCTATCAAAGCAATGTCTGATGCCATCAGCCTCGCCTGTGGAACTGTAAATATTTGCGGAAGATTCGGTGGAGATGAATTCGTAATTCTGGGAACCGGATCTGACTTTGCCGAAAAGTTTAAGAAACGTCTGACAGCCAGACTAGCCAGTCAGAACCGTAAGCATGATAAACCTTATAAGTTATCTGCGAGCCTTGGATATATAACCACCGTACCTAAGAGTACCGATTCCCTGTTTGATCTTATCCAGAAGGCAGACGAGAGAATGTATGAGGTAAAAAAAGAAAACAGAACACATCGCATATAATATATAAATGCATTCAAAAAGCTCATCCCGAGGATTTCCCGGAATGAGCTTTTATTACGCCTATTTATATTACTTTATAAAATTGCTGTATACTTCTTCTGTTTCTTCAACGGTTCCGCCGTTAATATAATAGGTCTTTCCATCAGCTGTAAGGCGGATATAGAGATCTACATCAAGATTCAGAAATACCTTGCAGCCTCTCTCACCATCAACAGTAAAGTTACCCTTGTATACAGGATCCATATTGTAGCCGCTGGTTCTTGATAATTTAAGATTCTGAGAACCCGGCAGCATAATTATATCCTCAATCGTATCAGCCGGTATTACATAATCATTGCTCAGCTGATGGCAGATTATCTTTCCATCCTCATACTTAAGAGTGGTCGGTGTCTTACTGAGAACCGCTGTCCAGATCAGAACAACCAGTGAAAAGAGAACTATCAGAACAGTAATAACTCCAATTACCTTTCCTACCGGATGAGCCATGTTGATAGTACCGCCAACACCGGCACGCTTCTCAACATTAAGTCTCTTGTCATCAGGATTATAATAAATTGAACCGAGTATCCAGCAGTCGTCATCATCCACTTCTATAGATGTTTCTTTCCTGTAACGTCTGTCTATAGCAAGATTCCTCTTAACAAAGAGGCCGATTCCTACGATAAGCAGAAGCATATATAATACCATCACAACTAAGGAAGCCATCTCGCTGTCGAAGAACACCATGGCACCAAAGGTAAATGCGATGAATATCGTATTGATCCATACCATAAATGTATTGGTATCTGCCCAGTTCTTCTTCTTAGCCCTGTTATAGTTTTTATTTATATCACTGTCATCTGAGATAACTTCGTTCCTGAGGCGGTCAAACATTATTCCCACCGGAATCATTGAAAGTCCTATCAGTAAAAATGCTGCCATTATTCCCGATATTGCAAAGTCTCCCGCTGATGCTCTTCCTGCTATCTTATACATTCCAAGATCATAGAACAAGGCTGCCACGCAGATAACTGCACCTATAATATTAGGAATCACCAGGCTTGACACCTTAAGTGCATGTATAGATCCTGCATTTGTAAATTCCGCATAAGATACACCCTTTGTGTTGATCCCTATCTCCTTCTTAAGGCTCTTCATCTCTCCATTGCCTCTTGAAAAAGGAATAATAAGGATTATGATGTCAACCATTACAAACAGTGTCCAGACAAGCATTCTGAGCATGAAATCCGGAATCAGACACATGAGCACCATGATAACAATGGAAACAATAAGAATCGTTCCGGCCTGTCTGCGGCAGCGGCCTGTAATCTCATCCACACGTTCTGCCGTATCTATATTTTTAAATTCTTCACGATTCCTTACACCGAAGATAAACTTTCTTTCCTTCCACTTCTTCGGATACTCATATAAAAACATTATGAGTGCTGTAGGAACCATTATCGCAAGCATCATCAAGTCAAACATATGATTATTCATAATAAGCTCCATTCTATTCGAAAATGTGTCACCCGACTCAAAGTCAACTGACACACCTGTTAATAGTATTCATCGATAAGTTTCTGAAGTTCTTTCTTGGATACACCCGAAAGACGAGCCTCAGACACGATTCGTCTGAGTTCCGTCTTATTCTCCTCACTTATCGTCCCCGTTTTGTTGATGTTATCTCTGACACGGGCTCCGTTCTTTCGGTCTGTAAGTATATAACCCTCGGACTTGAGGAGCTGATATACCTTACTTACCGTCAT
>ONEC01000143.1 GCA_900316715.1 uncultured Eubacteriales bacterium
TCCGTCTTACTGTTTTCCTTCTTGTCTGCCTCGACTACGCTGAACTTGATAGTTACGCTGTTACCATCATCGAAGCTTGCTGTGAGGGAGTGTTCACCAATTGAAAGTGTATCAAGATATTCAGGACTGACATCAATGATCACACTTCCGATTGATAACTTCATGAACTTTTGAGGAATAGCAGCTTTATCAACACCTACTCCTGTCAGATGTTTTATAACCTCAGCTCCGCCCTTTGCACTGTCGAATACAACACGCATTTCTTTTTTGGAGCCCTTTGTATGAACATAATTATCGCCCTCTTTGCAGAAGTATCCAGTACGTGGCTTTTCCTTTATTGTTAAGATTCCCGGAATATACTGTACAGTATAGTTACCCTGCACTGCATCTCCGTTCGGAGTGATTACATATGTTCCTGCGCTTTCTCCCTCTTCACGGGTTAATGTATAGCTTATCTTACCATCGGCCACCAGACCTGTAACTACAGCAGTAAGTTCCGGATCATCTTCACCGTAATTCTTTTCAATATCAGATGCGCTTACAGTTACTGCAGCTTTATTGATCGTAAATGTCTTCGTGCCGTTTACTGTATAATTACCACCCTCCTTATCCTTTACGGTAACCGTGGCGGTTCCTGCATTGACATTGTTTTCATAAGATACCGTATACTGATTCTCCGGAATCGTGACTTCTCCGTCTTTTACGGTTACCTTCGGCTCGTGTGCTGTTCCATCATAAGTATACTCATCCTGCGAAAGTGTAATTGTCGGATTACTTACTTTCTTTCTGTTAATCGTAAATGTTCCTGTTTCATATATTACCTCATAGTTGCCCTGCGCTTTATCTCCCGTAGGTGTTATCGTGTAAGTTCCCGCATCTTCACCTTCTTCACGATCTACTTCATAAACAATATCTATAGGATCCGTCATTAGTATTCCGGATACAGAAGCAGAAAGAGTCGGATCATTCTCTCCATAATCCTTTGAACTATTGTAGGCTTTAACTGTAACAGGGGCTCCCTTAATCGTATATTTCCTACTTCCACTTACGATATAATTTCCTCCTTCTAAATCCCTTACGGTAACGGTTGCCTCACCTGCATTAATATTATGAGAATACCTCGGTTCAGTATACTCTTCTTTTGGTACTACCTTATCTCCGTCCATTACTACAATTTCCGGAGTTTTTTTAGATCCGTCATAGACAATATCTTCATCAGAGATAATAATCGCATCTCCATCAAGCTTCTTAGGAGTAATAGTAAGGTTGCCTGCCTGAGTATCGATCTTATATTGTGCGGTTACGTCTTTCTCGCCATCCATGATTTTAACAAAACTTACCGTATTATTTCCAATTCCTGAATCCGATACATTTGTAACTTCGCCGGAATTCTCTGCGCTCAGCACATGGCCTGGTAAAAGTGTTCCTGCAGTAATCACGACATCATCACATGAATGAGCTTCTCCGTCATAAGTCCATTCCTGGTCAGCTGCCTTGACAGTTAAAGATAATTTCTCAGCACTCATGTCTTTAACAGGTTCACCCGACTCAGTTTCAACACCCTCATCGAATCTCGGTGCAGCATACACGCCTGCAGGCACCATAAGATTAACTGCCAGTAATGCAGCAACCAACGCACTTGTTATCTTTCTACCCCATTTTCTCATACGTATTACCCTTTCTACAGTTTCATAGAAATAAAAAAACGCAGTTCGCCCTCAAAAGAGAATTAACTGCGTTTATAATATCTTGAAATATAAAGCCCCTTCATAGAATTGCACCCCATTGTTGCCATACAACTCCATCAAGAGTAGCTTAACATGATATACGAACAATGTCCATCATAATTTTATCTCCATAACATATACAGTCCGCTTGCAAGAATAAACCATCCACCCACAAAAAGCAGGGCATGCTTTTTCTCTGTCTGTATAGCAATGAACTCACGTATAAGTGCGCTCGGCCAGTAATAGAATGCCACACGGCTTCCCACACCTGTACATCTAAGATCAATCTTACGAGCATATCTGAGAGCTCTGTAAACATGATAATTACTTGTTACAAGGGCTGTATTCTTACTTCCCCATCTTCCGTCAATTATAGCTTTTGAGTTCTTCAGATTCTCATATGTTGTTGCCGATTTATCCTCTAATATTATATCCTCTTCAGGAATACCTTTTTCAAGAAGATATCTCTTCATAGCCTCAGCTTCCGATATTGTCTCATCATCACCCTTTCCGCCTGACGGAATAAGCTTCGGTTTATTCGGAGCTTTTTTATAAATGTTTATAGCCTTATCTATACGATCACTGAGCAGCTTTGAAACCCTGTCTCCTCCCAGCAGTCCCGCTCCATGAATGACAATATAGTCGAAGTTCTTCCCCTTCGGAACAACCTGAAGAAAAAGTACATATATCATAAAAACAAGGAATTCCATGGAACCATAGATTACAGTCATGCTGAATATCAGAAGCAGAAGTGATACCACTGAATTCGAATACTTGTCCATTGTCTCCCAGGACGCTTCCGAATATATTACAAGCTGAATAAAGGTTACTACCTCACCCAGAAGTATAGCCACTCCCAGTGCCAGAGAAAGCATATGCGCCAGATGTTTTCCTTCTCTCTTTATCATAACTATTCCATTGAAGATAAAGAAGAATGGAACCACCAGAAGAAAGACCACCAGTGCCATAAGCATTATGCAGAACACACCGATAAAATATTCTTCTCCCGGCAAAACTACTATGAACATCATGGTAGCAATCAGCGTTATAAAGAGCACATAACAATTGCGATATCTGCTTCTGTCCTTCCTGAACATATGAAAGAATATAGACCAGCAAACAATTGCAATTATTAAAGCTACTATCTGTATTACCAGCATTCCCTTTTCCACTCCTCTATAAATTGTTCCAGAAAGCCGTGTCTTATTTCGGCCATCTGCTTTGCCTCCGGAGTATTTAACTCCTCCTTCAGCACCAGAAGTTTTTCATAGAAATGCTGCATAGAGTTGTCAAGCGTTCGCCCATGCTTTCCGCCATATGCAAATGTTCTGGCTATACCGATTGCCCCCATGGCATCGAGTCTGTCCGCATCCTGCACAATAGCGCCTTCAATCGTCCCGGGTTTTCTGCCCCGGTTCTTACTGAAAGAAACCGTGTTGATCACTTCGCAGATTTTCTCCGTCACTTCTTCATCCACATTCTGAGATTTCAGAAACTCCCGCGTATTCTCATTATTCTCATGATCAAACAACTTATGATCATCAGTGTCATGGAGCAGTGCTGCAAGGGCAATAACCGTGGCATCCGCCTCAGGATAACCCTTTGCAATCTCCATCGCATTTTTATAGACACGCATCGAGTGTTCTGTGTCATGACCATCAGCATTTCCGTTGAATAATTCTGTTATGTATCTTTTTGCTTCTTCTATGATCATATTTTATCCCGCCAATCTTACTCTAAAGTGACTCTACTGAGTTTCATCCGGATATTCCCAGAATCCACCTGTATGGAAATTCTCATTTCCAAGAGGTTTTGCAGTCAGCTTAAATATAACGCATCCATCCGGACAGACAACGGTCTTGCTATACTTGCCGTCTCCACCGAGATTTTCAAGACTTCCGCCGCTTCGGATAGCCTCCATCAGTGGATATAGCATCATCATTACCTTTGAACAGATGCCATATCCGTCCTTGTTGACCGGGCATCCGTATGTACAGGTATATGTATCACCTATTTCTTCTCCGTTACGACAATATCTTTCGGTATGATCTCCGTGAAGAAAACCCGTAACTTCTATAGTAAATTCATATTCTTCATCGTACCATTTGTGCATGGTCTTCCCTCCTTTAATACTCTCAATCTAAAACCTTTACCAGAAACAGGCAAGGGTTATCTTCATCCCAGAAAGTTTTGAATACTTCCAGCGGATAAAAACCTTCCTTCTTATAAAATGCTCTGGTTCCGTTATACGGTTCATATATTGCTGATTCATCCAGCGTTTTAACCGTCAGGAACTTGAATCCTTTTTCTTTACAATAACGGACGCACTCCTCCATAAGTTTATGTCCGATCCCCTGACTGTGGTATTCCTTAAGGATACCGATATCATATACATCAGCAGTAAATTCATTATGAATCTTCAGCGCTGAAAAGCCGATTGCTTTATCATCATCATAAACTGCAATGAACGGAAAATCTCTATGAATCTTTGACTTATTTACAATATCTTCAGGTGGTGAGAACCATTCAGGCAGTGCATTCATTATCTCCAGAGTTACTCTTGTTATTTCATCTTTATCTTCTACAAGTTTAAATGTTATCATTTTTTTATCTCCTTATATTTTATCAGACAAGGCACATAAGTACAAAAAAGCTGCAGATGTTACTCTGCAGCTTATAGTTAAAAGTTATACAGAGCAAAAATCAATCATGACACGAAAACAGAACCGCTTCTCACGGTTATCTGATTTCTATTCATTTATGATTCTTTGCTCTTTCCGTCTATTTTCCTACCGGTGGCCGGCAGTACGATAATCGGTATCATCACTTCCTTTTCTAAATTGTTGCCTTGTCTGATATAAACAATATCACCTTAATAAACT
>ONEC01000036.1 GCA_900316715.1 uncultured Eubacteriales bacterium
GGTGGTGTAGCTTGGGTTAAGATGGGCGAGACAAAGCATGAGTGGCTTCCAAAGGTTGTTATGGCTTCTGACTTCGAAGCAACATGGAATGATTATATGTCAGCATACGAAGCATGTAATCCTCAGGACTTCCTGGATGAGATGCAGGCAGAGCTCGAGAGAAGAGCTGGACAGTAAGATTATATAAATGATTATTTTAAAGGGGTGCAGTCATAGAAATATGGCTGCTATCCCTTTTAAAAAGTGGGAGAAACAGTTATGGCTAAACCAAAAACTCAAAAAATTGTCCAGCCTAGAGTGAAATGGTCTGCTAAAGAGGTTAAAAGACAGTGGCCTCTTCTTGCGTGGGCATTTGTATTTTTTGCGTATGGAATAGTTTTCCATTATATTCCTCTTGCCGGCTGGGTAATGGCTTTCCAGAACTATAAGCCGAAGACCGGATTATGGCATTCAAAATGGATCGGACTTGATAAGTTCAAGTTCCTCTTTTCTGACGAAGTATTTCTTAGAGATATAAGAAATACTCTTGCAATGGGTGTACTTAACCTGATTGCTACATTTGTTATGGCAATTCTTTTCGCTATCCTCTTAAATGAGCTTAGATCAAAAGCAGGAAAGAAAGTTGTTCAGACAATATCATATCTTCCTCATTTCCTTTCATGGATTATCGTTACAGGTATCCTTCATGATGCACTTTCATCATCAGGTATTGTAAATGAGGTTCTTACAAATCTTCATCTTATAAAGATGCCAATTAACTTTTTTGCAGAGACCAAGTATTTCTGGCCAATCGTTGCATTTGCAAATGTATGGAAAGAAACTGGTTGGAACGCAATCATCTATCTTGCAGCTATTACTAGTATTGATCCTAACCTCTATGAGGCAGCTGAGATCGACGGTGCTGGAAGATGGGGTAAAATTCGACATATCACACTGCCTTCACTTAGACCAACTATTATGATCCTTCTCCTTATGAATATCGGATGGGTTCTTAATGCAGGTTTCGAGGTACAGTACATCCTCGGTAATGGTCTTGTAAAGCGTGTTTCAGAAACAATAGATATCTATACACTTACATGGGGAATCAGTCAGAACGACTATTCACTCGGTACTGCGGCCGGTATATTCCGAAGCGTTGTATCTATAGCACTTATTCTTATTGCTAACTATGTTGCACGCAAGACCGGCGAAGATAAATTGTTCTAAGGAGGTTTAAAATGGGAAGATTTAATTCTGAAGAACAGTTTGTGCCGGGAGCAGAAAGCGGTAACGGCGGTTCTTTTGAAAAAATGCCGGTTCCGAAGCCGACAAAATATAAGAGATCCACAGGAGATAAGATATTTACTGTATGCAATATCATATTCATGGTATTGTTTGTAACTATCACACTTTACCCGATTCTTAACACACTTGCTATATCATTCAACGATGGTATTGATGCTGTTAAGGGTGGTATTCACATTATTCCAAGAAAGTTCTCTACTAACAATTATCATTCGGTATTTGCTATGAGAAACCTTACAACAGGTCTGTTTATATCTGTTGCAAGAACAGTTCTTGGTACACTTATCGGACTTTTATTTAATGCAATTCTTGCATTCCTTGTAAGCCGTAGAAGATTCCTTCTTAAGAAGTCACTTACAGCATTCTGGGTAGTGACAATGTATGTAAACGGTGGTATGATACCTGTACTGCTTCTTTACAAGAATCTTAAGCTTACAAGTACATTCTGGGTATACATTATTCCGGGTATCATCTCAGCATTCAACATGCTGGTTATGAGAACCTTCATGGAAGGTATTCCGGATTCACTTGAAGAGGCAGCTCAGATCGACGGTGCCGGATACGGTACAATATTCGTTAAGGTCTTATCACCTCTTTGTAAGCCTATGTACGCAACCATAGCTCTTTTCATTGCCGTTGGACATTGGAATTCATGGTTCGATACAATGCTTTACAACAGACTTTCAACAGAGTATACAACACTTCAGTACGAGCTTATGAAGCTTCTTTCATCAGTTACAAGTCAGTCAAGTAAGTCTGACCCTAACTCAGGAGAGGGAGCTAATATCCAGCCTGTATCTGTACGTGCTGCTGCTTCTATAGTAACAATGGCACCTATTGTATGTCTTTATCCTTTCCTGCAGAGATATTTCGTAGCAGGTCTTACAATCGGTGGAGTTAAGGAGTAATATTAAGGTGTCAACAGTTAGGACTTATACTAACTATTTGAATAAATTCGGTATATCAGACGAAGCAGGACGTGAAAGATGTAATGAGATATTCGATACAATCTTTCATGGATCTGATTCAGAAAGATTCTATCAGTCCGTAAAGGACGATATGGGATATATCGAAGATACGGGAAATCATGACGTACGCACAGAAGGCATGTCTTATGGCATGATGATGTGCGTACAGATGGACCGTCAGGATGAATTTAATCGTTTATGGAAATGGGCTAAAACCCATATGTTCCTGAATGAAGGGCCAAATAAGGGGTACTTTGCGTGGTCGTGCCGCACAGATGGTATAAAGAATGCTATGGGTGCTGCACCGGACGGCGAGGAATTCTTTGTGATGGCTCTTATTTTTGCTGGTAACAGGTGGGGAAATGGAATCGGAATCTATGATTATCACAGCGAAGCACGTGCCATTCTTCACACAATGATAAATAAGGGTTATGATGGAACAGAAGGTCAGGCAATGTTTGACCGTGAGACAGGATATATAAAGTTTGTAACCGAAGTGGAATTTACGGATCCATCATACCATCTTCCTCATTTTTATGAGCTTTATACACAGGTTGCAGATGCGGCGGATGCTGAGTTCTGCAAAAGGGCTGCTGCGGCCAGCAGAGAGTTTTGGAAAAGTGCCTGCCATCCTGTGACAGGACTCAACTCTGAATATGCAGATTATGATGGAAATCCACAGAAAACTAATTATAATATGTATGGTGGAAGACATGACTGGTTCTACAGCGATGCATACAGAACAATTCTCAATATTGCAGTAGATACAGAATGGTTTGGACGGAGTGATTGGGCAGTAGAAGAAGCTGCAAGATATCTCAGCTTTTTTGAAAGACCTGAAAACAGAGATGATTGGAATCATATATTTGAAGTTGACGGTACAAAGATAGAAACACCGGCACTTCATCCGGTTGCAATTATTGCAACAAGCGCGGCTGCGCATGTTATAATAGACAATGACGACTCACGAAAGTGGGCGAAGAGATTTATAGATACACCTCTTAGACTTGGGGACAGAAGATACTATGATAATTGTTTATACTTCTTCTCTTATATGATCCTGAGCGGAAATTACAGAATCTGGTAGGGTGAATCTATAAAAATATATAAGACAGGATGGACGGAATAAATGGGCTTTCTTAGATATGACAGTGATTTTATGCTTTTTATCAGCAGACTAGCAGATCTGGCGTGGCTGAACATACTTTGTTTTGTGTGTTCGCTTCCGATACTTACATCAGGAGCAGCTATGTCAGCTAAGTATTACGTTGCTATGAAGCTTGAAAGAGGAGAAGGTGGAAGTGTAACGAAGGCTTTCTTTCACTCATTTAAGCAGAACTTACTTCAGAATACCTGGATAACTTTTATTCTTTTACTTGTAGTAGGATTCTTTGCATTTGACTGGTGGCTCATAATCCTTAACGGAACACAGATTATGGGACCGATTCTTATCGGACTTCTTACTATTTTCTCAATAATGTTTGCAATTATAATATTCTGCATATTCCCGCTGCTGGCGAGATTTACCATGGGTAATTTTGCGGCATTCAGGAATGCACTTATATTTGGTCTGGTACATCTTCCAAGAGTAGTCATCGGATTTGTTGTTGTAATGTCTCCGTATATCATCGGTATATGGTATTACAAGTGGGCTTGGCTTATCTGGCTTGGCGTAGAGAGTATGGCTCTTTATTACAACGCTATTTTCTTTATCAAGAAGTTCGAGATTCTTGAGGAGAAGACTTTTGGTACTGTTTCAAACCCATATAAGACTCAGCAGGAGATCGAGGAAGAAGATCTTAAACCTCTTTTTGATGGAGAAGAGGAGGGAGCAGAGACAGAAGATTCTGAAACTGCAGAAGATGTAAAGACAGAAGCAAAGTCTGAAGAGAAGAAGGAAGAGAAGGCTAAGGAATCTGACAGAAAGCCTGAAAAGCAGGAAAAGAAGGCTGACCCGGAGAAGAAAGCTGAGAATAAGTCTGAGAATAAACCTGCAGGCAGTACAGATAAGAATAATAAGAGTAACAACAATAAGAATAATAATAATAACAAGAACGGCAACAAGAATAATAACGGAAATAAAAAGAATAATAACAAGAATAACAATAACAAGAATAATAACAACAAGAAACCAAATAACCAGAAGAATAAAACTGAAAAAAAGAATTCTGAAGTCAGTAGAGATGAGGTGAAGAAATGATTCACGGTCTGACTTTTAAGGAATATATCGAAGAAGAAAAAGAAAAAATCGGTGAAATGACCAAGGCCGAAAAGAAGAGTTATTTTATCGACTATTATCTTAAGTATTGTATAGCAGCTGTTGTTATACTGGGACTGCTTGTCTGGATCGGAATAGATTTTGGACGAGCCATGAGACATACGATAGTCACGGGAGGCGTTATAGGGGCCCATTTAAGCGAAGAAGGAACAACGTATCTGACAGATGATTATATGACATATCTGGACAAGAGCGCCTTTTCCAATAAGATCGATTTTGCGTCTTATATAATCCTGGATGATGAGGATTATCAGACCTACACGGTTTTTCAGGCTGAGCTTGCAGTAAACAGATATAATTATCTGATCACAACGAAGAAGGGACTTGCATTTGTTGCACAGTGTGAGTGCCTGGCAGATCTGGACCCGATACTTGATGATGAGCTGAAGCAGAAGGTGTCTGATAAGATCTTTCGCGCAAAACTCGGTGAATCAGGAGCGATGATAGCGGCTGCTGTTGATATAAGTGATACAGCCTTTGCGAAAGATTATTTAATAGCAGGAGAACCGGTTTATTTTATTATTACAGGGCAGACTGATGATTATGAATCAGGACTGGATGTTCTGAGATATATACTCCGTAAAGAATCTTAAAGGGCGTATCAATAGCTTGATACGCTCTTTTCGCTATGTAAAACTTTTTTTGCAACCAAATAAGCATGTTTAACCATTGACTATTTAGGCGAAATTTTATGAAATGAGGTAGAAGAAATGAGTGACAAAAAAAAGCAGGGAATTAATCCTTATCTTCCTTCCTGGGAGTACATTCCGGATGGTGAACCATACGTCTTTAATGACAGAGTTTACATCTATGGATCACATGATATTTATGACGGACATGTATTCTGTATCGGTGATTATGTAACATATTCAGCACCGATAGATGATCTCGGAAATTGGAGATATGAAGGAGTAATCTTTAAGAAGACAGACGATCCTATTAATGCAGACGGAAGAATGTGTCTGTATGCACCGGACGTGGTTGTCGGACCGGATGGAAGATACTACCTCTATTATGTTTATGACAAGGTATCTATCGTATCTGTGGCAGTTGCAGATTCACCTGCCGGACCTTTTGAATTCTATGGATATGTTCATTATCAGGACGGAACACGTCTTGGAGACAGAGAAGGTGATGAGCCTCAGTTTGATCCGGGCGTTATGAGAGAAGGAGATAAGACATACCTCTACACAGGATTCTGTCCAAGAGGCGATAAGTCAAGAAGCGGATCTTTCTGCTTCACACTGGGACCTGACATGCTTACAATCATCGAGGATGGAGTAAGGGTTGCACCGGGAATAGAGAATCCTGAGAAGGGCAGCTTTGAAGGACATGAATTCTTTGAGGCATCATCAATCAGAAAGAGAGGAGATATATATTACTTTATATACTCTTCAATCTGGATGCATGAGCTCTGCTATGCAACTTCTGATTCACCAAGAGGACCATTTACATATGGTGGTGTCATAGTCAGCAATGCAGACATTGGAATAGATACATACAAGAAGGCTGATTTCCCTTCAATGTATGGAGCAAACAATCACGGAAGTATCGTTGAGATTGGAGACAAGTGGTATATCTTCTATCATCGTCATACTAACGGAAACTGGTACAGCCGTCAGGGATGTGCCGAAGTGATCACATTTAATGAGGATGGCAGCATACCACAGGTTGAGATAACCACTCAGGGACTGAATGGTGCACCACTTGTAGGAAAGGGCGTACATCCTGCATATACAGCATGTAACCTGTTCACTGATGAGCCTCATCTCTATATCGGAGATGCAGGAGAGCCAACATTCAAGCAGAGACTTGATGAGGGAATGGAGAAGCCGGAACCATTTATCTCTGGTATCAAGGATAAGACCACTATCGGTTTTAAGTATTATGACTGCCAGGGTATAAAGAAAGTTTCAATAAGGGTGAGAGGATACGGAGACGGATTCTTCAAGGTTAAGACCGGAATCGATTCAGAGGTTCTGGCAGAGATGGAAGTTCACAATACAAATATCTGGACAGAGTACAGTTCTGATATAGAACTTCCGGATGGAGTATATGCTATTTATATCACATATAACGGAACAGGTTCATTACAGATGTTGGATTTCACACTTGACTGATTAAAGGAGTAGGCCATGAAAGCAGGGATTAAGATAAGCAAAGACAAGGTTATAAGCAAGATTGATGACAGAATATACAGCTCATTTATAGAGCATCTAGGAAGAGCTGTATATGGAGGCATCTATGAGCCGGGACATGAGACAGCTGATGATATGGGATTTCGTCAGGATGTCATGGAACTGATAAAGGAGCTTAAGGTTCCTATGATCAGATACCCGGGCGGTAACTTTGTATCAGGATATAACTGGGAAGATGGAACAGGTGACAGAAGCAAGCGTCCAAGAAAGATGGAACTTGCATGGAATTCCATCGAAACTAACGAAGTCGGAATCGATGAGTTCCAGGAGTGGGCTAAGCGTGCAGATTCAGACATTATGATGGCTGTTAATCTTGGAACAAGAGGTGCAGATGATGCAAGAAATCTTGTCGAGTACTGCAATTCCAAGACAGATACATATTATGCAGATATGAGAAGAAAAAATGGTTTTGATGAGCCTTTCGGAATCAAGCTGTGGTGTCTCGGCAATGAGATGGACGGTGACTGGCAGATCGGCACAAAGAGAGCCAACGAATACGGAAGACTTGCATGTGAGACAGCTAAGCTCATGAAAATGGTTGATCCATCAATCGAACTGGTTGCCTGCGGAAGCTCAGGTCCTTTCATGGAGACCTTCGGTGAGTGGGAAGAAACAGTTCTGAGAGAAACATATGAGCATGTTGATTATCTCTCACTTCACAGCTACTACGGAAATCCTGATGATAACTCACAGGAGTATCTCGGATCTGCAACAATAATGGATAAGTTCATTAAGGACGTTGTCGCTATCTGCGATAAGGTTAAGGAGGAGAAGAAGTCTGATAAGAAGATCATGCTCTCCTTCGATGAGTGGAATGTTTGGTTCCATAGTGCAGAGCAGGATAAGAAGCAGGAGCCATGGCAGGTTGCTCCTCCACTTCTTGAGGATATGTATAACCTTGAGGATGCAATTGTTGTCGGAGATCTTATGATCACACTTCTTAAGCATTCAGACAGAGTAAAGGTTGCATGTCTTGCACAGCTCGTAAATGTAATCGCTCCTATCATGACAGTGACAGGCGGCGGAGTATGGAAGCAGACTATATTCTATCCATTCAAGTATACATCAGTTAACGGTAGAGGAACTGCTCTTTCAGCTGATATCCAGTGTGATACTTTCAGCGCAGGAAAGACAGAGAATGCACCTATTGTTGATGCAGTAGCTGTTCTTTCAGAGGATGAGAAGGAAATCTCCGTATTCGCTGTTAACAGAAAGCTTGGTGAGGACGCTGAGATCGATCTCTCCTTCGAAGGCTTTGAAGGATATAAGTTAGTAGAGCATATCTCCATGGAGGGTGAAGACCTTAAGGCAGGCAACTCTATTGAGAATCCTGACAAGGTTACTCCGGTAGAGAAGAGTGTAGATGGAAACATCGTTCTTACAGGCGGTTCATGGAATTTCTTAAAGTTTACAAAATAAGAACTTCTTAAAATTTACAAAAAAATACGATAGGAATTAGTCATGCCAGAGTTTACACAAGACAAAAAAATATATTTCATATGTGATGATACTACTCCTTCCGGAGCAGTTAAGATTGCCGATAAGGTAAGAGAGGATATCAGACTTGTAACTGATATTCTTCCTGAAGATGTGAAGATCCTTAAAGCAGGAGAGAAGACTGAGTTTTCAGATTCAGCTGTTACGATCATCTTCGGTCTTACAGACAGTGCATTAGTTAAAGATATCTGCAGCGGGAATGGCTTAGATATAAGTGCTGTAACAGGCAAGAGAGAAGTATACGGCTTCTTCCCTGTAGAGAAGGGCATAGTTATTGTCGGAAGTGATAAGAGAGGTCTTATCTATGGACTCTTCCATATATCGGATCTTATGGGAGTATCACCACTTGTAAACTGGTCGCTGGCAAAACCTAAAAAGATTAAATTTGCTGTACGTCCGGAGGATGCCTTTATATCAAAGGAACCTTCGGTAAGGTACAGAGGATTCTTTATAAATGATGAATGGCCGGCATTCGGCAACTGGTGCATGAAGAACTTCGGAGGCGTTAACAGAAAGGCTTATGAAGGCATCTTCGAAATGCTCCTCAGAATGAAGGGTAACTACCTGTGGCCGGCTATGTGGGCATCCTGCTTTGCAGAGGATGGACCGGGACTTGAAAGTGCTCTCCTTGCGGATGAGCTGGGAGTCGTAATGGGACTTTCTCATCACGAGCCTTGCCTCAGACATGGTGAGGAATACAGTCACGTAAGAGGAAAGGATTCCATCTATGGAGATGCCTGGGATTTCCGTTCAAACAAGGAAGGAATTACAAGATTCTGGAGAGACGGACTTAAGAGAAACGGACATCTGGAAAATGTGATCACCGTCGGTATGAGAGGTGAGAGAGATTCCATGATCCTTGGAGAAAAAGCAACTCTTAAGGATAATATCGAACTCATCAAGGATGTTCTGAAAACCCAGAATCAGCTCATAGCTGAAGAGGTTAATCCGAACCTCGAAGAAGTACCGAGAATGATAGCCCTTTATAAAGAGGTTGAAGCTTATTATTACGGTGATGAGAATACAGAAGGATTAAAGCATACAGAGGACCTGGATAATGTAATCCTTATGCTCTGTGACGATAATCACGGTTATGTAAGAAGCCTTCCTGATGAAGAGATGAAGGATCATAAGGGCGGCTTCGGAATGTACTATCACTTTGATTATCATGGAGAGCCTATATCTTATGAGTGGATCAACTGCACATATCTCCCAGAGGTATGGGAAGAGATGACCACAGCGTATGAGAAGAACATACGTGAGTTATGGATAGTAAATGTAGGAGATCTCGGACTTCAGGAGATGCCTCTTTCATACTTCCTTGACCTGGCATATGACTATGATAAGTATGGCATTTCAGCTCCGAATAATACAGAAGAATATCTGAAAAACTGGATGAAACTTCAGTTTGGCGCTGCATTTTCAGAGGAAGATACAGACAGCCTTGCAGATATTTATAACAGATATACAAGACTCGTTCATAACAGAAGACCTGAGCATATGAGCGATAAAGTATATCATCCACAGAACTATTATGAATCATACAGAATTCTGAAGGAGATAGAGGAAATCGAGAAGGGCTGTGAGGCTCTGGAAAGTAAATGTCCTGCAGAATATATGGATTCATTTACACAGCTTATATCCTACAACGTGCTTGCAGGTATGAATCTTGTAAAGCTCTGGATATACAGAGGCTATAATCATTACTACGCTTCAATCGGAGCGGTTATAGCGAATGAATATGGGCGCCTTATGAAAGAAGCCCTTAGAAGAGATAAAGAGCTTACAGACAGGCTCCATACTGCTGCATCAGGCAAGTGGTATGGTTTCGGTCTCGGAGCTCATATAGGATTTAAAAACTGGAATCAGGAAGAATCCGCAAATCCGATTGTAGAGGAAGTTATCCCGGTTCCGGGAGCAGGTCTTATGGCTGGTCTTGTTGGAGAGACCGGTGCATCTGCAGGTCAGTACTGGACAGGACAGAACTTCCGCATAAGAGAGTTCCTTACAGGGAATGCTCTTACTGATAAGCAGACAGCGCTGATCTTTGTTGCCACTACGGGTGAGCAGGATATCAGTTACAGACTTGAGACATCTTCGCAGGCATTAAGCGTAGATAAGACAGAGGGAACCCTGTCTCTTGATAAACCATTTGAATATATAACAGTTGAGGTTGATAAGACAAAGATTTCTGATGATGAACCGGTGGTATCGGTAATCTATGAGAAAGGAAAGATTGATTTCACTGTTGAACCGAATATGATCGATCCTGAAATCCTGAAAGAGGTAAAGGCATCAGATCAGAACAGTAAAACATATATTGAAGAACGCGGTATAGCAGTTATAGATGCAGCAAACTTCTTCTTTGAAGACCATAACACCAGCAACAAGCAGTTCAGAGTAGTTAAGGAACTTGGAAGATGTGAAAGTGCAATAAAGCTTTTTGACAAGGAAAAAGTATCCTATTCCGAAAAGGCTGATGGAAGAGCAATCGCCAACTATTCAGTTTATATAGAGCATCCGGGAGATTATGAGATAATCTTCCAGCTTCTTCCGACACATGCTTATGAATTCGGTAAAGAGATCGAACTTTGCTACTCTGTTAACGGAGGGGATCAGACAGTTATCAGATATAAGACAGAAGATCTTAAGAATGGTACCTGGAACAGCTGGTCAGACGGAGTAATGAATCATGTGAGATTTGTTAAGTGCAAGGGCTTCGATATTCTTGAAAAGGGAGATAATAATATTGCCTTTTTCGGATCAGCAGAGGAAAACATCCTTGAAAAGATAATCCTTGTGAAGAAGGGCGAAAGCCTTCTTCCATCATATCTTGGACCGCGTGAAAGTGTAATGGTTTAAAACAAATTATTTAGGAGTACATGGTTATGAAGATGTCATTTCGCTGGTATGGTACCGGCAATGATTCTGTATCACTCTCCGACATCAAGCAGATTCCCGGAGTTGAAGAGATAGTTTGGGCTCTTCATCATAAGCAGCCGGGTGAAGTGTGGGAGAAAGAAGAGATACAGAAGGTTAAGGATGAACTTGATGAGTACGGCTTCGGCATGGAAGTAGTTGAATCAGTAAATGTTCATGACGACATTAAGACAGCAGGAGCAAACAGGGATCTTTATATTGAGAATTATAAAGAGACACTTAGGAATCTTGCTGAGTTCGGAGTAAAGGTTGTATGTTACAACTTTATGCCGGTTTTTGACTGGACAAGAACAGATCTTTTCCATCCTCTTCCGGATGGATCTACAGCTCTATATTACGAGAAGGATAAGATTAAACAGGATCCTGAAGAGATGGCTGAGTATATTCTTCGTGAATGCAAGGGTTATACTATGCCGGGCTGGGAGCCTGAAAGAATGGCTCATCTTAAAGAACTCTTTAAGATGTATGAGAACGTGGATAAGGAGACTCTCTGGGAGAATCTTAAGTATTTCCTTGAAGCACTTATGCCGACCTGCCATGAGACAGGTATCAAAATGGCCATTCACCCGGATGATCCACCTTGGGATATATTCGGACTTCCAAGACTTCTTGTGGACAGTGAATCAGTAGACAGATTCCTGAGTATGGTTGATGATCCATATAACTGTCTCACACTCTGCAGCGGTTCTCTCGGATCTAATCCGGCTAACACAGTTGCAGATATAGTAAGACGTCATACAGACAGGATAGCATTTGCACATATAAGAAATGTAAAGCATTATCCAAATGGGGATTTCAGTGAAGCATCACACAGAGACTGTGATGGTGATGTAGGAATACTGGATATAATTAAGGCCTATCATGATAACGGCTTTGATGGTTATATCAGACCGGATCACGGCAGACATATTTGGGGAGAAAAGTCCAGACCGGGTTATGGACTCTATGACAGAGCGCTGGGAATAATGTATATTCTCGGAGCCTGGGATATGCTGGATAAATTAGATAATTAGAGGACAAAGAAGTGAAGTTAAAGCTTAACAGCATTAAAGAGGAGAAGGCTGCCTGGGAAGCAGCAGGGGTGAAGCTTCCGGAATACGATATTGAAGGTGTAAGAGCTAAAACAGCTGAGGCACCTGAATGGATCCACTTCGGAGCGGGTAACATTTTCAGAGGCTTTATAGCCGGTATTGCTGATAAACTCATTGGCGAAGGGCTGATGACAACAGGTATCGTTGCAACAGATTCCTTCGATGGCGAGATAATTGATAAGATATATTATCCTTACGACCTGCTTACATTGTCAGTAGGACTCAGACCTGATGGAAAGAGCGATAAGGCAGTAACAGCAGGAATAGGAGCGGCTCTTGCTGCAGACGCAGCGCATTTTGATGAGCTGAAGAGATATGCCGCAGCACCGTCACTCAAGATGGTATCTTTCACGATTACCGAGAAGGGATATGCGTGCACGGATATCGCAGGGAACGTAATTCCATTTGTTGAGAAAGATATTAAAGAAGGACCACAGAATCCTTCAACAGCCCTTGGAATAGTTACGGCACTTCTGTATGAAAGATATAGTGCCGGACGTCTTCCACTTGCACTGGTCAGCATGGATAACTGCAGCCAGAACGGACGCAAGCTTCGCGACGGAATCTTATTCGTGGCTAAGAAGTGGGTGAAAAGAGGTTTCATGGAAGAGGGCTTCATCGAATACATAAGTGATGAAGAGACAGTATCCTTCCCTTGGAGCATGATAGATAAGATTACACCAAGACCGGATGAAGGAATCGCAAAGGAATTGGGAGAGCTGGGAATAGAGGATATGAACCCTATTATCACAGCAAGAAATACATTTATAGCTCCTTTCGTAAATGCAGAGATTCCTCAGTACCTTGTTATTGAGGACAGATTCCCTAACGGAAGACCACCTCTTGAGAAGGCCGGCGTATATATGACTGACAGAGATACAGTCAATAAGGCTGAGAAGATGAAGGTTATGACATGCCTTAATCCTCTTCATACCGCACTTGCAGTATGCGGATGCCTTCTTGGATTTAACAGAATATCGGATGAGATGAAGGATGATGACCTTAGAAGTCTTGTATATAAGCTGGGCGATGAAGGTATGCCGGTTGTAGTAAGCCCGGGAATCATCAGTCCTGACGATTTTATAAGAGAGGTTCTTGAAGAAAGACTTCCGAACCCTTATATTCCGGATACACCACAGAGAATTGCCACAGATACAAGTCAGAAGGTGTCAATACGATTCGGTGAAACCATAAAAGGTTATAAGTTAAAAGATGAATGTGACAAGATGGAGATAATTCCTTTCGTGATCGCAGCATGGCTCAGATATCTTATAGGAGTGGATGATGAAGGTAAAGAGATGAACCTCAGTCCGGATCCTATGATGGATGTTCTCCAGTCAGCAATGGAAGGAATACGACTTGGAAATACGGATTCAGATATGTCCGGTATCAACTGGATCATGAACGGAGAAGAGCTCTTCGGAGTCAAGCTTCGTGATGCAGGAGATATCGAGAGCAAGATATATAAATATTTCAGAGAAATGCTGAAAGGACCGGGGGCAGTAAGAACAACCCTCCATAATCTTGTGAATCCTTCATAGTTACATCGGGAGGTTGAAGATGATCAGATTATCAAATGTATTTTCTGATTGGATGGTCTTGCAGAGGGACACATCCGAAAACATGGTATGGGGATATGCCGAGCCTGATTCATATGTCAGTATCACTCTTGCAAAGAACCATCCTGAGACAGGAGAAGCTGAGATTGAATTTGAAGGCGGAGTAACGATCAAGAATGGCGACGGATATTTTGAGATAGTACTCAGAAGTTTTCCTGCCGGCGGTGATTATACACTTACAGTAAGCGATTCAAAAGATGCATATGAATTTAAGCATATTACATTCGGTGACGTCTTTGTATGCGGAGGCCAGTCCAATATGGAGCTTCCGCTTAATCGTACACTGGAAAGGTATGAAGAAGAAATAATTAATACTTGTGATACAGATATAAGATTCTTCAGAGTGCCTGAAAAATATAATTTCCATGGTACTGAGGAAATGATAGAAAACGGCAGCTGGAAATATGCAAAGATGCCGGAAATACTCGATTTCGGAGCAGTGGCATATTTTACGGCTCAGGAGATCAAGAACAGAGAAGGAGTTCCTGTAGGTATTTACAATACAGCGATAGGAGGAACTCCTATTAAGTCGTGGGTTGGCGAGAAGACTATGAGAGCTCTCGGACTTCACGAGGCAGAATATGAAGAGTGTAAGAATGATGCCTGGGTTAAAGAGACGATTGAGACCGAGGCTAAGGCTGATATGGCCTGGAGAGAGGATGCGGATAAGTCCTTTGATGCAGATCTTTCAGGAAATCTCAGCGGCACCTTCTCTGTACCGGGCTTCTTCGAGGGTACACCTCTTGGAGGCAAATGTCTGGCTGTTCTCTTTAAGAAAGAGTTTACTCTTCCTGAGGGATGGACAGAGGACGAAGTAAAGCTCTATCTCGGAGCCATCATTGATTCAGACAAGGTATATGTAAACGGGCAGTTTGTAGGTGAGACAGGTTATCTCTATCCGCCTAGAATATACAGAATACCTAAGGGCGTGCTTAAGACGGGACTTAATACTATTGAGATAAAGCTCCTGGTATTCAGACGAGAAGGCGGCTTTATGCCGGGCAAGGAATACCAGCTGAAGCGTCCTGACGGAGAGACTGTTTCTCTCAGCGGTGACTGGGAATACACAGTTGCCAAGGAAATGCCGTATATAGAGAACCTTACATTTTTCTCTTATAAGGCAACAGGAGTATATAACTGCATGATCTATCCGCTCAGAAGACAGCAGTGCAGAGGTTTCTTCTTCTATCAGGGAGAGTCCAACGTAGATGATTATGCAACTTATAAAGATGAGTTTGAAGCTGTTATAAAGGATTGGAGACATATCTGGAGAGATGATACGCTGCCATTTATGTTTGTTCAGATAGCAGGCTTCAGCGATGGAAACAGGAAAGCCTACTTCGGCAGACGTTCCTTCTTTACAGAGGAACAGAGAAAATGCACAGAGCTTCCTGGCACAGCACTTATTCAGGCTTATGACCTTGGTGAGTTTAACGACCTTCATCCTACTAATAAGAAAGAAGTCGGACGCCGAGGCGCACTTGCTGCAGAAACTCTTGTATATGGACGTGGGGCTTATGCTCCGGGTCCGGAGATGAAGGAAGTTATCTGGAAGGATGGCGGAGCAGAGGTTGTATTCAGTGAGAAGCTGATCCTCTCCCATGGTTACGGAGTTATAACCGGACCGGACAGAGATGAGAAGAATATAATAGGCTTTGAGTATATTTCTGACGGACGTCACATAGCTGCAGAAGCAGAGTTTACAGCCGAAGACAGAGTATTTGTAAAGTTTCCGGCTGATGTAAAAATTGAGGCACTTACCTATGCGTGGACAGACAGCCCTCTGGATGCGAATCTTTATTCGGAGGACAGACTTCCGGTTGTGCCTTTCTATGTAAATGCTTAAGCATTGAACTGCCGCAGACGGCAGATAAATAAATGATATATATATAAAATCTTAATAAGGGGGTTTAGTACTATCACCATGATCAGAGAAGTAGTTACAGAAAACGGTAGAGTAAGAGGACTTCCGTCAGCAGACCCGCGAGTAACGGTATTTAAGGGTATCCCTTTCGCTGCTCCTCCTGTAGGAGAGAACCGTTGGAGAGCTCCGCAGCCATGTGAGAGCTGGGAGGAGACACTCCTTGCCTATGAGTTTGCGCCGATTTCCGTTCAGGATCAGCCCGGAATCGGTACAGATGTTTACTGCAAGGAATGGCATGTTGACCCGGATATTCCGATGGATGAAGACTGTCTCTATCTTAATGTATGGACACCGGCAAACAGGACAGATGAGAAGCTGCCTGTTTTAGTGTGGTTTTTCGGAGGAGCATTCCAGTGGGGCTATACAGCCGAGATGGAATTCGATGCCGAGCGTCTTGCAAGAAGAGGAGTTATAGTTGTAAGTGTAAATTACAGACTGGCTCTTCTGGGATTCCTTGCACATCCGGAACTTACGAAGGAGAATCCGGAGGCACCTGCAAATTTCGGTCTTCTTGATCAGCAGGCCGGACTTCACTGGGTATACAGAAATATAGCTCAGTTTGGCGGAGATCCGGATAAGATAACAATTGCGGGACAGTCTGCAGGAGGCGGAAGCACCATGCAGCAGCTTACATGTCCTGACAATTATGACATAGTTAAAGGTGCTGTCATTTTCAGTGGAATGATAAGAATCAATAATGACAGCAGCGATATATTTAATCCTCTTACTCTGGAACAGGCAGAGAAGAGAGGAGAAGAATTCTTTGAATTCTTGGGAGTAAAGAGCCTTGAAGAAGCTCGTCAGATAGATGCTTTCAAGCTGCGTGATCTTTACGGTCAGTATTGCAGCGCGGATCAGAAGCCGGGAATGCCGCCTGATATGTCAAAGCGTATGTTCCCGATCATTGATGGCATTCATTATCTGGGAGACCCTCTTCAGAGACTGGTAGACGGAGAATGTCCGGATGTTCCGATCATTTCCGGTTATACGGGAGACGAGTTCACATTTGACGGTGTGAACATTGTTGAGAAAACCGTAAAGGAAAGTGTATCGGATGCGGTAAAACAGGACAGAGAAAACGGAAGAAGCAGAAGCTTTTATTGCTATTGTTTCGATCCGGATATTCCGGGTGAAGATAATCCGGGAACCTTCCACTCAGTGGATCTTTGGTTCTGGTTTGAATCTCTCGGAAAGTGCTGGAGACCGCTCAGAGGAAGACATTTCGATCTTGCCAGACAGATGGCTAATTACTTCACAAACTTTATCAAAACGGGAAATCCTAATGGTAAGGATAATGATGGAAGTGATATGCCTGAATGGAAGGCATTCATTCCGGAAGAGAGGAATGTTATTACATTCAGAACGGATGTAAACAATTAAAGGAAATGACTGAATTCATTAACGACAATTTCATTCTTCATAATGAAACTGCCAGAAAACTGTATCATGAGTATGCGGCTGAAATGCCGATAATCGATTATCATAATCATCTGAATCCGGAGGAAATATTCGAGGATAAAATGTATGATAATCTTACCGAAGTATGGCTTGGAGGGGACCACTATAAGTGGCGTGCCATGCGTGCCAACGGAATATCCGAGAAGCTGATCACGGGTGACGGAGATGCGTATGAGAAATATCTCGCATATGCCGATACCATACAGAAAGCTTTCGGTAATCCGCTCTATCACTGGACGCATCTTGAACTTAAAAGATATTTCGGTATAGATGAGATACTGAAGCCCGATACGGCCGGAGAAATATGGGATAAATGCAATGAAAAGCTGAGAAGTGCAGAATTTTCGGCACAGAATCTGTTGAGAATGCAGAATGTCCGAGTACTGTGTACTACAGATAATCCTGCGGATAGTCTGGAATGGCACAGGAAGATAAGAGAGTCAGTGAATGATATAAGAGTGCTTCCGTCTTTCAGACCGGGAGATGCTCTTGATATAGATAAGGAAAGCTTCGGCGCTTATATGCTGCGTCTCGGTGATGTGGCAGGTATAAAGATCACTTCTTTCGAAGACCTTCTTGAGGCGCTTAAGAGGAGACTGATCTTCTTTATGGAGAACGGATGTCGTGTAACGGATCACAGTCTGGAATGTGACTTTTTTACAGATGATGATCCCGTAAAAGCAGACGCAATATTTAAGAAACGTCTGAACGGAGAAGAGGTATCTGTGGAAGAGGCAGCTCTTTACCGTGGAGTACTGTTGAAGAATCTCGGCATGTTATATGCCGAATACGGTCTTTCTATGCAGCTTCATATCGGAGCATTAAGAAATGTTTCCGACAGAATGTTTGAAAAGATCGGAGCTGATACAGGCTTTGATTGCCTGAATGATTTTAACTATGCACCGCAGTTAGGAAAACTTCTTAACAGCATGGATAGGGAGGACAAACTTCCTCGTACAATTCTTTACTGCCTTAATCCTAAGGATATGCCTATGCTTATGGCGATGGCAGGAAATTTTCAAGGAAATGAAATGGGTATCAGAAGCAGGGTTCAGCTGGGAAGCGCATGGTGGTTCATGGATCATATGGACGGCATGAAGCAGCAGCTTGAAACTTTGTGTGACGGCGGCCTTCTCTCCGGATTTATCGGAATGCTTACGGATTCCAGAAGCTTTCTGTCTTTTCCGAGACATGAATACTTCAGAAGGATTCTCTGCAACATGGTAGGTGAAAAGGTGGAGAAGGGTGAATATCCCGCAGATATGGAATATCTTGGCAGGATGATTGAAGATATCTGTTACAATAATGCAAAAGAATTTTTTGAATTTTAGGAGGAACTGATTAGACTATGAATAACAGCGAGATTAAAGAAGCTCTGAAGAAGACAGGAATAGTTCCTGTTGTTGTTCTGGATGATGTGAAGGATGCAAAGCCGCTGGCTGATGCACTCTGCAGAGGAGGACTTCCGTGTGCCGAGGTTACTTTCAGAACCGAAGCGGCTGAGGAGTCGATAAAGATAATGAAGAAGGAGCATCCTGAGATGCTCATAGGAGCCGGTACCGTGCTTACAAGAGAACAGGTAGACAGAGCAGTAAATGCAGGAGCCGAGTTTATAGTAAGTCCGGGACTTAATCCCGATACCGTAAAATATTGTATAGAAAAGGGTGTTGCCGTTACTCCGGGAACACAGACACCGAGTGAGATGGAACTTGCTATGTCACTCGGACTCGATCTTGTAAAGTTTTTCCCTGCTGAACCTGCAGGCGGAATAAAGATGATAAAAGCAGTTGCTGCGGCATATGTGAATCTTTCCTTTATGCCTACAGGCGGAATCAATGCCGAGAATGTAAAGGATTATCTTGCATATAACAGAATCCTTGCCTGCGGCGGAAGCTGGATGGTTTCAAAGGATCTGATCAAGGCAGGCGAATTCGATAAGATTGAAAAGCTTGTAAGAGAAGCTGCTGATATTGTTAAAGAGATAAGAGGCTAAAGATTAATATACGGGAGATAAGAAAATGGAATTAAATATAAGACCGGCAGAGGAATGTAAATATGATGCGGTAAGTCTCGGCGAGATTATGCTCAGACTTGATCCGGGTGAAGGAAGAATAAGAACAGCAAGAAGCTTCAGAGCGTGGGAAGGCGGCGGAGAGTATAATGTTATCCGCGGACTTCATAAGTGCTTTGGACTCAGAACAGCTGTTATCACCGCATTTGCGGATAACGAAGTCGGAAGACTTATGAAAGACTTCATCGAGCAGGGCGGAGTTGATACAGATCTTATATTCTGGAAGAAGACTGATGGAATCGGAAGAATATGCAGAAACGGTATTAACTTCACAGAGAGAGGTTTCGGAATAAGAGGAGCTGTTGGATGCTCAGACAGAGCAAATACAGCTATATCACAGGCAACACCTGAGGATTTCGATTTTGATTATATCTTTGGTACTCTCGGAGTACGTTGGCTTCATACAGGTGGTATATATGCGGCTCTTTCAGAGCAGTCATGCAAGACTGTTATTGAAGCCTGCAAGACAGCTAAGAAGTATGGAACCATAGTATCCTATGATCTTAACTATCGTCCTTCCATGTGGAGTGCTATAGGCGGTATAGAAAAGGCCAGGGAAGTTAATAAAGAAATCGCTAAATATGTTGATGTAATGATCGGTAATGAAGAAGACTTTACAGCATGTCTCGGTTTTGAGATAGAAGGCAACGACAGTGATCTTAAGGAACTTAACCTTGAAGGTTACAGAAAGATGATCAGTGAAGCTGCTCATGAGTATCCGAATTTCAAGGCGGTTGCAACAACACTTCGTACTGTAAAGACAGCTACAGTAAATGATTGGAAAGCCATCTGCTGGGCTGATGATAAGATCTATATGTCCAGAGAATACAATGGACTTGAAATCATGGACAGAGTTGGTGGAGGTGATTCCTTCGCATCAGGACTTGTATATGGACTTATGACTACAGGTGATGCAGAGCAGGCAGTGAATTATGGAGCTGCTCATGGAGCTCTTGCAATGACAACACCTGGAGACACATCCATGGCAAGCGTAAATGAAGTTGAAGCTATTATGGGCGGAGCAGGGGCTCGCGTAAAGAGGTAATACTTAGTTAAGAAGGTTGCATGAGAAATATTCATAACGACAGCACTGCGTGCTTTGCTGTCTCCTTTGGAGACACGTTATTTCATATTTTCATGCAACCCTGTTTCACAGGGTAAGCGCAATTCGGAATAATGTCTTAGAAAACAAGTTTTCACGACGATTATTCCGAATTGTGCTTACCTTCTTAACAGTTACAAATGATATATATTTTTACACAAAGGTTTAGGAGAAGA
>ONEC01000010.1 GCA_900316715.1 uncultured Eubacteriales bacterium
TATATAGAAGGAAACGATGCACAAATGAAAAACATGACAGAAGGAAATCCTGCGAAGCTTATAATCCTTTTCACCATTCCTCTTATCTGCGGAAATATATTACAACAACTGTATAACATCGGTGACGGTAAGATTGTCAGCGAGTATATCGACGAATTCGCTTTTGCCGCTGTAGGTATGACCGCAGTTGTATCTAATACATTGAACGGTCTGATAAGCGGATTCACTCAGGGATTCGGAATACTTGCAGCCAACAGTTTCGGAGCAAATGACGAAAAAAGACTGAGGCGTTCGGTTGCGGGAAGCGTGATTCTTACACTTCTTCTGATAATAGTTCTAACGACTCTCGGAATGCTCTTTATCAAACCGATCCTCATAGCCCTTAATACACCTGAAGAGATACTCCCTCAGGCACTTGGCTATGTACGGATAATAATCGGCGGAATATTCTTTACCGCTGCTTATAATCTCATGGCAAATGTACTCCGAGCCGTGGGAGACAGTAAAACTCCTCTCTACTTTCTGATATTGTCGGTTATACTGAATCTCGGACTTGACTATATATTTGTAAGAATTCTGAATTTGGGAATAAACGGTGCCGCATACGCAACCGTTATCTCACAGATCATCTGCTCGATATCATGTCTCGTTTATACATTTAAAAGATACCGACATATAATCCCCCTCAGAGAAGACTGGAAAGCTTCCGCAGACAAGTTGGCAGAACTTTTCACCACAGGTCTTTCCATGGGACTTATGGGATGCATCGTAAACATCGGAACGATTATCCTTCAGGGCGCCATAAACAATCTCGGCCCCGAGATCATGGCAGCCCACGTAGCAGGAAGAAGAGTTCTCGATCTGATGATGATCATGATATTTACTTTTGGATTTTCCATGACAACTTATGTAAGTCAAAATGTAGGAGCCGGAAAAATAGATCGAGTACGTCAGGGCGTAAAGAGTGCAACCGTTATAGTCACGGTCATATCACTTTCCCTCGTACTGATATGTCTTATAATATCGAGGCCTGTGGTAACCTGGATCTCCAGTACCGATAACATGAAGATCATCGATAACGGAGTCATGTACTGCAGAACAGGAGTTTTCTTCTTTGTAGTTCTTGGACCTCTCTTTATACTGAGATGTACTCTGCAGGGACTGGGACACAAGATAATACCTCTTTATTCATCGGTTATGGAGCTTACAATAAAAGTACTGTCCGCTTCCATTCTTGTACCAGCCATCGGATATTTCGGTGTCGCCCTTACAGAACCTATAAGCTGGATACTTATGACTACAATGCTTTTCTTCATGTACATTCATTATATAAAGAAAGATATTCCTCTGGGACAATAAACAGCAATCAAAAAGCCGGTACACATCAGATATGTACCGGCTTTAATTCTCTTAAGCCTAAGCTATATTAAATATGGAATCTTACTGTCCCATCTGCTTTGCAACTTCTGCTGCAAAGTCTTCGTTCTTCTTCTCAAGGCCTTCACCTGTCTCAAAACGGATGAACTTATTGATCTCGAATGTGCATCCATTCTCCTTAGCAACCTTCTCAACATACTGCTTAACTGATTCCTTATCCTCAGCCTTAACGTATGTCTGATCCATAAGGCAGATCTCCTTGAAGTGCTTCTTTAAACGTCCATCTACAAGACCAGCGAAGATCTTGTTCTCAACGTACTCAGCCTTCTTAGCCATAGCTTCTGAAGCAAGAACAGCCTTAGCTTCATCTGAAAGGAAGTTGAAGAGGAACTTGTTGTTCTTCTCAGCTTCGTAAGCAGCGATGTCTTCGTCATTCCAAAGCTTCTCTGAAACTGCCTTGTTAAGGAGCTCATTAAGGATTGGCTTTGGAAGTGAAGCTGTATCGTTAAGTGAGCTGTCAACGATTGTATCCTTCTCCTTAGCCATGAAATCAGCTGTCATATCCTCGTCCTTAACGAACTGTGGATTCATAGCTGCAATCTGCATAGCTACATTCTTCATAGCTTCCTTGATGTTATCGTTAGGTGCATCACACTTTGCATCAACAAGAACACCAATCTTACCACCCATATGGATGTAAGAAACAACAACATCACCTGTAACCTTCTCAAATCTTCTGATTGTAAGGTTCTCACCGATCTTAGCAACCATAGCTGCATGCTGATCAGCAACTGTAGCTTCTGGGTTAACGTCAGACTTAGCTGCGTTGAACTCATCCATGTTAGCATAGTTGTTGTTGTTGATCTGTGTAGCAAGAGCCTTTACATAGTCTGTAAATGTCTCGTTCTTTGCTACGAAGTCTGTCTCTGAGTTAACTTCTATAATTGTAGCTGTCTTATCATCATCTGAGATAACTGTTGCAACAATACCCTCAGCTGCGATTCTACCAGCCTTCTTTACTGCTGTTGCAAGTCCCTTCTTTCTAAGGAACTCTACAGCTGCATCGAAATCTCCGTCTGTCTCTGTAAGAGCCTTCTTACAGTCCATCATTCCGGCACCTGTCATCTCTCTAAGTGTCTTTACGTCTGCTGCTGAAATAGCCATCTTAAAAATCCTCCTTTATAATCTCACTAATAAACTGTTTTCGAATTACTCAGCATCAGCTGTCTCTACAGCTTCCTCTGCTGCGTCCTCTGCATCTGCCTCTACAGCATCTGCACCCTGGTTAGCCTCGATAACAGCATCTGCAAGCTTAGATACGATAAGCTTTACTGCACGGATAGCGTCATCGTTACCTGGGATAACATAATCAAGCTCTTCTGGATCACAGTTTGTATCAGCGATTCCCATAAGAGGAATTCCAAGTGCCTCAGCTTCCTGAACACAAATTCTTTCCTTGTGAGGATCTACTACGAAGATCATGTCAGGGATTCTCTTCATCTCCTTGATACCGCCAAGGTTCTTCTGAAGCTTCTCCATCTCCTTCTTGATCATTACAACTTCCTTCTTAGGAAGGAGATCAAATGTACCATCCTCTTCCATCTTCTCATACTTCTTAAGTGTCTCAATTCTTGACTGGATAGTCTTGAAGTTTGTAAGCATACCACCAAGCCATCTGTTGTTTACATAGTACATACCACAACGATCAGCCTCTGTCTGAACAGAATCCTGAGCCTGTTTCTTTGTACCAACGAAAAGAATTGTACCACCGTTAGCAACACAATCAAATACAGCCTTGTAAGCCTCATCCATCTTACCTACAGTCTTCTGAAGGTCAATGATATGGATACCATTTCTCTCTGTGTAGATGTACTCATCCATCTTAGGGTTCCATCTTCTTGTCTGGTGACCGAAGTGAACACCTGCCTCAAGTAACTGCTTCATTGAAATAACGCTCATTTTACTTACCTCCTGGTTTTTTAAATGTCTTCTGTCGGTATATATTATTTGGTTGAACTGGTCAACCGGTCGCGAAACTGTGGGCGTTAATCACAGCACCTGCGTATATACCGCATGATTATTAAAATTACGGATCATGGCATGCCGAATACACGGCCGCTACCGCATCAAGCACGATAATAACATAAAGAAAACCCGTATGCAAGCCCTTTTTCAAACTTACATACGGGATTATATCATCTTTTCAGAATCAGCTGCGATTACTCACCTTCTGTTGTAAGAACCTTTGCAACTTCTTCCTGAGTCATACCCTTCTTAAATGTGAAGTCTCCGACTCTGACCTGTGCATCGTAACCATTTACACAAAGGAAGCTGTCAAACTCCTCAGCGTTAGCAACTATACCGTTCTCCTGAAGAAGTGCTGCAACATCTTCTGAACCCATACCTGACTTAACAGATATCTTTATCTCTTCAGCAGCAGGAGCCTCTGTAGATGCTTCCTCTGTTGTAGCTTCTGTTGTAGCCTCAGTTGTGGCTTCTGTTGTAGCCTCAGTTGTTGCCTCTGTGGTCGCCTCTGTTGTAGCTTCTGTTGTAGCCTCAGTGGTTGCCTCTGTTGTAGCTTCTGTCTTAGCTTCAGTAGCCGCTTCCGTCTTAGCCTCAGTAGCTGCTTCTGTCGTAGCTTCAGTAGTAGCTTCAGCTCTGGTGCCGGATCCGGAATTATCAGCGGTCTTAAATGCAGCAAACATAACAAGTACGCCTATTATGATGCCGATTCCTATTCCTCTTAACATATATTTTTTATTCATAGATTAATAATCTCCCTGATGACTATCTATAACGTACTTAACTTCACTTACTCCAACATTCATAACCTTTGATATCTCAATGATGCTGAAGCCTGCGTTGTACATCTCCATGATATTTCCGACTGTATCACCATCTGTAATCTCAATACCCTCTCTGTCAAGGATATCATCAAGGTTCTCAGCCTCTGTCAGATCATCTTCATCTTCATAATCTTCATCATCAAGATCATCTAAGTCCTCATCATAATAAGGAGAATCTTCTTCTATCGGCTGAAGAGTTTCAACATTCTCTTCTGCCTCTTCTTTAATCTCTTCTGCAAATTCCTCTACTGTTTCAGAAGCAACAGTCTCAACCTCTTCCATCTCTTCATCAGCTTCGTCTTCGTTGTCAGCTTCGTCTTCAGTCTCGTCAGCCTCTGCCTCAGCTTCTTCAGCTTCTGCCTCTTCCTCTGCTTCTTCTTCAGTTTCTTCTGAATCATCTACATCCACTTCAGGACCTTCATACTCATCTTCATCGTCGAAGTCGTCATATAGATCATCTTCATCAGCCTCATCAGATTTTGCTTCTTTTATCTTTGTCAGGACATCTGTTATCTCGTTGCCTTCATTGTCATCGTCATCTGCCTCTTCTTCAGCATCTTCCTCTGACTCTTCCTCTTTAGCTTCTTCAGGAGCTTCTTCAGCTTCTGCTTCTTCAGGAGCTTCTTCTTCGTCGTCAGCTTCTGTCTCTTCTTCAGCTTCCTCTTCAGCCTCTTCTGCTTCTTCAGCAGTTTCTTCCTCATCAGCTTCTTCAACTTCAGCGTCTTCAGGCTCTTCAACTGCTTCTTCAGTGTCCCTCTTTAATTCTTCTGTTTCGTCAACGACATCGTCGTCTTCCTCAGCTTCCTCAGCTGCTGCAGGGATAACTCTTGTTCCTGCATCCACTGCATTTTCAAGATTGGCAAGCTTATCATCAACACGGCTCTCTGTCTCGCTGAGTCTTGTCTCAATCTCTGTAAGCTCAGTCTTCATCTTCTCAAGACCGGTCTTATATTCATCTACAAGGTTAAGGGATATCTTAACATCCTTTTCCTTCTCAGAAACCTTTCCAAGAAGCTCTGCTGCTTCATTCTTTGTTCCCTCGAGTGATTCAGCGATCTCTACGTAGTAATCCTTAACGCTGTCCTTTACATTTCCTGCGAGTTCTTCAGTAAGCTGATTACCTCTTCTTGTAACTTCATCGTTAACAGTACTTTCAACCTTACCCTTAACGATTTCCTTGATCTTCTTCTTGCTGTATTCATTAACATACTGATCAGTAAGTTTTTTGAGATGTTTTTTATCTGCCTCTGTAAGTTCCTCACGAAGTCCCGGAGTTGTCTTCTCCTCAGCATCCTCCGCATTATCTCCCGGAGTTATTATAAAGCTGATAGCAATAACTATCACCGCTATGATAAGAAGAACAATCGTTGTTGTAGTCATAACCCTAACCTCACCTTTCACATTTCAAATTCATATACCGCATCATTAACAACGGTCACATAAGTACCCTTCATACCTTTTGACTGTACCGTCAGAACACCTGCGCCTTCAAGTTTCTGCATGGCGTTTACAATGGTGGATCTGGTAATGTCATTCTCAGAAGCTATCCGGCTGGCAACTATTATGCCTTCCTTCTGACCTCCGAGGGATTTAAGTACATACCCCACAGCCCGTCGTTCTGAATAAGAAAGCGAGTCGAGGGCAGCCATCAGATTCTCTGAACGTCTCTTCTCTTCTTCCTTCTCATCATAGATGGAACGCATCATTTCCAGCTCGATAACCGTATTGGCATATTCAGACAGGATAATGTCATCCACGCTGAAGTCCTGTTTGCGTCTGTAAATGAATGTCGTACCCATTCTGCTTCCCGCAAAATAAATAGGCATTATAATGGAAGTATATTTCTCATCCTGAACGGTCTCAAAACCAAGAGTAAGAAGATTTCCGTTCTCCTTTGTTGAAAGGATTGCAAGGAATCTCTCATTCAGTTCCGGATCTATCATCTTACCAACACTTCCGGTAATCATCTCATTTAATGAAGATTTTTTATCATCCTCATATATTCCAAGCAGTTTACCTCGTGCGCTGATAACCATTACATTTGCACTGAGCAGTCCTCCGAGAAGCTTACAAATATCGTTAAAAAGAACTACATCTGATTTGTTCTCATGAAGGAGCCTTCCGATTTTACGGGTCTTGTCCAGTAATTTTATACTCAAGCCATCACCTCCAGATAGAAAATCTACAGTAGTTCTAATATAACACAAATGATCGTTTCAAACAACAGAATTGTCAAACAAATCATATTATTGTCACGAGTTTTCAATCTGCTCCTTATATCCGCATGCAGGGTCAGAGCATACCAGCTTCTTACCCTTAATTATAAGGAGTTTATGACACTTCGGACATTTCTTATCAACAGGGCGTGCCCATGACATATATTCACAGTCAGGGAAGCCGCTGCAGCCATAATAGGTTCTGCCCTTCTTGGAGGTCTTCTTAACCAGATCCTTACCACAGTCAGGACACTTAACCCCGATCTTCTCAAAGTAAGGCATGGTATTACGGCACTCAGGGAAGTTCGGACATGCCAGGAACTTTCCGTAAGAACCATATTTGATGACCATATTCGATCCGCATTTTTCACATATCTCATCAGTCTTCTCATCAGCGATCTTAACCTTTGACAGAGAATTCTCTGCGTCCCTGATCTCTGCCTCAAGATCCGGATAGAAATTTCTGACAACAACCTTCCAGTCAACTATTCCATCACCGATGCTGTCGAGGAGCGACTCCATGTTAGCGGTAAATTCTATATTAACTATTTCCGGAAATGCAGTCACCATAATAGTGTTTACGGCACTTCCGAGCTCTGTGATATACAGATTCTTCTGTTCCTTAGTTACATATCTTCTGTTAAGAAGTGTACTGATAGTTGGTGCATAGGTAGATGGACGGCCGATACCGTTCTCTTCCATGGCACGTACCAGGCTTGCCTCAGTATAGTGAGCAGGCGGCTCTGTAAAATGCTGCTTTGGCTCTGCATCCTTCAGCTGAAGCTTATCGCCCTGATCGATACCGCTGAAGTTGAATACATTTGTATCATCATTCTCTTCTTCGGTATTATATACATTTAAAAATCCAGGGAAAGCAAGGCTGCTTGTTGAAGCTCTCATCTTTGCATCACCTGCTGTTACAGTCACTGCAAATGTATCATATACTGCAGGCTGCATTCTGCTGGCAAGAAATCTTTCATATATAAGCTTATAGAGCTTATACTGATCGTTGCTTACTATTCCCTTTAAGGATGCAGGTGTTCTTGTAACATCTGTAGGTCTGATAGCCTCATGTGCATCCTGGATGTTCTGCTTCTTCTCTGCAGTCTTTCCTTCTTCAGCAAGGAATTCCTTACCGTAATGTTCTTCAATATATTCTCTTGCTGCAGCATCTGCCTCAGCCGAGATTCTTGTGGAATCTGTTCTGAGATATGTAATAAGACCTACAGTCCCCTGACCCTTTATCTCAACACCTTCGTAAAGCTGCTGAGCAATTCTCATGGTCTTTGATGTAGGGAAGTTGATCTTACCTGCTGCTGTCTGCTGAAGGGTACTTGTTGTAAACGGAACAGGTCCCTTCTTTGTTCTCTTTGAATTCTTTACCTCAGATACAACACAGTCAGATGCCTTGATAGCCTTAACTATCTCAGCCGCTTCCTCAGCACTCTTTATCTCACCCTGATATCTGAAAGCTACCGGTTTTGCCTGTCCAGGTACTGTAAGAAGTACATCGATGGTCCAGTACTCTTCCGGAATGAATCTGTCTATTTCTGCTTCTCTGTCGGAGATCATCTTCAGTGTAACTGACTGAACACGTCCGGCAGACAGTCCGCGCTTACCGATCTTATCCCAGAGCAGAGGACTTATCTCATAACCCACAAGTCTGTCTACGACACGACGTGCCTGCTGAGCATCAACAAGCTTCATATCTACAGCTCTTGCATTCTTAAGAGATTCCTTAACTGCCTTCTGAGTAATCTCGTTAAATGTAATTCTCTTATATTTCTTCTCATCAAGCTTCAGAGTTACTGAAAGATGATAAGATATTGCTTCTCCCTCACGGTCCGGGTCAGTTGCGAGATACACAAAGTCAGACTTCTTAACAGCCTTTCTGAGTGCGCTGACAAGCTCTCCCTTTCCTCTGATGGTTATATAATGAGGCTCGAAATCGTTGTCCTTATCGATTCCCATGCTGCTCTTTGGAAGATCTCTTACATGTCCTTCAGATGCAATAACCTCATAGTTTCGCCCCAGGAATTTTTTAATAGTCTTCGCCTTAGTCGGAGACTCTACTATTACTAAATTCTTTGCCACTTAATTTTCCCTCCGGTTTAAACGCCTTCTGTTTCAGAAGTTGCCACAAACTTATTCATAATGTCGGTGCTTCGCACCTAACCGTCTCTTTCAGAGACGCATTATTTCATAATTTTGTGGCAATCCTGCTTTGCAGGATCCTCACAAACAGAAAACACCTCTTAGAATGCAAGCATTCCCGAGCTGTTTCCTGTTTGCAAGTCCTTCTAAAACAATTATCCTTGACTTTTATATCACAAATCATTTTTATAAGCAAGCGCAATCTGATAAAAGCCGGGCACGGGTTCTGCGACTATGCCACGCTGTTTCATGGAGCTAAGTGCTGAAATAACGGCCGTTACAGTCTCTCCGGTTTCCCTTATAAGATCATCAATAAATTTTGGCATCACACTCATATTGTTTAAAATTTTTCTCTCAATCTCTGTGATCTCCGGGTCCGGTTTCTTACGTTTTATCTTAACTTCAGTTCCCGCTTTATAGTCATTCAGTATATCCTCTGGTCCTGTTACACAAACTGCCCCGCTCCTGATAAGTCCGTTAGTTCCCTCACTGAGAGGGTCCCCTATTCTTCCCGGAACAGCATAGATGCTTCTGCCCTGTTCCAAGGCCGCATCTGCCGTTATCAGTGTTCCGCTCCTCTTCCGCGCTTCCACCACCAGCACAGCATCTGACAGCCCGCTGATTATCCTGTTCCTTGCCGGAAAGTTTATCCCGATAGGTGAAACCTCCGGCCCATACTCCGAAACTATAACACCGTCCGCGATAAGTTTTTCGTATATAGGGAAATTATCTCTCGGATAGCAGAAGTTAAGACCGCTCCCCAGCACCGCCGCTGTCCTGCCATTTATCTTTTGAGCTCCCGTATGTGCCCTTGCATCTATGCCGGCAGCCATGCCGCTTACAATTACAGCTCCATTTGAAGCGAGAGTCTCTGAGAAAGCTTCAGCCACTGCACTTCCATAACCCGTTGGTTTCCTGGCACCTATCACCGCTATGCAGAGAGCTTCTTTCAGAATAGATAAGTCGCCTTTATAGAAAAGCGTAAGGGGACAGTCATAGATATCCAGAAGTCTTTCGGGGTAATCATCATCAATAGGAGTAACGAAGTTAATCTCATTTTTCCTGAGACTATCTTCATACTCCTCAAACCAGCCATCGTATTTCGAATCAAGTATCTCATCCGCCGCTGCCCTCTTCAGTGCACCGGATTCCACAAGAGCCGCACAGGTTCCGGCATCCATTTCATTATATACAGCCTCTGGACTGCCGAGCTGCCGCAGAAGCTTTGTCTTATCCGTAGTTCCCATCTGCCTCAGATGATTAAGCCAAAGATAATACTTTCTCATACTACATCCTCCCTTCCGTCATTTCTGAAAAAGAGAGCTTCTCTTATATCATCCTCCGTTATCTTCTCTCTGTCGTTCAGGTCAGCGATAGTCCTGACAAGTCTCAGCAGCCTGAAGTATCCTCTGGCAGAAATATCCGTAGAATCATAAGCCATCTTAAGCAGCCTGTCACAGGATAGTGAGAGGTCGATATATTTCTCTATACCGCTCTGGGGAAGTTCTGAATTAAAGCTCCAGCTTTCACGCCTATATCTGTGGCTCTGCCTCTCCCTTGCCATCTCCACCTTCTCCCTCAGCACCGATGACGGAGTACTCTTCTCCTTGCTGAACATGTCTTCGAAAGAAAGAGGAGCCACCTCCAGCCTGATATCAATTCTATCCATGATAGGATGACTTATCCTGTTCTGATAAGCGGTTATTTCATGATAAGTGCATCGGCACCGTGCTCTGTCAGGATAGAACCCGCAGGGACAGTTATTCCTTGCCGCAACAAGCATGAATCTTGCAGGAAATGTATAGGACGCCCTTACTCTCGACACCGTAACTGACTTATCTTCCATGGGCTGTCTCAGCGCTTCTATAGCAGATCTTTTAAAATGAGGGAATTCATCCAGAAAAAGAACACCTCCTGATGCCAGAGTAATCTCTCCCGGTTTGGGTTTCTCACCTCCCCCTATAAGTGCATTTTCAGATACAGAATAATGCGGCGAACGGTATGGCCTTTTCTCTATAAGAGACGTTCCTCCTTTAAGCATTCCGGCCACGCTGTATATCTTTGTCAGTTCCAGTTTTTCCTGATAATCCATCTTAGGAAGAATTCCGGGAAGTGCCTTTGCCATCATGGATTTACCTGATCCGGCCGCACCGGTCATTAGAATATTGTGGAAGCCCGCTGCCGCTATCACCATTCCGCGCTTTGCACTCTCCTGACCACGAATATCCGCGAAATCCACATATTCTTCGGTTTCATCTGTTTTCTTCTTACTTCTGCTTCTTCTCTCAGTGGAGCCTGATCCGCCAAATACTATGTCTGTCATCTTCCCGCCGTTTTCCATGTGGAACAGCATTTCAACCAGTTCCTTAAGACTATCAGCCGGAACCACCTCTATACCTTTTATGAAACGTGCTTCTGCAGTATTCTCTGACGGAACCACCACTGTCTTAATACCTCTTGTGGATGCAAAATGAACAACAGGAAGAACCCCCGGTACCGGAAGGATACTGCCGTCCAGGCCAAGCTCACCAAGAAATACAATGCTATTAAATTTTTCACTATATGGGATTACCTGCATGGCGATAAGAACCGCGACAGCTATGGACAGGTCGAAGCCTGTGCCGTCTTTTCTGATATCTGCAGGTGAAAGATTCACGGTAATCCTCTGGGCAGGCAGGATAAACCCTGTATTCCTGAGTGCAGAACGCACCCGGTCTCTGGCCTCCTTAACAGACGCCGCAAGATAGCCCACCAGATCAAAGGATGGAAGGCCGTTACTGATATCCGCCTCAACCGATATGAGCATACCATCTATACCCACCGGGATTCCGCTGTATACCTTACTATACATATTTAGATTTATAAAGTGGAATGTATGAATATAATAAACGGGAAGGCAGATTATTTCAAGTGTAATCTGTCTCCCCGTTGAAATTCGAAAAACTATTAATCAAAGGTTATATATGGTCTCTCTGAAGGTGATGTAAGTGATACCTTCTCAGCATAGAGTACCGGGCCGTAACCCTCGAATTCTTCATAGTACTCTTTCTTAAGTACGCCTTCTACAATAACGAAGTCTCTGTCCTTAAGATTAGATGCACCGTTATAAACAACCTTCATTCCATAGAATTCTATATCAGCTTCACAGCAGGTCATGATAAATCTTCCTGTTACAAACTGGTTTTTTCCATAATTAGAAGGTCTGTGCACCATAGCCTTGAAATGCACTCTCTTGCCATCATACTTGTCAGGATTATTAGTTGAATCAAGATAGAGGATTCCGAAGTCGTCCTCTTCGATTTCGATCGGATCCGCATCCAGATTGTATGGTATATAGGCTTCATCTTCAAACTGGAGCGGCTGACCATCCTTCTTCTCAAAGATAACCTGAGCGCGGCGGTTTACCGCACGGATAGCTCTCTTATAATCACTGGCCTTTGTATCCTCCTCGCAGCGGTTGAAGATGATCATGTCTGCATTTCTTATCTGATCCATGATGATCTTACGCATGTTTGCCATATACATATCGTAGGTTGTTGTATCCACAAAGGAGATAACCTGTACGACTGTCCAGCCGTTAGGAACCTTGATGTTAAATATTCTATCCAGTTCCCACATACCATTATATTCTATTACGACATTTTCAGGCTTATACTTCTTGCTGAGCTCCATCAGATGCTCTTCTGTCAGATTCTCCTCTGATATCTCTTCAAGAAAGATATTTCTCTTCTTCAGCTGAGCCTGGTCAAACTCCTCTTCTCCATCTTCACACATAAGAAGAAGTGTTGGAGCACCTTCTGTAAATCCCTGGTTTATAAGTATGTCCTTTGCAAATGTAGTCTTACCGCTTCCGAGAAATCCCATGAATACATATACTGGAATTTCCTTTATATTTGTTCCCGGCACCGTGATATCCTCCTGCCTTAGTTAATCGTTAAACTTAAAGTCCGAAAAGCTCGGCTATCTTATCTTCCTTCAGCTTGCTGCCGATAACGCAGAGCTTTCCTGTATAATCTGCTGAGCCCTCGCGGATCTCATACTCACCAGGTACAAGGTCGAACTCAAGCCAGTTATTGTCCTTATCAGGGATGATTCCCTTAGCTCTGAGGATGATACCGAACTCGTTATCTTCTTCAACTGAAAGCTTCTTAAGGATCTCCTCAAGCTCTTCACGTGAATACTTATGAGCTGTCTCTCTTCCCCAGCTTGTGAATACTTCGTCAGCATCATGTCCGTGATGATGATGTCCGCAGCTGCATACTCCGTTCTCATCATAATGATGCTCATGATGGTGATGCTCGTGATCATGCTCATCATGGTCGTGATCATCATCGTCATGATCGTGATGGTGATGGCAGCACTCATGTTCGTCGTGATCATCATCGTCATGGTCGTGATGGTGATGGCAGCACTCATCATGATCGTCATCGTCATGATGATGGTGGTGATGCTCATGCTCCTCTTCCTCAGCATCATACTTAAAGTTCTTCATAATGTCTTCGATATTAGATGAATGCTCGATAGCATCCAAGATAACTGTTCCTGAGATATCATCCCATGGAGTTGTTATGATACGTGCCTCAGCATTATGCTCCTTGATCATATCAACAGCTGTAACAAGCTTATCCTCTGCAGCTGACTGAGTACGGCTAAGAACTACAGTTCCACAAGCCTCGATCTGATTCAGGAAGAACTCACCAAAGTTCTTTATGTACATCTTAGCTTTAGTAACATCAACAACTGTTGTTGCACTGTTAAGCTCTATATCTACCTGCTCTGCAGCCTTCTGAACAGCCTTAATAACATCAGAGAGCTTTCCAACTCCTGATGGCTCGATGATAATTCTGTCAGGTGCGTAGTCTTTAACAACCTGCTGAAGTGCTTCACCAAAATCACCAACAAGAGAACAGCAGATACATCCGGAGTTCATCTCATTTATCTGTACTCCTGCATCCTTAAGGAATCCACCATCGATTCCTATCTCACCAAACTCGTTCTCGATAAGTACGAGTTTCTCGCCCTTAAAAGCTTCCTCAATAAGCTTCTTGATAAGAGTCGTCTTTCCGGCTCCAAGAAATCCTGATATGATATCAATCTTAGCCACTTTTCTTTCCTCCATTCCAGTTTCAAAGCACTGTCCATGCAGTGTAAACAAATTACTAGAGAGCGTCGGTAATGTAACAGCCACCCCCTACGCTCTCAATAAAATCTAATACATCAGCCGATCTTATGACCGGTTATTTTGTCTTTACCTTTTTAAATACACTCATTGAAAGTCCAGGTACGGTGATTGAAATATAATTGCTTCTTCCATCTACCTTTCCTGCTTTTGAAATCTTAGCTGTCTTGTTGTTTCTTCCATCTCCGCCATACTTTGCAGCGTCACTTGAGAAGACTTCCTTCCACTTTCCTGCAGAAGGGACAGCCAGCTTATAATTCTTAGCATCAACAGGTGTGAAGTTAAGAACCACAAGAAGTGTATCCTTTTCATTACTTCCTCTTCTTTCGAAGGAAAGTATAGAGTGGTTGGCATCATTTGCATTTATCCATGCAAAGCCTTCCGGATCACTGTCCAGCTCATACAGAGCAGGCTGTGATGTGTAAAGCTTATTCAGGTCCTTCACATACTCATGAAGATATCTGTGAGCATCAAACTCAAAGAGTGACCAGTCAAGCTCGGAAGATTCATTCCACTCCTTCATCTGGGCGAATTCCTGACCCATGAAGAGAAGCTTTCTTCCCGGATGAGTCATCATAAAGCCGTATGCCGCTCTGAGATTTGAGAACTTATCCTCATAGCCTCCCGGCATCTTCTCTATCATAGACCCCTTCTCATGAACCACCTCATCGTGTGAGAGAACAAGTATGAACTTCTCACTGTAAGCATATACCATACTGAAGGTAAGTTCCTGATGATGATACTTCCTGTAAAGCGGATCCTGTCTCATGTATCCAAGGAAATCATTCATCCAGCCCATATTCCATTTATAATCGAATCCAAGTCCGCCCTCGTCAACTGCATGAGTCATCATCGGCCAGGCCGTTGACTCTTCTGCAATCATCATTACATCAGGGTAGAGCTCATTCATCTTGGTGCTGAGTTCCTTAATAAATTCAATGGCTTCAAGATTCTCGTTGCCTCCGAACTTGTTAGGTACCCATTCACCAGGTCCACGTCCGTAATCAAGATAAAGCATGGAAGCTACTGCATCCATACGGATACCATCGATGTGGTATTTATCAGCCCAGTAAAGAGCGTTGGCCACAAGGAAGTTCCTTACCTCATTACGTCCATAGTTAAATATATAGGTTCCCCAGTGTGGATGCTCTCCACGTCTAGGGTCTTCATTCTCATAAAGTGCTGTTCCGTCAAATCTTCCAAGTCCATGCTCATCCTTAGGGAAATGCGCTGGCACCCAGTCAATTATGACTCCCAGTCCCTTTCTATGCATGTAATCTACAAAATACATAAAATCCTGAGGACTTCCGTATCTTGAAGTTGGTGCATAGTATCCGGTTACCTGATAACCCCATGAAGGATCATAAGGATGTTCCATAACCGGCATAAGCTCAACGTGGGTATAACCCATGGAAAGCATATAATCTGAAAGCTTCTCAGCTATCTCACGATAGTTGAAGAATTCTCTTCCATCAACAGGTCTCTTCCATGAACCCAGATGAACTTCATATACATTCATCGGCTTCTCAAGCTTTTTATTCTTACCTCTTTCAGCCATAAAGCTGTCATCGGTCCAGTCAAACTTAAGATCAGTAACAACAGATGCATTGGCCGGACGAACCTCTGATGAATAGCCGTATGGGTCAGCCTTCATAAAGACATTTCCCTTCTTTGAAGCTACTTCATACTTATATATCTCGCCTTCGAAGTCACCAGGGATAAAAAGCTCAAATATTCCAGAATAATCAAGCTTTCTCATCTGGTATCTTCTGCCGTCCCAGTTACAGAAGTTACCTACAACTGAAACACGCTCTGCGTTTGGTGCCCATACTGCGAAAAGTGTACCATCTACACCATCCACATTCATTGGGTGAGCACCCAGCTTCTTATATATCTCATAGTGCATGCCTTCGTTATAAAGGCTTATATCTATTGGATCGATAACCGGTTCAAAGATATAAGGATCTACGAAAGTTTCCTCTTTTCCATCCTCATACTTAACCTTGACCTTGTAATCAAAGCTCTTCTTGTCTTTAATCTTAATGCTGTAGAAGCCCTTTACTCTGTCTGAAACCAGCGCGTACTCCTTGCCTGTCTCAACATCAGCTATCTTAACAACCTTGGCATCCGGAATGAATACATTTACATATACATCATCCAGGCATTCATGCATACCAAGAATGTGGTGAGGATTGTCGTGCTTAGCTGTAATAAGCGCTTCAACCTCCATCCAGTTTATTGCAAATACGTTACGTCTAGGTTTCATCATAAGATTTAGTCCTCATCAAGTCTGTGAATAAATATGCCACTTCTGAGCTTTGGTTCAAACCAGGTAGATTTCGGTGGCATCAGACGTCCTGCGTCAGCCACATCGAAAAGTTCTCCGATAGAAGTCGGATACATGGAGAACGCAACCTTCATATCAGTGTTTACTCTTCTCTCAAGCTCTCCGAGACCTCTTATTCCTCCGACAAATGCAATTCTGCTGTCGGTTCTTGGATCTTCTATTCCAAGAATAGGATTCAGTACATAATTCTGAAGAAGTGATACATCGAGTCCTTCTACAGGATCGCTGCTCTTTAATTCATCGTGAATCTTCAGTACATACCAGTTGTCTTCGATGAACATTCCAACAGTACCTTTTTCTTCAGGCTGATAAGCTGCATCTGTCTTCTCAATGTCATATATTTCAGAAAGCTTCTCAAAGAACTCATCCTTTGACATTCCCTTAAGATCCTTTACAACTCTGTTGTATGGAAGTATCTTAAGTTCGCTTTCAGGGAAAAGAACTGAAAGGAAGAAATTAAACTCTTCTTCTCCTGTATATCCAGGGTTCTCTTCTCTCTTTCTGAGACCTACCTTTACAGCAGATGCTGCTCTGTGATGACCATCTGCAATATAGATTCTGTTCTCATCTGCAAACTCACTTCTGATAACTTCTATATCAGCACTCTCTGTGATAACCCATACATTATGAGTAACACCGTCATCTGAGGTAAAGCCATATGTCTTTGGAGTTTCCTTAACTCTTCCGACTACTTCATTTATCTTATCTCTGTCTCTGTAAGCCAGGAAAATAGGACCTGTCTGAGCATCACATGTATAAATGTGATTGATTCTGTCCTGCTCCTTGGCTGCCAGTGTATTTTCATGTTTCTTGATGATATTGTTCTGATAATCATCTATAGATGCTGCAGCAACGATACCTGTCTGTGATCTTCCATCCATGATAAGCTCATAAATGTAATATACAGGACTTTCATCATGAATATATGTACCATCGCTGAAAGCACCATGAAGCAGCTCACGGGCTTTGCCGTAAGCTGCTTCTGAATACATATCAAAATCATCATCAAAATTGGTTTCAGGTCGGTCGATTCTAAGGAATGACTTAGGCTCTTTAGCTACTTCTTCCTTAGCTTCTTTTCTGTTATAAACATCGTAGGGAAGCGCTGCTACCCTAGCAACTACGCTCTCGTCAGGACGATATCCTGCGAACGGACGAACGACTGCCATCTTTATACCTCTGTAATCTTTCCACGTATATGGTTCATAGCCTTACCGATTGACTTCTCGAATTCATCTTCTGAAGAATTCTCGAATACAAACATTTCAGGAACATCAACAGGTGCTGTATAATCCTGAGTTGCTACATACTCATCCCAGTGCTCAATCTTCCATGTATCTCTTTCAGAATTACGAGATACCATTCTCTGATGAACAACTTCAATATCAGTGTGAATCCAGATAAGAACAAGCTCTGCGCCCTGCTTAGCAAGCTTGGTACGAAGATCAGCAAGCCATTTCTGATCACGGATCTCCTTCTTAAATGGTGCGTTAAGAATAACTGTATCATTGTAATTCAGAGCATCCAGTCCTACTTCCATGATAGCATCATACTCTGCATCACGGATCCATTCATGAAAGAAATCTGAAGATCTGTCGAATGGTTCTCCTGCAACTTCAAAGATCTTTCTTGAAAGAACGATCAGATCATCCTTATCAAGATAAACACAGTTATTAAGTGCCTTTGCCAGATTCTTTGCAACAAAGGTCTTTCCACATGCGGGTGGAGAAGTAATAAGTATTAACTTCTTCTTGTCCATGACTTCCTCCTAAATATCCCCGGTAATTATAGATTTATAAATACTTTTTTCACATATATAATCTCGCTCTATTCAGTCCCTCACTGATTCTTTGGAGCGATATATCCCTTAGCCTTGAGAAGCTCTGCACAAAGTACAGCACCACCTGCTGCACCACGAACTGTATTATGAGAAAGGCCTACGAACTTATAATCAAAGAGTGAATCCTCTTCAAGACGGCCCATAGAAATACCCATTCCGTTTTCAAAGTCTACATCAAGCTTAACCTGAGGTCTGTTTTCCTCTGTCATGTATCTGATGAACTGCTTTGGTGCACTTGGAAGCTCAAGACGCTGTGGCTCTCCGCTGAAGCTCTCCCACTTCTCAATAATCTGTTCTTTTGTTGGCTTCTTACCAAACTTTACGAATACAGAAGCTGTATGTCCGTTAAGAACAGGTACTCTTATACAATGAGCTGTGATCTTAGGACCATCCTCAGCCTTCTTGATAACGCCGTCTTCAACCTTGCCCCAAACCTTAAGAGGCTCCTGCTCTGACTTCTCTTCCTCACCACCGATGAAAGGAATAACGTTCTCGATCATCTCAGGCCAATCCTTAAATGTCTTACCTGCACCTGAAATAGCCTGGTATGTTGAAACAACAACTTCCTTTGGCTCAAACTCCTTAAGAGCATAAAGTGCCGGTGCATAAGACTGGATAGAACAGTTAGGCTTAACTGCGATAAATCCTCTTGTTGTACCAAGTCTCTTCTTCTGTGACTCGATTACTTCGAAATGCTCAGGGTTGATTTCAGGAACAACCATAGGAACATCCGGTGTCCAGCGATGTGCGCTGTTATTTGAAACTACAGGAGTCTCTGTCTTAGCATAAGCCTCCTCAATAGCCTTGATTTCATCTTTAGACATATCAACTGCGCTGAATACGAAGTCAACTGTAGAAGCAACTTCTTCTACTTCGTTAACGTTCTTAAGTACCAGCTTCTTTACTGCTTCAGGAATAGGTGTTGTCATCTTCCATCTTCCTTCTACAGCTTCTTCATATGTTTTGCCTGCGCTTCTTGGTGAAGCAGCAACTGTTACAACCTCGAACCAAGGATGGTTCTCGAGCAGGGAGATAAATCTCTGTCCGACCATACCCGTAGCACCGAGTATACCAACTCTTAATTTATCACTCATAATCTTTTCCTCTTTCTATTTCTTATCAGACGACCGCATGAAAATTATTCATAATGCCGGTGCTCACGCAGGGTTTTGTGAAAATCCAAATACCATCTTAGAATGCAAGCATTCACGATGGTATTCGTCTTTCACAATCGCCTGAACAATTGCATTCTATATTACTTTACCACTCTTACTCTTACAACACCTTCGATAGCCTTAAGTGCGTCTACGATACCATCTGTAGCAGGTGCGTCTGCATCAATGATAGTATAAGCGAAATCGCCCTTTGACTTAGAAACCATCTCTGGAACATTGATGCCTTCCTTAGCGAAGATTCCTGTGAACTGTGTAAGCATGTTAGGAATGTTCTTGTGGCATACTGTAATTCTTGATGCTGTCTGGCATACACCAGCTTCACATCTAGGATAGTTAACTGAGTTAACTACATTTCCGTTCTCGATGAAATCTCTGATTTCTTTAACTGCCATAACTGCACAGTTATCTTCTGACTCCTCTGTTGAAGCTCCAAGATGAGGTGTGCAGATAACGCCTGCCTTACCAGCTACCTTTGGATTAGCGAAGTCTGTTACATAACGATGGATCTTACCGCTCTCAATACCTGCAAGAACAGCATCCTCATCACAGAGAATATCTCTTGCGAAGTTAAGGATAACAACTCCATCCTTCATCTGGCTGATAGCTTCTGCTCCGATCATACCCTTTGTAGAGTCAAGAAGTGGAACATGGATTGTGATGAAGTCGCAGTTAGCATAAATATCATTTACATTTGTGATGTGCTTGATAGATCTTGAAAGGCTCCAAGCTGCATCGATTGAAACATATGGATCATATCCATATACTTCCATACCAAGATGTGTAGCTGCGTTAGCAACCTTAGCACCGATAGCACCAAGTCCGATAACACCAAGCTTCTTTCCAGCAATCTCAGTACCAGCGAAGTTCTTCTTTTCCTTCTCAGCTGTCTTAGCTATATCAGCATCAGCCTTGTTGTCAAGAACCCAGTTAGAACCACCGATGATATCACGTGAAGCAAGGAGCATACCTGCAAGAACAAGCTCCTTAACACCGTTTGAGTTAGCACCCGGTGTGTTGAATACTACAACACCTTCCTCAGCATACTTCTCAATAGGAATGTTGTTAACACCAGCACCTGCACGAGCTACAGCAAGAAGCTTGTCTGACGGCTCGATCTCATGCATAGAAGCACTTCTTACGAGCACTGCATCTGCATCATTAACGTCATCTGTGAACTGGTAAGCATCTGTGAAACCATCTGTACCGATCTTTGCAATCGGATTAAGGCATTTTACGTTATACATATATATTTACCTCGTCTGTATTATAGTCTATATTCCGGCGGGCCGGGCCCACCGGATAATTAATGATTCTGATTAAGCGTTCTTAGCTTCGAAGTCCTTCATGAACTCAACGAGCTTCTCAACACCTTCGATTGGCATAGCGTTGTAGATAGAAGCACGCATACCACCAACTGAACGGTGACCCTTAAGGTTAACGAAACCAGCCTCTGTAGCTTCCTTAACGAACTTAGCATCAAGCTCATCGTTACCTGTTACGAAAGGAACGTTCATAAGAGAACGATCTTCCTTAACAACTGTTCCCTTGAACATCTTTGACTCATCAAGGAAATCGTAAAGGATCTTAGCCTTCTTCTCGTTATGCTCCTGCATAGCCTTAAGACCACCCATATCCTTAACCCACTTAAATACGAGGCCGCAGATATAGATTCCGTAGCATGGAGGAGTATTGTAAAGAGACTCAGCATCAGCCTGTGTCTTGTACTTGAGCATTGTAGGAACGAAATCAGGAAGGTCGTCACGAATGAGGTCTTCTCTGATGATAACTACTACAACACCTGCAGGTCCAACGTTCTTCTGAACACCAAAGTAGATGAGACCGTAGTCTTCTACATTTACAGGCTGTGAGAGAATGTCTGATGACATATCAGCTACAAGGATCTTACCCTTTGTGTTAGGAAGCTTCTTGTATGTTGTTCCGTAAATTGTATTGTTATGGCAGATATATACATAGTCTGCATCATCACTGATTGGAAGATCTGAGCAGTCCGGGATATATGAGAATGTCTTATCCTCTGATGAAGCGATGGCGTTAGCCTTTCCGTACTTCTTAGCTTCCTGATAAGCCTTCTTAGCCCACTGTCCTGTGATGATGTAATCAGCAACACCGTTCTTCATAAGGTTCATAGGGATAGCTGCGAACTGCTGTGAAGCACCACCCTGAAGGAAGAGTACCTTGTAGTTATCAGGAATCTTCATGAGATCACGAAGGTCCTTCTCTGCCTCCTTAATGATTGCGTCGTATGTCTTTGAGCGGTGGCTCATTTCCATAACTGACTGACCGCTTCCCTTGTAATCAAGCATTTCGTCTGCTGCCTGTCTGAGAACTACCTCAGGAAGGATTGATGGTCCTGCTGAAAAATTGTAAACTCTTGCCATTTTCTTAGTTCCTCCATATTTTTATGTGAAATATATTTATTAACGTTATTATTTATTGAGTGCTTCCTCTGAATCGAAGCATGTCTCGATAGCGGCACCCGGTGCAACCATAGGCCATACCTTATCATCCGCCTCTATCTGGCAGTCGATGACATAAGGTCCTTTACCCTTTATAGCTTCCTTAAGTGCCTTTGTGAACTCTTCTACGGTAGATACTCTGAACGCCTTGGCCCCAAGTCCTTCAGAAACCTTAACAAAGTCCACTCCATCAGAAAGAACAGTGTTAGAATATCTCTTTCCATAGAAAAGAGTCTGCCACTGCCTAACCATACCAAGTACATGGTTATTGATAACTACTTCAATAACGTGTACATTCTCCCTCGCAGCTGTCGCAAGCTCATTCATGTTCATTCTGAAGCATCCGTCACCTGCAATATTTATAACCGTCTTGGTAGGTGCTCCAACCTTTGCTCCGATCGCAGCTCCAAGTCCGTACCCCATTGTTCCGAGACCGCCGGAGGTGAGAAGCTGTCTAGGCTTCTTATACTTATAATACTGTGCAGCCCACATCTGGTGCTGGCCTACATCGGTAGTAAGTATAGCATTCCCCTTTGTCTCCTCATAGATTTTACTCACAACTGCAGGTCCTGTCAAATGTTTCATATCATAATTTAAAGGATTCTCTGTCATGAGTTTCTTGATTTCCTTCATCCATGAGGTCTTTTTGGAAACTGTGACGCCTGCGTTAATTCTCTTAAGTGCTTCTGCAGCATCTCCTATAACACTGGCATCAACATCTATGTTCTTGCCAATCTCTGAAGCATCTATATCTATATGAAGAATCTTAGCTGATTTAGCGAACTTCGCTGCATTTCCGATCACTCTGTCAGAGAATCTTGCACCGATAACTATAAGAAGGTCGGCCATGTTAACTCCGAAGTTTGAAACCTTGGTTCCGTGCATACCGATCATACCGGTATAGTGAGAATCAGTTCCATCGAAAGCGCCCTTACCCATGAGTGTATCACATACAGGTGCATCGATCTTCTTAACCAGTTCAGCAACTTCCTTTGAAGCGCCTGAAAGTGTTACACCACCACCTACTAAGATGTAAGGCTTCTTTGATGCATTGATCATCTCTACTGCCTTTTCTACATCTGAATCCTTGATGGTTTCTGTAACCTTCTTTATAACTTCAGGCTTCTTATACTTATAATCAGCCTTGCTCGCTGTAACATCCTTTGTTATATCAACAAGTACAGGTCCCGGTCTTCCGGACTTAGCTATCTTAAATGCACGGCGAAGTGTATCTGCCAGCTCATGTACATTTTTTACGATGAAGCTGTGCTTTGTGACAGGCATAACCACACCGGAGATATCAATCTCCTGGAAGCTGTCCTTTCCAAGCATTGCCACACCGACATTGGCTGTGATAGCAACCATAGGAATGGAATCCATGTATGCTGTTGCGATACCTGTGACGAGATTTGTTGCTCCCGGACCACTTGTTGCGAAGCATACTCCGACCTTTCCTGTTGCTCTGGCATAGCCGTCAGCTGCATGGCTTGCACCCTGCTCGTGAGATGTAAGAACGTGTCTTATCTCATCCGAATGCTTATAGAGTTCATCATAGATATTGAGGATTGCTCCTCCCGGGTATCCGAATACTGTATCTACGCCCTGCTCTTTAAGGCATTCGATAACAATTTCTGAACCTGTTAACTGCATAATTCTTCTCCTTTTATTTTCCGATATCTTAGTTAGCCTTAGGAATCTCAAGAATTGCTCCGCGGTTACCGCTTGTAACCATTGAAGCATAACGTGCAAGATATCCGGTCTTAACCTTTGGCTCACGTGGAGTCCATGCTGCACGTCTCTTCTCAAGTTCTTCGTCTGAGACTCTAAGATTTATCGAATAATTATTTATATCAATCTCGATTATATCGCCTTCTTCAACAAGTGCGATAGGTCCGCCTACAGCAGCTTCAGGGCTTACATGTCCGATAGAAGCTCCACGGCTCGCTCCTGAGAAACGTCCGTCTGTAATAAGAGCAACTGTTGATCCAAGTCCCATACCTGCGATAGCAGATGTAGGATTAAGCATCTCTCTCATACCAGGGCCGCCCTTAGGTCCTTCATATCTGATGACAACAACATCACCATCTACGATCTTTCCACCAAGGATAGCTGCGATTGCATCCTCTTCTGACTCGAAGACTCTTGCAGGTCCTTCATGCTTAAGCATCTCAGGTACAACTGCTGAACGCTTAACAACAGAACCATCCGGTGCAAGGTTACCCTTAAGTACTGCAAGTCCGCCTGTCTTTGAATATGGATTATCAGTTGGACGTATAACTTCAGGATTTCTATTAACTGAATTCTTAACTGCCTCACCGATTGTCTTACCTGTAACTGTCATACAGTCCTCATTGATAAGGCCAATATCGCAGAGCTCCTTAACAACTGCGTATACACCGCCTGCCTCGTTAAGGTCTTCCATATATGTAGGACCTGCAGGAGCAAGGTGACACAGGTTAGGCGTCTTCTCACTGATCGGATTAGCAAATGAAATATCAAAATCAAAACCGATTTCATGTGCGATTGCAGGAAGATGAAGCATGGAGTTTGTTGAACATCCAAGTGCCATATCTACTGTAAGCGCATTGAGGATAGCATCCTTTGTGATGATATCACGTGGACGGATATTCTTACGCAGCATATCCATTACTGCGTAACCTGCCTTCTTAGCAAGTCTAAGTCTCTCGGAATAAACTGCAGGAATTGTTCCATTTCCAGGAAGTCCCATACCAAGAACCTCTGTCAGGCAGTTCATGGAGTTTGCTGTGTACATACCTGAACATGAACCACATGTAGGACATACCTTTTCCTCAAACTCGAGTACTTCTGCATCATCAATCTTGCCGGCTGTACGCTCTCCTACTGCCTCGAACATAGATGAAAGACTTCTCTTTCTTCCATGAATATGACCCGCAAGCATAGGTCCACCTGATACAAAAACAGTTGGTACATTTACTCTTGCTGCAGCCATAAGAAGTCCAGGTACGTTCTTGTCGCAGTTAGGGATCATGACAAGTGCGTCGAACTGATGAGCTATAGCCATAGCTTCAGTTGAATCAGCAATAAGATCTCTTGTGACAAGGCTGTACTTCATACCAATGTGTCCCATAGCAATACCATCGCACACAGCGATTGCAGGGAACATAACAGGAGTTCCTCCTGCTTCAGCAACACCAAGCTTTACAGCCTCAGCAATCTTATCAAGATTCATATGTCCCGGAACGATTTCATTATAAGAGCAGACGATTCCGACCATAGGTTTTTTTATCTCTTCTGCAGTGTAACCAAGTGCGTTCAGGAGTGAACGTGCCGGTGCCTGCTGCAGACCGCATTTCATGTTATCACTTGTCATGATTATAAATCTCCTTTATATATCAATTTGAAATATCTAGTTAAACTTTGAGCCGATGGTATAGATGATACTCCATAAATAGTATACGGCAGCGGCTACATTCATCACCATGCCCACAATTCCCAGCAATACTGACATAGGCTTCTTTACCTTCAGGCCACCCTTAATTGCATCAAATGAGCAGTAGAGTCCGCCAAGCAGGAAAGCTACAAATCCAACGCTGAGGATTCTGATCCTGAAAGAACCGCATACAATCGCAAGGATTATATTTACGACACCTATCCCGACAGCAGCTTTCCAATCCTGAGCCGGATCATCCTTCTTTTCCGGTTCTGCACTCTGAACAGGAATACCGTTCACTGCAGTTGTATTATTTTGAGTATACTGCATATTCGGATTCACCTGTACATTTGGATTATTCTGAGCATACTGATCATACTGTACATTCGGATTATACTGTGAATCCGGGCTGTACGAATTATTTGTATTATTCTGCGTATCCATCTTTATATTCTCTCCGTATTATGTGTTATTTATCTTAGTTTACAAAGAGATGCTTTCTATTCTTGAAGTAAATGATATTTACGATGATAAGAACGAAAGATGTAATAAGCTGTGCGATAATTGATGGTGAAAGGATATCACCGATACCGGCACCATACTTAGAAATTATACTTGATACTGTAATAATATATGCGATAGTTGCAAGTAAAACAACTGAAAGATAACCAACATAGAACACAGGACCATTTGTCTTGAATCCCGAAAGCTGGAAACGAACAAAAATAGCAGCACCAGCTAAAAGAAGGAAAATGATACCAAATGTAACATCACAGCCCTTAAGACCATCAATCATAGAATAGATAAGATCTCTCAGATCCTGTCCATCCTGTACATATATGGAACCTGTACAAAGGCGGATACCGTTAACCGCACCAACAAGTGCTGACAGGAAAAGCTGTACCCAGATAATGAACTTGAACCAGTTCATACCAATCTGTCTTCCATCAGGTGAAATTGTATATGATGGCACTGAACCGCTCTGTGCCGGAGCCGGTGCCGGATATCCGTTCATCTGAGTTCCCTGTGGCATATATGGGTTCTGCTGTGGCTGGCCGTAACCCTGCTGTGGCTGACCATATGCATTCTGCTGTGGCTGTGCGTAGCCCTGTGGCTGGCCATATGCGTTCTGCTGTGGCTGTGCGTAGCCCTGTGGCTGGCCATATGCGTTCTGCTGTGGCTGTGCATAGCCCTGCTGATCACCATACTGCATACCCTGATAGTTTCCCTGTGCCTGAATTGGCTGTCCACAGGTAGTACAGAATGTGTTACCGTCTTCAACAAATGAATTACAATTTGGACAAATCATTTTATATACCTCCCCTACATATTCTTCACAAAATGATTTTTCTGAGTCATTGTCATGCCCATAATTCTTTCTTCCAAATAAGAAAACTTTAACGTTGATTGTAACACAAAATCCTATGTAATGTATATAAATTTTTCTTGTCAAAAATCAATTTTATATGTTTAAAATGTCGTAATAGATGATATAATATTAATGTGGTGTTTTTTAACTTATATGGGGTAAGTGCATATGACTAGACGAACTGTAGCTGTATACACAGCGAATATGTATCGTGATATGGTCAAGGAGACTCAGTATGGTCTCATACAGGCCGCTAAAAGAGAGGGAGTAAAACTCCTTTTTTTCACTGCGTTCAGCGATAACTTCAGTACCTTTACCAAGTATACTGAATTTACGAACTACGATGTCGGAGACTTCGCAATATACTATCTTCCGGATCTGAACGAGTATGATGGTCTTATTACCATGGATACATATCTCCCGGATTACTATCTTGATTTCCTGGATGAGATAAAGCGAAACAGTCCTATTCCGGTTATTACACTTGGAAATGACTGCGAATATACTCATAACGTTGTCAATGACCAGGAGAAATCCCTTGAGAACTTAATCGATCATCTTATCGAAGTCCACGGCTGTAAGGAACTTGTCCATGTTGCCGGCCGACTTGATCTTGAGTTTGCCCAGGTAAGACTCAGAGTCTTTGAGGAAACTCTTAAGAAGCATGGTCTTCCATTCGAAAAGAGAAATGTAGCCCAGGGCAATCTCTGGTACGACTGCGGCGAAAGGGTTGTTGACCAGCTGGAACGCGACTATGCCGACGAACCGGACCGGATGCTTCCGGATGCGATAGTATGTGCTAATGACTACTCTGCCATTGGTGTTCTTCAGGAACTGGAGAAACGTGGTTACAATATACCTGAAGATGTAATAGTTACCGGATATGATAACATTCCTGAGGCAATGTTTACCGATCCTACTATCACAACTTCCGAGCAGCCTTTTGAACAGGTAGGAAAAGATGGAATAAATACCCTTGTTAAGCTATGGAAGGGAAAAAAGATACCTCGCACCAAGGCCGATCCCGGTGTACTGAAATGCAATCAGTCCTGCGGATGCGAACCAAAGCACGTATATAAGAAAGATACACTTAAGGAGCAGTATTCAGAGACTATATCAAGGCTGGATGATCTCGCTCTTTCCAATACCAATCTTATGCTCTCTGCTCTTGCTTCAAAGACCTATGAAGATTTCTTAAAGAGCATAGAGGATAACTGCCTTATCGATACAGGTTTCCATGATGCAGTCCTCTGTCTTATGACTGACTGGGATAAACACCTTATCGTAAGAAGGCCGGAAGACTTTAACGCTATTCAGTTTGAAGTAACCTGTGGAATGTATAACGGCCGTCCGATCAAGAGAGGCCTTCTCCCTAAGGGACAGCTTCTTCCGGATGAAATGATGAACAACCCGGAACCATACCACATAATTCCAATACATAACTTCGAATTCTTTATGGGATATTTCATCATATCTCCTGACCTGGAGAATCTCAGTCAAGCAAATATGAAGACCTGGTTCCTGAATATCAGTATTCTTCTTGAAAACTGGCATACAAGACAGGAGCTGAACATCACTCTGGAGAGAATGCGTAACCTTTACAGTACTGATGTTCTTACAGGACTTTATAACCGCCGTGGTTTTGGAATGTTCTTTGAGGATTATTACAACGAATGTAAAGAGAATCACACCAACCTGGCAGTATTCCTTATAGATATGGATAACATGAAGACTGTCAACGATACCCTCGGACATGATGAAGGTGATTACTGCTTATGTACCATCGCCCATGCCATGAAGGAAGCCGCTGTTAGCGACGATATATGTATCAGATCCGGTGGTGATGAGTTCGTAGTACTTGGAAAGGACTACGATGAGGATAAGATTGCTAAGTTCATCACAGATCTGAGACATGCTATTGCACTTAAGAGACGTAAAGATGGAAAAGCTTATGATATTTCAGTCAGCGTAGGATGCTATATGCAGATACCGACAGACGATGGTATGACCCCGGCAGAAGCAGGCGAGGCATTCCTGAGGTACGCCGACACAGCGATGTACAAGGAGAAGAAGGAGCATAAAATGGCTCTGCAGGATAAATAGCTGATAGTCAGCTGATAGTTATATAAGACGGACGCCCGAGCATCTGGATGATGCGCTTCAACCGCCCATTATAGGGCTCTGAAGCACACACCACTCTGCTCGGGCTGTTTATATATAGTCTAATATATTTTAATCAACAGCTCAGACAGGCTGGTGCGTGCATCAGAGGCGGTTTTCGCCGGGTGATGCACGACATCCAGATGTCTGAGCGTACGTATTTACTTATGGTAGGGCTCGCCGGATATGATGCGGTAGCTGCGGTAGATCTGCTCCAGCAGGATGACTCTCATCAACTGATGCGGGAACGTCATCTTCGAGAAGCTGAGGTGATAATCTGCTCTTCCGATCACTTCGTCTGCCAGGCCGAGGGAACCGCCTATTACAAATTGGATATGGCTCACTCCGCTTACACCGAGGCTGTCAATCTTCTTTGACAGTTCTACGGAGTCTATCTCCTTACCGTTGATTTCCAGAGTTATGACATATGTCTTTCCATCGGAACCCTTTCCTGTGCCGCCGAGATATTTAAGGATCTTCTCTCCTTCTTTACGCTTTATCTCGGCCTCTTCTATGGCACTGGCCTTATCCGGAGTCTTCTCATCCTGAACCTCTATTACGTTCAGATTACAGTACTTGGACAGTCGCTTCTTGTATTCGTCCAGCGCATCACGGTAGAACTTCTCTTTTATCTTTCCAACGCAGATTATATCTATCTTCAAGTTTTGTCTCCTTTTCCTTCATCTCTATCGATTACATTTTTATCAGGAGCAGCTCCTACGTATAAAAACGCCACGCAGGAGATGTTCTCCCACATGGCGCATTATCCTTATTCTCTACCGTCCCAGCAGTATGTGCAGAGCTTGTCTCTGTCGAGTCCTGAAGCCTCGATCATATCGTCAAGTCTGTTGAAGCTGAGTGATGTGAAGTTAAGCTTCTGTCTGATCTTCTCAAGCATCAGATGATAACGATCAGAATCAGGATTTGCATAATCATCAAGAACAGTTCTTTCTACCTGCTCTCCCTCTTCCTCAGCGATAACACGACGTGTTATAAGTTCCATCTCTGAGTTTGAACGTGAGAAGTTGATATACTTACATCCAAAGAGAAGTGGTGGACATGCAGGTCTGATATGAACTTCCTTTGCACCGCTCTCATACAGGAACTCAGTAGTCTCACGAAGCTGTGTACCTCTTACGATAGAATCATCGATTATGAGAAGCTTCTTGTTATCTATAAGTTCATGAACAGGAATAAGCTTCATCTTAGCGATGAGATTTCTCTTGTTCTGATGTGTTGGCATAAATGAACGTGGCCATGTCGGTGTATACTTGATGAATGGCCTTGAGAAAGGAACCTCACACTCATTTGCATAACCGATAGCATGTGCTGTACCTGAATCAGGAACACCGGCAACAACGTCGATATCCTGCTTTGTAAGACCGTCACGCTGAGCCATCTTAGCTCCACAGCGATAACGCATTTCCTCTACAGATACTCCTTCATAATGTGATGAAGGATAACCATAGTAGATCCAGAGGAATGTACAGATACGCATCTTCTCGCCCGGCTTCTCAAGAGTCACAACGCCTTCCGGTGTCATAACACAGATTTCTCCAGGTCCCATTTCTCTGAAATCTCTGTAGCCAAGATTAAGGTATGCATGGCTCTCGAAGGTTGCACAGTAACCCTCTTCCTTCTTTCCGATGATGATCGGAGTTCTTCCGTACTTATCTCTTGCAAGATAGATGCAGTCCGGTGTAAGGATGAGGATAGTCATGGATCCTTCTATTCTCTCCTGGGCATACTTGATACCCTCAATGATATTGTCCTTCTGATTGATGATAGCTGCTGTGAGCTCAGTCTTGTTGATGTCGCCGTCTGTCATTTCAAAGAAATGTGATGCGCCGTTCTTGAAGATCTCAGCAACAAGGTCATCGGAATTGTTAATCTTTCCGACTGTTACAATCGCATATGTTCCGTGATGTGAACGAACGAGAAGTGGCTGTGGATCGTAATCTGATATACTTCCGATACCAAGATTACCCTTCATCTCGTGAACATCACTCATAAACTTAGTTCTGAAAGGGGAATGTTCGATACTATGAATGGCTCTGTCAAAACCATTCTCCTTTCCGTGTACTGCAAGACCTCCACGTCTCGTTCCGAGATGTGAATGATAGTCTGTTCCATAGAAAAGATCAAATACACAATCTTCTTTAAGTGCTGTAGCAAAAAATCCGCCCATTTTAAATCTCCCTTGATGTATTCCCCATTATATTTTTCAAAAATCCTTCTTCGTAACCCCTAAAATGCACCGCTTACCGCGCCATTATCTGGCTGCAGCAACCACTGCCATTGCAAGCTCTTCAAGCTTAGAAACATCCGCTTCTTTCATGCTGCTCTTAATGGTTACGACCGGATCAATGATCGTAATATTCTTCATAGGTTCTACCAGAGACTTCATAGTTCTTGCAGCTGTAGGTCCCCAGGAACCATTCTCTACAAATGCAACAGCTCTGTTCTGATATGTCTTATAAGAGAGGTGTGTAAGGAAATCATGCATAGGAAGGAATACTCCTCCGTCATAACTTGATGCACAGAGAACCATTCTGTCATATCTAAATGCATCCTCTACGCACTCAGCCATATCCTCTCTGCAAAGATCACTGATAGCAACCTTTTCACCCATAGCTGTAAGAATCTCTGCGAGACGCTTTGCAGCTACTGCTGTGTTACCATGGATAGAAGCATAAGCGATAAATACTCCCTTATCCTCCGGCTGATAACTGCTCCATGTATTATAAGTATTGATGTAATACTCTAAATCTGAATCAAGTACAGGTCCGTGAAGCGGACATATCTTCTCTATATCAAGGCTTGCTGCCTTCTTGAGAAGGTTCTGTACAGGCATTCCATACTTTCCAACGATTCCGAAGTAATAACGTCTTGCTTCGCAAGCCCAACCTTCTTCATTCTCATCTTCCTTACAGATCGCACCGAACTTACCGAAAGCATCTGCTGAGAAGAATACCTTCTCACTTGACTCATAAGTCATCATAACTTCCGGCCAGTGGATCATAGGTGTAAGGATAAACTGAAGTGTGTGTGATCCAAGAGAAAGTGTATCTCCCTCCTTCACAACAACAGTCTTATCTTCAGGAAGATCTATATCCATAAACTGAGGAATCATGGCAAATGTCTTTGCGTTACTTACGATCTTTGCATCAGGATATGCCTTAACTGTAGCAGCAAGGCTTCCCGAATGATCCGGCTCAAGATGCTGAACAACAATATAATCCAGGCTTCTTCCATTAAGTTCTTCCTTAAGGTTCTTAAGGAACTCCTCTGTCTTGTGGGAATCAACTGTATCCATAACAGCTGTCTTCTCATCTAAGATAAGATATGAATTATATGCCATTCCTTCCGGAACTATATACTGACTCTCAAAAAGATCGAGCTCAAGATCATCTACACCGATGTAACGTATTGCATCTGAAACCTTATTTACCATTTCCCCCTCCAAATTCTGTAATTATCATGTGTTAATATTTCAGTCTGCTTCCGAAAAAAAGCCATACGTCTTTTTTACCATAATTCAGCTTTAAACTCAACTGTTTATTTCGACCAATTTTATCACATTTTTATCTAACATTTCTACATTGAAGCAATTTACTTTATATCTGTAACTTCATAATCCTTGTCTGTTACGGCCTTTGTCAGCACCTCATCACTGATATCAGCACTTAGAGTAACAACTGCTGTTCCTGCCTCATGGCTAACTTCAGCTGCATCCACACCTGAAAGTGCCTCAAGCGCCTTCTTAACAGTTGCCTCACAATGTCCGCACATCATACCTGTAATATAAATTGTCTTTGTCATCGTTTCTGTCTCCTTATCATCAATTTTATCATTTTCTGCAGCCTTATGTTCTGCAGCTTCATAATCTTCAGCCGGTTCAGACTTTTCAGCCGCTGCCCTCTCTTCATCGGCACTGCCCTTACCCAGTTTCACAAGATTCAGCCTGAGTGCATTCATACATACACAGAAGCTGGACAGGCTCATGGCCGCTGCTCCGAACATTGGCTTCATAGCAAAACCATAAAGTCCGATAGCCATCGGTATGCATATTACATTATAAATGAATGCCCAGAACAGATTCTCATGTATATTTCTAATGGTTGCTCTGCTGAGACGTATACCTCTGGCTACATCCATGAGGCTGTTCTTCATCAGAACCACATCAGCAGCATCCACAGCCACATCAGCTCCGGCTCCGATTGCCACGCCTATATCTGCTTTAGTGAGGGCTGGTGCATCATTTATGCCATCCCCCACCATCATAACCTTGCCGGTCTTCATAAGTTCAGAGACTGCACTCTCCTTTCCATCCGGAAGGACTCCTGCAATTACCTCGTCTACTCCGGCGATCTTACCGACTGCCTCAGCCGTTCTCTTATTATCGCCCGTCAGCATAACGACCTTAAGCCCCAGGGATTTCAGCTCACTTATGGCTTCAGCACTGTCTTCCTTGATCATATCTGCTACAGCTATGATCCCCAGCAGCTTATCACCCATCGCAAAGAGCAGCGGTGTTTTACCCTCTTCTGAGAGCTTATTTACCTCTGCCTTATGAACATCAGATATCTTAGCCACCTCACTTATATAAGCGAAGCTTCCCCCCTGCAGAACTCCCGCATCACACTCTGCTTTAAGGCCGTTTCCCGGCAGTGCTTCAAAACCTTGAAGCTCTATTAGTCCGCCATTTATATCTCTTCCAGTCTCCCCTTCGTTCCAGTATTCAACCACCGCCTTCGCCAGCGGATGTTCCGAATATTTTTCAAGGGAAGCTGCATATCTGAGAAGTTCCTTCTCTGTCACACCACCTGTTGCGATCACATCTGTAACCTTCGGCTCACCCTTTGTGATAGTGCCCGTCTTATCGAGAATTACTGTTTTAATCCTTCCGGTCTGCTCCAGCGACTCAGCCGTCTTATATAGTATTCCTCTCTTTGCGCCGACACCGCTTCCGACCATTATTGCCACCGGAGTGGCAAGTCCCAGCGCACACGGACAGCTGATTACAAGAACTGAGATTGCTCTTGCAATAGAAAATGCAGTGTCCCGTCCGGCTATCATCCATCCAATAAATGTAATAACAGCGATTCCTATAACTACAGGAACAAATATTCCCGATACCTTATCTGCAATCCTTGCCAGAGGCGCCTTAGTTGCCGACGCATCGCTTACCATCTGAATTATCTTAGAGAGGGTTGTATCTTCTCCAACTCTCATAGCCCTGCATTCTATAT
>ONEC01000038.1 GCA_900316715.1 uncultured Eubacteriales bacterium
GAACTTTCTGTTTCCGGTGCGGGATATTCGCCCGGGAAGATCTCACTTACATAGAATCCTTTTCTCGGCAGAGAATATATAAATCCTTCGGACATCAGCTGGTTATATGCATTTTCCACTGTGATCGTACTTACGGAGAGATTCTTGGCAAAACTTCTCTTTGAAGGAAGTTTATAGTCAGCAGGAAGAGAGCCGGATAAGACATCGTTTCGGATGCATTTATATAAATGCTCATATAGATTATCTGTGATTCCCGTAAAAGAATATGTAAGCATATGATTCCTCCTGTAAAACTGACCATATCAAAAATATAAAAACTGGTTATTTTCAAAATACCAAATATGTTTATACTATACACTGTAATTATGAGAATGGCAAAGGAGATTTACATACAATGAAGAAAGTACTTACTATTCAGGATATTTCATGTTTCGGAAAGTGCTCTATAACAGTTGCGCTTCCTATTATTTCAGCTATGGGTGTTGAGACAGTTATTCTTCCGACAGCTGTTCTTTCAACACATACAATGTTCAAGGATTTTACAGTTAAGGATCTTACAGATCAGCTTGTTCCTATTACAGATCACTGGAAGAAGGAAGGTCTCAAGTTCGACGTTATATACACAGGTTATCTTGGTTCGGCTGAAGAGATTGAGATTGCTAAGAAGATTTTCGTAGAATTTGGCGGCGATGATACAATGATCTTCATCGATCCGGTTATGGCAGATAATGGAAAGCTTTATGCTGCTTTTGATGAGAATTATGCTAAGTTAAATGCTGGCCTCTGCGGTACTGCTGACATAATCGTTCCAAACATCACAGAAGCCTGTTTTATGACAGATACAGAGTATAAGGAAGTTTATGATGAGGACTATGTAAAGGATCTTCTTCAGAAGCTTGCGGGTCTTGGAAGCAAGGTTGTAGTACTTACCGGAGTTTCACTTTCAGAAGGAAAGACGGGAGTATATGGCCTTGATACAAGAACAGGAGAGTACTTCACCTACCAGAATGATCGTGTAAATGTTTCTTATCACGGAACAGGTGATGTATTCTCAAGTGTTTCAGTTGGTGCTATCGCCCGAGGCCTCAGCATGAAGGAAGCATTCCGCCTGGCAGCTGATTACACAGCAAGGACTATTCAGGTGACTGAAGAGAACCCGGAGAATCCGTGGTATGGGGTTGACTTCGAGGCGACGATCCCTGAACTTGTGGAAGCGCTGGGCTGATATATAAGAGTCAATAAGTCCCTGAGAGCATGTGCGTGCTGCAGAGCGTTTTTCAACGCGGGTGCAGCGCGACATCATGTCTCAGGGACTTTCGCATATATGGATACAAGACGGATACAAGGGTGGTGTATAACATTATCATACAGCGCTGAATACTATAAAAGAAGGTGAAGTATGAGAAGAAAGAAGATTTATACACGAAAACTTGTGCCTGTATGGGCGATATGCAGTATGCTGCTGTTGGGGGGATGCAGCAGTGATGATCTGGACCTTATAACTGATTACGGAAATAATGATGTGACGGTTGCTCTGGCAGAGGGAACAGTTCAGGTTGATGATAGTTCTATGGATGGAGACAGTGATTCTGCGATTTTAGGCCATGACCTCTTTGGAAGCGGCAAAATTGAATGGAAAGATAACTTTATTACAGATGACAGATCAGTAAAGGTAGACATCGATGTTGACTTTAACAGGGTGGATGTAAAGAAGCTGCCGGTATATGAATATACGGCATTAAACAGCAGTACTATCCGCGAAGAAGAGATTGTAAAGAATCTTTTTGGCGATACAGCAGAAAAGCGTATGGAGGAAAAGCTTTCACTGGAAAGAGAGGACTCTTATAAACTTATACAGAGTCTTTCAGGGTTTCTAAATATTGTTAATGAAAGAGAGATAGCAACGGATTTCTTTAACCCGGAACTTCCATGCTGGATAGAAAAAGACAGATACTATATCCATACCTATGAAGGCATATATAGAAATGTAAGCTGTCAGCTTATTATTGGATATAACTATGATACCGGCACGGCATACATTTCAATGTATCCGAAGAATCCGGGCAGTATGATAGGACATCCGGAATATGAGAATGTTGAGGTGTCAAATCTTAAACAGGAATTTCAGGGAATGACTATGATGGAAAAACCTGAGAATGACAGTAAAAAAGCCATGGAGAATCAATGCCGCATGTCTAAAGAAGAACGAATAGAGACAGTTCAGGCATTTATGAAAGATATGCTTATTATGGATACCAATAAAGATATGCTGAGCGCTTCCGATGTTGGATATATAGGAGAGGAAACTGCCGGAGCTGAACAGAACGAACTTGAGTTTTATGAGAAGAGATTTGATATAACTAATCCCGATGATCCTAAGGCATTGGAAGTGACAGAGAAGAATGGCTATTATATAAGCATTCTTAACAGCTTTGGAGGCATCAACAGCTACGCGGAGGCCTGGAATAGTTATAATCAAGGTGGCTTCTATGTTAACGATGATGGGGTTATGGGCTTTAATCTCATAATCAACGAATGCCTGGGCGAAAAACTGAATGATAATACACCTGTTCTCGGTTTTGAGGATTTAAAGGAGTGTTTTCAGAAAGAACTGTCTGCGGATATATATGAGGATATCGTTAAGAGAGATGTGGTTTACATCAAGGATATGGAGATATTATACAGACGCTGTCCGGGAGAAAATGCAAATCAGGGAACAATGGTTCCGGTTCTGCATATGAGTGCCGTTGAGGGTGCTATAAATATACTGGATGTATATATGAGCATGATCGACGGAACTATTATAGAAATAAGGTACTGCGATAACTGATGTGATTATGCCCACTTGTGCGAACCAAAGCTTTGGAACTCACTTTTCACTTGTGCGAACCCAAGTTTAATAGTAGAATTAAGGCTATCTTTTGGTTTGCATTTGAAATGGAGGCACTATGGAAAAGATATCTGAGAATATTGCGGCAATTGCAGATGCCATAACAAGTGATTATGATAAGGGTCGTCCTATAGATAAGATGGACATGTTCAGTCAGCCTGACAGCAAAGCTATAGTTACGCTGATTGAAAAGCTCCTTAGAATAGTTTTTCCTGGATACTATGTTGACAGGGATCATAAGATATACAACATTAAGACTACTATAGCTGCGGTTACAGAAGATGTGGCATATAATCTTAACAAGCAGATAGCACTGGCTCTGAGATATGATGAGAAATATGCAAATGCACATCAGGAGACCATAGCTGATGCGGCTGAAGATATAACAGTCAGTTTTATGAATCAGATTCCGAATGTCAGAGAGTATCTTGATACGGATATTGAAGCACTTTTTGAAGGTGATCCGGCAGCAGAGAGTAAGGAGTCCATCATCATATGTTATCCGGGACTTTATGCCATAGCAGTTCAGAGATTTGCTCATGTACTCTATCAGCTGAATGTTCCGATGATTCCTCGTATTATGACTGAGCATGCTCATGGAATTACAGGAATAGACATCAACCCGGGTGCTACTATCGGAAAGTACTTTTTCATCGATCATGGAACAGGTATAGTTGTCGGAGAGACAACAGAGATAGGAGAGCATGTAAAGCTGTATCAGGGCGTTACCCTTGGTGCGCTTTCAACCCGTGCAGGCCGTGGCCTTATTGATAAGAAACGTCATCCGACCATTGAGGATAATGTAACTATCTATTCAGGAGCATCTATCCTTGGAGGAGACACAGTAATAGGACATGATTCTGTTATCGGAGGTAACGTATTCCTTACCAAGAGTATTCCTGCAAATACCAAGGTAAATGTACAGAATCAGGAGCTCCGCTTCGATGGTGGTAAGATAACAGAAGTAAGCACCATGGAAGATGATAACGCATGGTTCTATGTCATTTAATGATGCAGCGAAGAGAGAAAGGATAAAAAATGGCTGAACAGTTATATACAATACCTGTTAACGATGCATTTGGAACAGACTGCGAATGCCCTCTGTGCCTTATGTGGAAGGACCTGGAGAAGAGCGCAATAGAGTTTACCATGGGACCGAGTTACATGGAGGATGACAACAGAGAGGTTACAGATAAGCTGGGCTTCTGTGCAAGACACATGGAGATAATGTACAGGAATAAGAACAAGCTGGGACTTGCTCTTATGCTTAAGACTCATACAGATAAGACTATCAGAGAGATGAAGGCTCTGGCTGCTGGTGAGAAGCCGAAGGCTGCAGGATTCTTCTCAAAGAAGACGGACACACCGCCTGTGATAGAGTATATTAACAGACTGGAATCAACATGCTTTGTATGCGGAAGAATACAGCCGGTCTTTGACAGATATATAGATACAATCTTCCATATGTGGAAGAAGGATAAGGACTTTGCTGAGAAGGTGAAGAACTGTAAGGGCTTTTGTACAAAGCATTATGGTATTCTCTATGAGGCAGGAGCAACAAAGCTTAATCAGGCTCAGTATGATGAGTTCCTGACAGTGCTTAATAAAGTATATTTCGATAACATGGACCGACTCAACGCAGATATGTCCTGGTTTATTGATAAGCATGACTACCGCAATAAGACAGCTGATTGGGGGACATCCCGTGACAGCCTGCAGAGAGCTCTTATAAAGGTCGGAAGTACGATAATTGAAGAAGATTCTTAATGTGATATCAGGCAATTTGAGTAAATCTAATAACAAGATATTAATGGTTAGCCACCGTTAATATCTTGTTTTATTTATGAAAGTTTTTTGTTATAATCTGAATAGGGTTTGAACAAATTGTTTGGGGTTTTTCTTGATCAGGGGGACTTGCATGGGAATGGGCAGTGAATCTGAAAAGAGAAGAAAGATACACATCTTCACAGTATGTCTTATCGGTATCGTTCTTAATATGATCGGTTCTGAGATTGTTATACTATTAAAGCTTCCAATCTATCTTGATACCGTGGGTACGCTTATTGTCTCTGTAATGAGCGGTTACCTTCCGGGCATCATCGTCGGTCTTACAACCAATATTCTTAAGACCATTCAGGATACAACATCAATCTATTATGCATTTATAAATGTTCTCGTAGCGGTTATAGCTTCGCATTTTGCTATGAGAGGTAAAGTTAAGAAACCTCTTGGTGCGATTCTTATGACTGTTATTATTGCGCTTGTTGGAGGACTTCACGAAGGTCTTCTTACCTGGGTAAGAGGCGAATACACTTCTGATATGTCTGTAGTAAAGACCATTTTTGGCTTTATCGTAAATGATTTTATAGATAAGGCGGTATCAGTTGTTATTCTTGAACTGATTCTTATATTCCTTCCGATGAAACTACAGGAGATGCTGAAGATAGAAGGATGGCAGCAGACACCACTGTCCTCGGAAGAAATAAAGGCGGCAAAGAGAGCTAATAATCGTATAGTATCACTTAGAACAAAGATATTGGGACTGCTTATTACTGCCTGCGTAACTATAGGCATAGTAGCAATGGTTATAAGTGTTATTCTATATAAACAGTACACAATAGATCAACATAAAATTCTGGCAGAAGGAGTTGCGAGTCTGGTTGCTGAACGAATAGATGGAAATAAGGTTGAGGAATATCTTGAAAAGGGAGAAGCTGCTTCGGATTATAAAGAGATTGAAAGCCTTCTTTATCAGATCAGAAACAGTTCTCATGATATTAATTATGTATATGTATACAAGATTATGGAAGATGGCTGTCATGTAGTATTTGATCTCGATACGGACGAGCTTCAGGGAGAAGAGCCGGGAACTATAGTACCTTTTGATGCATCATTTACTGAGATAATTCCTGATCTTCTTGCAGGTAAGAGTATTGATCCAATAATCACAGATGATACATATGGATGGCTGATAACAGCTTATAAGCCTGTATATGATAGGAATGGTGTATGTCAGTGCTATGCGGCTGTAGATATATCTATGGATGTTATAAAGAATAATGAAGTTGCCTTTTTAGTAAAACTCCTGTCACTGTTTTTAGGATTCTTTATTCTGGTAATAGCCATGGGTCTCTGGGTATCGGAATATAATATAGTTCTTCCTGTTAATACGATGGCTATTAGCGCCAGCGCTTTTGCATATGATAGTGAAGAGTCTCTGGAAGATAATGTGGCGCAGATCAAACGTCTCAATATCCATACAGGTGATGAGATAGAGAACATGTATCAAGCTTTCTCAAAGACAACTGAGAACAGTGTTAATTACATGAATGACCTGCAGAACAAGACAGAGATGATATCATATATGCAGGATGCACTTATTATGGTTCTGGCCGATATGGTAGAAAGCCGTGATGAGAATACGGGTGATCATGTCAGAAAAACTGCAGCTTATACAAGAATCATTATGGATAAGCTTCGGGAGATGGATATATATACGGATCAGCTTACCGATCAGTTTATATTTGATGTAGAACGTTCTGCACCACTACATGATATAGGCAAGATATCAATATCAGATACGATTCTTAATAAGCCTGGAAAACTTACGGATGAAGAGTTTGAGATAATGAAAACTCATACTATTGCGGGAGCGGCGGTAATAGATCAGACCATTGAGAAGCTTCCGGAATCAGGTTATCTGCTGGAGGCAAAGAATATAGCACTTTACCATCATGAGAAGTGGAATGGCAGAGGTTATCCGGAAGGCCTCTCGGGAGAAGATATACCTCTTTCTGCAAGGATCATGGCTGTAGCTGATGTATTTGATGCACTTGTATCAGAACGATGCTACAAGAAAGCATTCTCCTTTGATGAGGCAATGGATATAATAAAGAAGGATGCAGGATCGCATTTCGATCCAAATGTTGCTGAAGCCTTCCTTCAGTCGAGAGAAAGGGTAAGTGAAGTGATGGAACGCATCACAACAGAGATACCTAATAAAAAGAAATAACAGTACTTTGAGGAGCGGTTCAGAAGAAACTGCTCCTTTTTTTGCCTTAATAAAAACTTAATAATCGATTATGCTTTTTTGATACATTTGTTTTATATAGTATGCGTAAATAGGGGAATAGCGAATGATACAGATATCTAAATGGAGGATGATGTATTATGTTTCGCACAAAAAAATTAACAAAAATTGCTCTGGCTGCAGCCATGATGATGAGTTTTGGAGGCTGTGGTAAGAGTAATCCTGAAACTATTGAGGATTATGGATCTTCTTCAGGAGGAACCGTAGCAGCTGTCGAAGAAGGCACAGATGAGATGGTGGAAGGCACCAGTGTTGAAATAGATCAGGATATGATCGATAACGCGGGAGAGTGTAAGGATGATTTCGAAGTGGGTTCGAAGAAGGTCTACAGAAGTATTTCGGACTTTGGGATATCAATGGTGACTCTCCCTAGTATAAGAGCTGAGAAAGTTACGCTTGATAATCTGGATGCTGAAGGATATGCTAAAAAGCTTTTTGGAGATTCGGCGAATCAGCTTACTGAAAGACCAAGACCGACAGATAACTACAGAACCTGGGTTGATAATGAACCGGGTAACGATCTGCATTTTTCGGAGGAAGAATACTGGGAGGAGAAAGAATCCCGGGAAGATATATGGTACGCATATGAAGGTAAGTATCAGGATAATGATTATTATCTTCTTGTTACCTATGAGTCAGAAACAGGAACAGCAGGCCTCCAGATGTTTCCCAAGAATGCGGGAGATGTGATAGGTGAATCAAATCTGGCTTACGTGAACAAATATGACCCGGCGATGTTCAAAACTCCGAGCATCGCAGAGGGTGGAATATATTATTTTCAGAATGTGGGTTATATTCAGGAAAATGGTGAGATGGTCCTGAAGGGAGTAGATTTTGGAGAGGCAGAGGATATAGCTACTAAAATGATGGATTCTCCAAACAGATGTACTATGTCTGATGCACAGCTGGAGAATCGTACAAGAGATTTCTTTGAGGGAACCCTTGGGATAAATATAAGTGAGTATCCGATAAGATATCAAAACAATTCCGGTGTCATTCGTATGGATTATTTCAACTATGACAATGGTTGGCCTGAAGATGAGACGGAAGCAGAAAAGATAGAACTTGTTTTTTCACCTGAGAATAATTTTCCGTTTATTAATGTTGATTCATCTGTAAGAGATGGATACTCTGTTGGAATATCCGCGGATCTTGGTGGATTTGTTGATCCGAGGAATCTGGATTCAAGTGCTGAAATGGGATATCTCAATATTGCAGAAGAAGGTATTGTGGGCTTTTCGTATAAGTGGAAATATAACATTAAGGAGAGATTATCCGAAAGTACAACTCTTCTGGAATTTAATACGCTGATGGAATGTATGAAGGAGGCTCTGCAGAACAGCCAGACATTTAATGATCTTTCAACTAACAAGATGAATTTTGAAAACGATATGGTACTTTCCTTCGCGGCGGTTGAATCACCTGATGATCCGCATGAGGTTACGTTTGTTCCTGCGGTTACAATTTCCGGATGGGATAACATGAGAACAAGCTATAGTATAACGCTGAATGCTATAGACGGAACCGTGATTTCCGAAGGGGAAGAGTAATTTAGTGAAGGATAAGTATTAATTGGAGGATATATTAACATGAGACGCTTTAAGCAAATTACAGGAATTGTACTTGTTGCGATGATGGCACTTTCAGTGGCAGGATGTGGAAAGCAGACTGAAACGGTTGAAGATTATGGATCAACTGCAGGAGGAAGTGTGGCTTCAGGAGAAGATGCTGAGAAAGATGAATTAGAAGAGATATTAGGTGAATATGAGACAGATAGTCAGGGCATAATACTCGGAGAATGTAAAGACGAATTTCAGGCCGGAACAACCAAAGTAATGAGAGATATAAAAGAGCATGGGGAGTGCCATATGGATGTTCCGATAATTAAAGCGGAAAGAACAACTCCTCAGAATCTTGATGCTGAAGGCTATGCAAAGAAGCTCTTTGGAGATACGGCAAGACAGCTTTCATACAAACCAAGAAATCCGGATAACTTAAGAGACTGGGATGTGGAACTAGGGACAGAATTTGAGTTTTCTGAAGAAGATTATTGGGATGAGAAGGATGCCAAAGAGGATACCTGGTTTGCCTACGAGGGCAAATATAATGAAAATGAATATTATCTTCTGGTCACCTATGAATCAGAATCAGGTATTGCAGGACTTGAGATGTTTCCTAAGAATGCCGGAGATATTATAGGTGAGGGAAGACTATCTTATGTGACTCAATACGACCCTGCTTACTTTGAGATTCCTGATGTATACTCGCCAGGAGCGCAGATTGTATTTCCGGAACACCATGGATATATGCAGGAAGATGGAGAGATTCTTCATATGGATAAGGAAACAGGTCCGGAGTTTGATATAAAAACCAATATGAAGGATAGCCCTAATAGATGCACTTTTACTGATGAACAGCTGGTAAATCACGCTAAAGACTTTTTTGAAGGAACATTGGGGATAAATATCAGTGAATATGCGATGTCATCTCGTTGCAGCAACAGATTTTATGAGCTTTATACGAATATAGAGCTAAGTGATGCGGAAGCAGAAGAAGATGATGGAAATACAGAAGAAGTAAAAAAAGCTGATAGAGTTGAACTTGTATTTTCAGAGCGTAATAGTTTTCCGGATATAGATTATACCTCATCCGTAAGAGATGGATATAAAGTCAGTGTTTTAACTTTTATCAATGGATTAATAGTACCGATGAGTTATACGGATTTCAGAAATGAATTTGGATATGTAAATATCACAGATAGTGGAATTGTCGGATTTAAATTCAGGTGGAGATATCTTGTTAAAGAACGCTTATCCGATGAGTCTGTGCTTATGAGCTTTGAAAATATTATGCAATGCATGGAAAAGGCACTGATAGACAGCGAGGTACTTGCAAATATGACAATGCCAAATATACAGTTTGATTATATGTCAATAAATTATAAGGAGGTTGAATCACCGGATGATCCGGATGAAATAACCCTTGTTCCGGCATTATCATTTGATGGAAGCGTCTATGGTAATCCGGTATATGAGATTACACTTAATGCCATTGACGGAAGCGTAATAGAAGAAAGAGAGGTAAGTTATTAGGAAGTTTAACATAGGGTTTTATAGGGGAATAGTGATGAGGAGAATGAAGTATTTTATGCTGGCAGCGGCTATGGCACTGTCCATGGCCGGATGTGGCAGTAAGGGAGAGAAGGCGACCATTGAGGAATATGGAGGCCTTCAGGAAGGGGAGGAATCATCCCGGCAGGGTTCCGGAGTTGTATCAGGTGATCCAGATGAACTTAGGACGGCTCTTGCTAAGAAGCTGGGAGTTGATAAGCTTCAGTGTAATGACAGCTTTGATGTGAACGGAATGCCGGTAAATATTCGGCTGGATAAGTCGCTTCCGGAGGTTGGGAGACTTCCAAGTTATAGGATTTATGACATGAATGAGGCGCGTATTGACGAGGAAAAGATAGTAAAGAATATATTTGGTGATACGGGAAGAGTTCTCACCGATGAAGAGATACGGGACAGACAGCTTCAGGATATTGAAGGAGAAGATTATGAAACTTCTTATGATGATTCAGATTTGGGCTTTTCTCATATGTATACAGGAAAATATATGGGATCAGATTATACCCTCACTATATCCGAATGGGAGAGTTCCATTGATGTGATACTGGAACCGGATAATCCCGGAGAGATTATCGGAGAGGGAGATCTTAAATATATGAACGTATATTGTCCATCGTTTTTTAATCTTGTAGATGGTGTATGGACTAAAGATGGAATGTATATTTCAAATGCGAATGGTAATATCGGATTTGATGAGAATGGAGATCCAATCATAGTAACATCTGAAAATGTAAAAGATTATGATATCGCTGAGAATATGAAAGACAGGCCCAACAGATGTACTAAATCTGATGATGAACTTCTGACAGAAACAGAGCATTTCCTGAACGAGATGCTGGGGGTTTATATGCCTTCAGGTACAATAAATGTTTATGGAGATATTTATTTTGACTCTAATATAGATTATGAAAAATCTAAATTAGAGAAAGAGAATAACAAGGCTGAACTTGTGTTTAGTTCTACAAATAATTATCCTCTTATCAATTATGCTTCGTCAGTAAGAAATGGATATGAGGTAGCTATTCAGCCGTATATTGCAGGTATAGAACCATATCTGGGAAGAACGATAGACGGGCAGGTTGAATCCAATTCCGGGCATGTAGATATTACGGAAGAAGGTGTAATAGGATTTTTTTATTACTGGAGATATTACTTTGAGGAAGAACTGTCCAGTGACTGTGAACTGATGAAATTCAGTAACATAATAGAATGCTTCAAGGAAGGCCTAAAAGAAAATGTACTGCTCGGTGATTATGGATTATCGGATCTTTATTTCAACGATATATATCTTACCTATGTAGTAGTTTCTTCGCCGGATGACTCAGGAGAAAAATCTTATGTTCCGGCCTGGTCTTTTGTAGGATATAACAATGGAACACCAAAGATCATAGTATATATAAATGCACTGGACGGAAGCTTTGTAAGTGCAGAGGAACCTAAGGTGTATTAAATTTAGAAAATATAGGGATTGAAGGAAAAATAGTGATGAAAAAAGTGAAATGTGTAATGCTGGCGGCAGCTATGGCATTATCCATGGCCGGTTGTGGAGGCAAAGGAGAAACAGGGACAATTGAAGAATACGGGAATCTTCAGGAAGGAGTAACTGAGGAGGGGAGCGAGTCACTTTCTAAAGAAGGTACCATAGCAGTAACGACTGAATCCGGTGAAGAAAAGTCAGATGCGGCAAAAAGACTGGGAGTTGATAAGATTGAGTGTAATGACAGTTTTGAAGTGAGCGGAAAAATGGTAAGCATACACGTTAATTCTCCGCTTCCGGAGTTTGGCGCATTACCAACATATAAAGTCTATAAAATGACTCCGGACCGATTGGACGTGGCTAGTATTATCAAAGCTGTTTTTCAGGATGGAAGCAGAGAACTTAGTGAGGAAGAAGCGCTTCGTGAAGAACTTAAGGAATTCTCTGATGAGGAGGTAGAGGGCCTGCTTAATGGAAAGCCTATTGAGGTATATGAAGGAGATAATCTTGTTTATAGAATAGAACCTATTGAGGAGGGAGAAAATATAGGTGGAGAAGGCCATACATATAAAGGCAAGTATCATGGTTTAGATTACGTCCTCTCAACTTTTGAGAGTCAGGATGGAGTGTCTATAGTTTTTTATCCTGACAATCCAGGAGAGTTTATAGGAGAACCTGCACTTAAGTATATGAATACCTATTATCCTTCCAAGTTTGATGCTACTGATGGCTACTGGACGAAGGATGGATATTATGTTCCAAATGAGCACTCTTACCTTGGAGTAGATGAGAATGGTGAAGAAGAATATCTTACATCTGAAAATGCCATGGAATATGACATTGCTGAAAATATGAAAGACAGACCAAACAGATGTGGGAAGAGTGACGATACACTTAAAGAAGAGGCAGAATATTTCCTAAGCAGTACACTGGGAATCACCATGCCGTCCGGGACAATTGATCTCTATGGAAACAATGAAGTTTATAATGATATTGATTATGAAAAGTCAAATATCGAACAGGAGTTTCACAAGTCTGAACTTGTTTTTTCTGAAGACAATACATTTCCTAAAGTAAACTTTAATACAGCAGTAAGGGATGGGTATGAGATTGGAATAATGCCTAAGATAGCCGGCCTTGAGCCTTATGCAGGAAGTGATGCAACAGAATATGCGCCGGAGGCAAATTACGGCTTCATAAATATTACTGATGAAGGTGTTGTCAGCTTTAGCTATACCTGGGTATGGGATTTTGAAGAAGAGTTATCTCCTGACAGTGAACTCCTCGCATTCAATAATGTTATAGAGTCTTTCAAAGAAGGTGTTCAGGAGAATGTTATGATAACTGACTTTAGTTCAGAAAGCATATCCTTTAATGATGCATATCTTACATATGTGGTTATTTCATCACCTGATGGTTCAGGAGAGATGACTTATGTTCCGGCCTGGAACTTTGTGGGATATGTAAATGGAGGAGAAAAGAAGATATTCGTATATATAAATGCAATTGATGGCAGCTTTATCAGTGCTGAAAAGCCTGAATACTAATTTACTGCTGGTCAAAATCATAGTCAATAGCAGCAGGGTCGAGATGTGTTCCACCCTCTGTGATATAAAACTTTTTCTCATCTGTGCCGTCGTATTTTGTGAAGGTTACCCTCCAGAATATGGCGGCATAAGTTTTGAATGTGGTATCAACGGCCTTATATGGAGTAGCAGACCAGGAATACCACTTCTGATAATATGAGTTGATATTATAGTCATAGGTTGTTGCTATCTCATATTCTGAAAAATTACATTCGCTTGGCTGGGCAGGAGAAACGATACTGTCCCAGGTTCCATATATAAGAGACAGACACTGGCCTTCCGTAAGCTGACGGGAGGCATTTTTTACTATGGCTTCAGACGGACCGGAATAGTAATCGGTAGGCACCGGAGTGACTATTCCTTCTCTGGCATATGCCTGGGAGTTCAGTATACGTCCGGGCACAATAAGAGCACCTGCAATCATGGAACCTGTAATGGCCAGAAGCAGGATGGATATGATAATGCTCTTAACTGATATTTTTCTTTTACCTGAAGCTTTCATTGTTATTCCTCGATTTTAAGCTTTACTGTGATCCTGGTACCTTCACCTGGTTTACTTGAGAGGTCAAGGTCAGCATCATGACGCTTTAAGATTATGGATACAAGAGACATTCCCAGACCGGCACCGCCGGCAGCTCTTGTTCTTGATTTATCTACCATAAAGAATTCATCAAAGATCTTCTTCTGATTTTCTTCTGAGATTCCGATACCATGATCCTGTACAGTGAACTCATACATGCCGTCAACTGCTTTACCGGTAAACTCAATCGTATCCCCTGATTTGGATGCCTTACGCGCATTGTCCAGCAGGTTGATAAATACAGTCTTCAGGAGCTCAGGGTCTCCCATAAGGATTGCAGAATCAAAATCGGTTATAAGCTTTATGCCTGACTTCTCCATAAGAGGAGTGATACTTGTTATGATACTGTTGGCAAGTACATTTGATGTAATCTGCCTTATATCTATTGGATGATCCTTGAGGTAAAGCAGATCGAAAAGCTTCATGGACATTGCCTCAAGACGCTTGCCTTCTGAGAAGATGTAGTTAAGTGCATCCTGCTGTTCTTCTCTTGAAAGATCAACAGATCTCAGAGTATCCGCATATCCGATGATACTTGTCATAGGTGTTTTTATCTCGTGAGTAAAGTCGGCAACGAACTGTTCTCTTCTGTGGATCATATCATTCAGTTCTTCCACACGGGATTCAACGGAATCAGCCATGGAATTAAATCTGTTAGACAGATGTCCGACTTCATCTCCTGTTTTGATATTTGATCTTACGGAGTAATCACCTTCTGCAAAGGAGTCTGTGGTATCGCTCAGTTTCTCAAGAGGCCTTGTAAGAAGGCGGCTGAATATATAGAGCAGAAGAGCTGCAGCAGAGATGATAATGACAGTGATTCTTCTGTAGTCTGTAATACTTCTGTCGAGAAGGGATTTAAGTTCGGTAATATCTCTTCTGGTAATGATATTGAGATTTTTTTCACTTATAGAACTGAAGGAAGTGACATACAGGTAAATGCGGTCATCTTCCTCTTTGATCAGATAATTCTTCCTTGTTTCATCTGAGAATTTGAAGAGATCTTCAGGAATGGCAGCCTCCGGATCAGCGACAGTGCGGCTGCCGGCAAATGCTCCCTCACTTACATAGATATATTTATCAGCGTAACGGATAAGAAGAGCTTCCTCACCGGAAACCATTCCGCTATATACCTGATCGCATATTGAAGGCAGCATGGTGTTGATGGCCTGCTTACGGTTTATGACATCGAGAAGTGAATACTCGATGGAAGACTGTACCAGATTGTTTTCGGTAACAGCAGACTTTATCTCGGAATTGATAGCAAGGTTATAGCTTCTCTCCATAAGAAGATAGCCCACTATTCCCAGAGTGAGCGAGAGAAGAATAATATTGATGATTATAACCTTGTATCTGAATTTCATAATTTAGTTCCAATGTGTATGTTATTGCGATGCATTTCAACCAATGAGTCTGTAGCCTGTGTTATATACAGATTTCAGATTCTCTTTAAGTCCAAGCTTACGGCGAAGTCTCTGAACATGAAGATCCAGAGTTCTTGTGTCACCCATCCAGTCTGTCTCCCAGATGCTTTCATAGAGTCTGTCGCGGTAAAGGGTAATGTTTATATTTCTGATAAACATTACAAGAAGATCGAACTCCTTTGGTGTCAGTACCACAGGCTGTCCGTCCAGGGTAACAGTTCTGTTATCGATATCAGCTTCTATGTTCTTATAATGCAGTTTGGAATCAGCTTTGTTATATCGGCGCATAACGATATTGATTCGCGCCAGAAGCTCAACAATCTCAAATGGTTTTATAAGATAATCCTCTGCACCTGATGTGAGTCCGCGCATTCTGTCATCCAGTGATGCTTTTGCTGTAATAAATATAACCGGGATTCCCATAGGACGGATGTATTCCATAAGCTCATATCCGTTAATCTCCGGAAGCATGATGTCCAGGAGAATCAGATCAAATGTATGGTCTACCAATATATCAGCTGCTGATTTGCCGTCATAAAGGGCGGTACAGTCATAACCGGCTTTCTTAAGATTCAGGCATATCAGATTGGATATTGGTCGTTCATCTTCAACTACGAGTACTTTAAGCATAGTTACGCCTCCACATAGAAAAATAAAGCTTTTTGCACTCTTATGATTGTATCATAAAACGTAAATGCATCTCAATTGTATCTTGCTTAATATTTCTTCAGATATTTTTAAGAAATGATGCATTTTGATACAATTTTGATGCAATTTGATGGCATACTACGAGAGGATAAAATACTTGGGATAGCAGGGGCTATTGAATATGAAAAAGAATACAATTAAGAAACTTAATATTATGTGTGCAGCAGCCCTTATGATAGGCTCTCTTTCGGGCTGTGGGGGTGCAAAAGAAGATCCGCTGGTTGATGCAATTGAACCGGAATACAACATTGCGGAGGCTGAAACTATTGAGGTTCAGAGAGGAACCATAAAGCCGGTTTATGATTCACGTCTGGAGCTTCTTGATTATGACAAGAAGGCCTACAGATATTCACAGGCTCAGTATAATGAACTGGTTCAGAATTATAAGCTGGAAGTTGATGAAGTACATGTCAAGGTCGGACAGCGTGTTAATCCGGGAGATGTGCTGGTTTCATTTCACTCAGAGGTTCTTGATAAAGAGATAGAAACTAACGAGGAGAAGATAACAGAAGCTAATCTGGAAATAGAGCATTATCAGAGACTTCGCAATATCGACCCTGAATCGGATTATTCAGAAGATATTGCAAAGCTTAACAGAGATATAAATGCATGCAGGCTTCATATATCAGATATTCAGAGCTCTTATGACAAGATGAATCTTGTTGCTACAGACAGCGGAACCGTAAGTTTTATCAATTCGATAGTAACAAATGGTTATGTGGTTCCGGATAAGGATCTGATAAATGTAGTATCTGACAGCGGTTACTATATAGTAGATGAATCGGATATATATGATTTTCAGGTCGGTCAGAAATTTACAGCTGAAACAGGAACCAGTACCTGTGAGGTAGAGGTTGCTGAACCACCTGAAGGAGCCATGAGCGGAAAGGTTTACTTTAAACCAAATGCTGTGGAAGGACAGATCCTTGATAAAACACTTTATCTCAAGTTTGAACTTCCGGAGCTTAAGGATGTTGTATATGTAAATAAGTATGCGGTGGTAGAAAAAGATGATACCCACTATGTATATATTTTAGGAGATCAGGGCCTCTTCAGTGTTGTAGAGGTTAAGATCGGTGAATCGGTTGAAAACGATATTATTATTAAGGAGGGGCTTGAAGGCGGTGAAATTGTTCAGGTTTTCTAAAAACAGAAAAAAACGCAGACTTGCAGCAATACTTGCAGCCTGCCTCTTCGTGACATCATTTTCAGGATGCGGAAAGGAAGCGGAACAGGTTCCTGAGCTTTTGGAACCACTGGCAGCAACCGAGGTTTATCGCCCGGTTGTCAGAGGAAGTATAGGTGATATCTATATTCTTAATGGAATTATAGTTCCGGAAAAATATCCGGTCTATACAGAGAAGACATTTGAAATAGCAAGTATTAATGTATGCGCCGGCGATTATGTCAATGAAGGTGATGTTATCGCTACAGGAAATACAAAGAGCTATGACAGACAGTTGACGGATTTAAATAATTCGCTTAATCTTCTCAGACTTCAAAGATCCACAACAGAAAAGATCTCCATAAAGAATGAAGAAATACTGAGTTATAAGAAGCAGGCCTGTGAAGCTGTCGGTTATGATGAGGAAGCAGCTGAATATGAAAAGGCTATTCTGGTCGAGAGAGAGAACAGAAGATATAGTCTCGCAACACTGGATGCTCAGATGAGACAGCTTAACAAACAGATAACCGATGTTAGTGATGACAAGAGTAAGCTGGTATTTACGGCTCCTCACAGCGGATATATTTCTTTTGTAAAGGATCTGTCAGATACAAATCAGGTTGAAGGAAGTGAGAATATAGCTGTTGTCGCTGATTATGATGATCTGCATATAGAAGTGCCGACAGTTCCATACAACAAGTATTTATTCAAGAACTATGAAGAGAAGTATACTATTCAGAACGGTCAAAAGTTCGAAATAACAGAATATGAATATGATCCGAAGGAACTCGGATATGCAGATACACTTGCAACATACCCACCGATACGATTCAACCTTGGTGGAATCAAAGCAGAGATGGGATCTATGGTTCCGCTTTACTTTAAAAGATTCAGCCATTCAGATGTTCTGATGGTTGGTAAGGATTCTATCTATCAGGATAATGAAGTTAATTATGTATATATTAAGAATGATGAAGGACAGCGAGAGAGAAGGGATATAGAGATCGGAGCTACAGACAGTCTGAATTATGAAGTTAAGTCAGGACTTAAAGAAGGCGATCTTGTATTCTATGAAAACATGTCTCCGCTTCCTGTAAATTATACAGAGCATGAGATAACACTTGGTGATTACGAAGAAATATTCGAATCTGATACAGCAAAGAAAATGTTTACAGATGCAGATATATATATATCTGAATGTAAGGGTACTATAAAGAATCTTGCATTTGTAAGTTCAGGCTCTGATGTTGGAGAAGGCCAGGAACTTATAAGAATAGGAACTGATCCTCAGACCGGTGAGATTGCTGATCTGAAGAATCAGCTGGCAGATCTTAACACCAGTTACAATGACACTGTTAAGGCACTGGATGAGAGGGAGAAGGCTGATCGCGAAGCAATTGATGCAGAGATTGAGCTTCCGGAAGAACCACTTCCTCCAAACCCGGAGGATTTTATGAATAAGGGCAGAAATACTAATCCGGGTGATCCTGCTAATCCGCCTGAGCCGGGTGCAATAGGAACAGTCCTTCCGGCAGTGGATGGACAGAAGAGTTCAGAGAAGATAGAGGATGATCATGTGCCGATTGATGTTAATCCATCAGCTCTTGAAGGTGAGATGGCAACAGTAAGTGATGCACAGAAACAGCTGGAACCGGAAGAACCAAAGGAACCGGATCTCACAGAGAATGCTCAGTACATGGCAGCTCTTGCTCAGTATGAACTCGAGAAGAAACAATACACAGATGCTGTAAGAGACAGCATGTTTGTTAAAGAGATTGCAGAGGCAGACCTTGAGATAATCGCTGCCAACAGATCAGTACAGGCAAAGAGTTACGAGGATCGAAAGAACAAGATCAATGAGGAACTGAGTGAATATCAGAAAGCAGGATCCGGTGTTGATGTAGTTTATACAGGAAGAAGATCCGGAAAATCCGGAAAGGTTAATATATCCACCAATACATCAGTAAGTAATGGTCAATACCTGTTTACAGTCATGACAGAAGGAAAGAAGCTTTTAAAGATTGTCATGAAGAAGGAGACGGATCCATCTAAGCCGGAAGGCGGAGTTGCTAAGATCGGTCAGACGGTTGAGATATCCATCAATGGAAAGGTTTACTACGGAAAATGTGTTGGTGAGAACGGTAACTGTGAAACTACGAGTGGATTATACCTTTTCAGCAGAAACGGTTCAGAGCATCTGACGACGTCAAAGGCTTATGCAGAAGGAGGAGCATCTCAGTTTTTCGTACAGATGGATGATGAAGAGGTTTATGATATGATTCCGGATAGTCCGGCAGAAGCAGATGATGTAAAGCTTAATGTTCAGTTTAGAGGAAGTGAGATTCACGGTGCAACTGTTGTACCTGTAAAGGGTCTCTATAACGAGAAGGATCAGGCAAATGCTGCAGCCGGTAAGGAAGACAGGTACTATGTTTGGAAGATAACTGACCAGGGGCTTGTTAAGCAGTATGTAATACTGTACAAAACAACAGTTATTTCAGAGAACAAACTGGTGCTTTCAGGATTATCCGAAGGCGACAAGATAGCGATTGAGGGGAACTAAAACGTGCTAAGATTTATTTTTACAAAAATTAGAAATAAATACAGGCTGTATATAGCGCTTATTGTCGGAGTCATATCGATGATAGCTGTCTGCAGTGTAATCATGCTTCTTAGAAGAGGTTCCATTGACAGACTTATACAGAGTGAATTTACTGATTATTATGACACTAAAGTGTTATTTCGGATCGGCGTCCACCGAGAAGGCAAGGTTGACAAGTCATAAATATCTTCAGCTGCCTGTTCTTAATACAGAGAAGATCATTTATCTCAAAGGTAAGATGGGTTCCTTTAAGTATAGACCACGTGATGGTTATTTCGATATAGGCTGTATCGATGACGGAACCGATATGACAGGCGAGCATTTTAATATCATTGCCGGTGTTGGCTTTGATCAGGCTCCTGAATTACCTGAGAACCATTTTCCTTGCCTTGTAAGCCGTTATACGGTTGAGTCATGTAATCTGGTAATCGGTGAAGAGATTACCATGAAAGAGCTGGGAGATAATGATGATACTGTTGTATATCACGTTATAGGTATCGTTGAAGAAGGTAAATATGATGATTACTTCTGGCAGAAGGATGCCAACAGGATGGGTCTTATCATATTTGTTCAGCCGGATACCATCAACAAGATGAGTGAATTAAATAACAGTAAATATATCTATTACGATATATATAAAATGTATGATTACAGAAAGATCAATCTTGATAATGCTGAGCAGATTGAAAGTTATCTGAATCAGTTTAAACAGAGAGATCCTGATCTTTCAGAATCTGTATCCGGACTGCTCCAGACAGCACTCAGAAAGAGCGTTTCTGTAAAAGCTGTTCTTTATGCCATAGCAGTACCGCTTCTTATGCTGGTTGTCATCTTTATCGGAATGATAGCAGTAAGAATCATCGATTCTGAGCAGGGCGAGATCGCCATGCTTCATTCAAGAGGTGTAACGAGAGGAAAGATAATCCTTATATATACTGTGCAGTCACTCATTATAGCGGCGGCAGCTTTCCTTCCGGGAATCTTCCTGGGTTACCTGATAGGAAAGATCACAGCATCAGTTAACGGATTCCTTACATTTGAGGGATCTATAGCCAGGGGATATAACATGAATCCTGAGATGCTGCTTGTATCCGTTGCGGCAGCTTTCGTATGTGCGATCATTATGCTGCTTCCGGTTGTTCCGAGATCAAAGAATACGGTTGTAGAAAACAAGAGTAAGAGACATCTCAGCGGAACACCGCTTTGGGAGAGATATTTTATAGATGTTATCCTTCTTGGAATATCCATATATCTTCTTTATGGATATCTTAAGCAGCAGGACGTTATCAGAATGTCTGTTCTTGCAGGTGATGGAATAGATCCGATGATATTCCTTGATTCAACACTTTTCCTTATTTCCTGCGGACTGCTTATTCTGAGACTTGTTTCATATCTTGTAAGACTTATCTTCAAGATTGGTAAAAACAAGTTCAGCCCGGCGGTATACGCATCATTTATGCAGATCATACGAACCAGAAGAGGTTCGGGTACAATATCAGTATTCCTGGTTCTTACCATTGCCATGAGTATCTTTGATGCAAATATGGCACGTACCATAAATGCAAACCAGGAAGCCAGAATCAATTACAATATCGGTGCAGATGTTGTCGTTGATGAAAGATGGGAGATAAGAACCCTTACAAGAGAAACACCAAAGAAATGGAAGGCTTATGAGCCGGACTTCGGTATATATAATGAACTTGTTAATGAGGGACTGGCAGACTCTGTAGCCAGAGTAATGATAGATAATAATGCCAAGATCTATCTTAACAATAAGGAATCTGAAGTTGGTGTTGTTATAGGTGTAAACACCAAGGAACTCGGTATTACCGGAGAACTTCAGGATGGACTTAATGAGAAGCATTGGTTTAATTATCTGAATGATCTCTCTCAGAATTCAAAGGGTATAATCATATCTGATAATCTGGCTAAGAAGTATGATCTTCACATTGGAGACAGACTTGACTATGCGAGATTCTCACCGGTTGAGCCGGAGATAGAATACGGTAATACAACAGGAATCATTACAGGCATTATGACAGCCTTCCCTGGCTATCAGGCATTTAAGTATTCATATAACGATGCCAATAAGCTGGTGGAGCAGGAGAGATTCCTTATAGTAGCCAATATATCAACGGTAACCACTGCATTTGATAAGAGACCATATCAGGTATGGATCAAAACAGATCATACTGCGGAAGAGATTGAAGAAGCTCTTCTTGCGAAAACGGCTAATACTAAAAGATCATTCAGAAGTATTACCAGTACAAAGAATGAAGTAGCTGAGATGCAGTCTACATCACTTATAAAGATAACAAACGGACTTTTTACACTGGACTTCCTGGTAGCTCTTATTCTTTGTGTTATCGGTTATCTGATACACTGGATAACATCTATCAGAGACAGAGAACTGCTCTTTGGTATTTACCGAGCTATGGGTATTACCATGGGTGAGATTAACCGAATGCTCTCTCTGGAGCAGATGTTTATGTCACTCAGCCCGGTTCTTGCAGGTGTTGGAGCGGGAACGCTGGCGACACTGCTGTTCTCGAAGGTATTCGCAGTAGTATACCTTCCGGAGAAACATCCGATTAAGCTCCTGACATATATCTCAGGAATGGATATGGCAAGACTTGGTATTATCGTAGGTGTAGCAATTATAGTATGCTTTGTGATCATCAGAGGCATTATTAAGAAGCTTAAGATTACAGAAGCACTTAAACTTGGAGAAGATTAAAGTATGAGTGAAACAATACTGCGTACAAGTGGACTCGTGAGAAGGTTCCCGGTTGGTTCCGGGGACGAGATCACGGTTCTGAATAATATTAATATAGAGATTCCTAAAGGAAAGCTTATTATCATCAAAGGACGTTCCGGTTCCGGAAAGACGACACTCCTCAATATCTTAAGTGCGCTTGATACAGCGTCTGAAGGAGAGGTTGTGCTGAAGACTATGTCAGCCGATGGAGAGGAAGAAGAGAATGTATATTCCAGACTCTCTGATAATGCGAGAGACAGGCTCAGAAGAAACCATATGGGCTTTGTATTCCAGTCGGTAGCACTTGTGCCGATCATGACGGCTTATGAAAATGTTGATTTTGGACTTAGAACTGCCGGTTATAAGGGCAGCAGAAGAGAGAGAATAGTTGAGTCTCTTGCTTCTGTAGGTCTTGAGGAAAGAATGAAGCATATGCCGGCACAGCTGTCCGGTGGTGAGCAGCAGAGAGTAGCTATCGCAAGAGCAATGGCGCACAGACCGGAGATAATATTTGCCGATGAGCCTACAGGAGCGCTGGATACTCAGGCAGGTCTCACGGTTACACAGCTGTTTAAGAATCTGGCAGAGACAGAGAACATTACAGTTGTAATGACAACACATGACCCGGGACTTATGGAGCTTGGTGATGTAGTTTTCGAGATAGAAGATGGACAGATCGCATAAGAGGACTTATTATGATTGAAGAAGAGGTAAAGGTAATAGACGAAGAAAGCGGCGAAGCGGCTTTTGCAACGGCAGAAGCAGCAGTAGAAGCCGGGGCAGCAGAAGCACCGGCAGAGACTGATGCAGAGGGCCGTGAAGAAGGCAGTGATGTGCTGATCGACTGTGAAAGTCTCGTTAAGATTTATAAGACAGAGGATCTTGAAGTAATGGCTCTTCAGGGTCTGGATCTTACGATTAAGAAGGGAGAACTGCTTGCCATAATCGGTAAGTCAGGAAGTGGTAAGTCTACACTCCTTAACATAATCGGTGGTCTTGAGAGACAGAGTGCGGGTAAGATTACATTTGACGGAACAAGCCTTGCAGATCTTACTGAACGTGAAATGATGGACTATAGAGAAAAGAAGGTCGGCTTTGTATGGCAGAAGAGTGCAGAGAATCTGCTTCCGTATCTTACTGCAGTTCAGAACGTTGAGATGCCGCTGATGTTTGCTAAAATGACTAAGAAGGAAAAACATGAGAAGGCTATGGATATGCTGAGACAGGTAGGAATGGAGCATAGAGCCAATTCCTATCCGAAGATGCTTTCCGGTGGTGAGCAGCAGAGAGTTGCCATCGCTCTTTCACTCATGAATGATCCGGACCTTCTTCTTGCGGATGAGCCTACAGGAGCGGTTGATTCCAAGACATCGAATATGATCCAGGATCTGTTCCGTAAGCTGAACCGTGAAAAGGGCGTAACAGTTATCATAGTTACGCATGATATAAGTCTTGCCAACAAGGTTGACCGAGTTGTTATGATCGCTGATGGCAAGATAAGCAGCGAGAGAGTCATAAAGGAATCTTACAAGAAGAGAATTGATGAGATGGCTGACAGAAGTGTTGAGGAACTGGCACGTGCGGGCTTTGCTGAAGGGGAAGAATCAGATGAGCCACATGTGGATGATACTCACGAGGAGTATGTGGTTCTTGATAGAGCCGGACGACTCAGACTGTCACCTGAGCTCAGGGAGCAGGCAGGAATCGATACCAGCCGTGTTAAGATTGAGCTTGTGGACGGTAAGATTGTTATCTCGCAAGAGGGCGAATAATTTTTGACAACATTTTTTAAGAAGGGCTTTGTGGGGTGATCGAAATGTTTGGATTTGGTAAGAAGAGAGACAGAGAGCTGGATGAGATAATCAGCCAGATCAAAGTAGATCTGAGCAACAACTATAAGGATAATGCTGTGGAGAATATAAAAAAGCTCCGTCAGCTGCTTGATCTGAGGAGCATGGACGGCGCTTTGAAGCCTGAGCTTATGGATGAGTACAGAAAGACTCTGGAAGGCTTTGAAGAGGACGTCAGGAGCTTTAAAAGGACATATTAAGGAACTATATAACATTAGTGAAGGTTTTACTGCACCATGGTTGGGGGACTGTGGTGCAGTAATTTTTTTGAATCTTTTTGTCACATTTTATATAATGCCTTCGAATATATTTATGTAAGTGCACTTTAAAGAGAGATTGATCATATGAGAAAAGTAGTTCTGGAGGATCGGGAACTGCTGAATCTGATACAGGCTGATGCCAATAAAGGGCTTAAAGCTCTTATGGATCAGTATACAGGGCTTATATACCATATAGTACGTGAGAGGCTAAGCGGACAGGATCAGGACGTTGAGGAATGCGTTGCTGATGTTTTTACAGAGTTCTATTACGGAATAGATAAGGTGGATTTAAACCGTGGAAGTATAAAGGCTTATCTTGCGACTATTGCTGCAAGAAGGTCGATGGACAGATTCAGGAGATTATCCGGACACGAGGAAATTGAAGAAATAGAAGAAACTGTAACGGATACCTCTGAAGGACCTGAACAGCAAGCTATAAGGAGCGAGGAGAATCGTATCATTCTTGAAGAGATTAAAAAACTCGGAGAGCCTGACAGTCAGATTCTCTACAGAAGATACTTCCTGGCTCAGCCGGTGAAGGACATAGCGGAAAGTTTAGGTATGAAAAGTAACAGCGTAACCAAGAGACTTTCGAGAGCGCTGAAAGTGCTGAAGGACAGATTGGAGGGGAAGTATGAAGGATAATCTTTTAGAAGAGAAGATCGTTCATAGCTTCGACGATATTTCAGTTGAAGATATGGATGAGCTTATGAAGAATATCGATCCCTGCGACTTCAGTATGAAAGACGGAATCTTAGGAAAGAGGATAGAGAAAAAAGTTCTTAAAGATACCAAAGCAGGGACGAGGAAGCATAAACAGAGATACAGAGGTCTTATTGCAGCGGCGGTCGTTATGATCTGTACGGTTTCATTCTTTTCGCTGAATGTTGAGGCAAGAGAACTTCTTAAAAAGCTTTTCTCATTCATACCGGGAATCGGTGTGGTTGAGTCTGATACAAGTTATTATGTGCTGGATGAAAATGCTTCTTCAACCGATGCACTGATGTCAGAAGATGGAAGACTCAGGGTAAAAGTGAAGACGGCATCTGTTCAGGGCGGACGGGTTGAGGTTCGTTATGTGGCTGAGATGATGAATGCAGATCCGGATGTTATATCAGGTATTATGGTAAATGAAAATCAAAGCGCAGCAGAGATTAATAATGCTATGGCTGATTATTATAAGCAGCAGGGCTATGGTGATTACTTTGATATATCGGTTGATACAGAGCAGTATGGGCAGGTTATATGGTCGTCAGGTGCAAAGCTGTGCATGGGAGACCGTGAATATCCTGTGGAAACATCTAGCTGTATATTTGGAGAGGCTTCCGGCTGGAAAAATCTGGATATAACCGATGTATATAACATTGATGCATATGATGCGTCATGTCCGCTGGTTCTAAAAATCGGAGACATTTCCATAGAGCTTACATTTGCAGAGGCATCCGCCTTTGAAACCAAGGAAGAGCTTAACAGACAGTCAAATGCATGTACAAGGGAAGATGTAACGCTGGTGGCAGATCCGGTCTGGGCTGACGATGCATTTTATGTGGATGTTTATGTTTCTGATCATGGACAGTACAGTGCGCTTGATTCACTCTGGGCAGGTACCGGATGTGTATCGGGGCAGGAAGAAAGCTATCCTTACATCAAGGTGGGAGACAGAGTTATAGTCGGAAGTGTCGACTCTGAAAGGGCTGAAGGATATCATTTTGTCTTCAGCTACGATGAGATAGGCAGAAGTGACAGCTATGAACTGCATATTCCGGTGATATCCATGACGAAGGATGAAGAACTGACATTTGAGCTTGGAGAGAAAAACGAAGACGGATATACAGACGGCAGGTATGAAAGGAAAGTGATGGGCCAGTCGGCGGAAAAGCCGACGGTTGAAAGAGTTCAGTATATTCCGGAGATAGAAGATGCAAGTGCCATCCGGATTGACCTGGACGATGATATCGATAATGGAAGAGTGCTGAGCTATTATAAAAATGCATACTTTGACGGCGAGATATCCGGTGTTGAGAACAGCTATGATTTTGACGGTGATCAGGATAGTATGAATTATGTAAACCTGAGCGGCTATGGAAGTTACGAAGGTAAAGTATTGGATCACTGGATGATAGTGCCTGTTGAAAATGCATTTGATAACGTTAAGTCCATTACACTTAAGAATGCAGTATATGATCTCTCTTATGATTTTACTTTTGAATTAAACAGATAATGAGCATCTATAGGAGGACAAGATGAGAAAGAAGTTAACTGTATTAGGAATTACATTAATGGTGATGACTGCATTTGCAGGATGCTCACCGGAAGCTGCCAAGGAAGTTAAGGCAACAGAGTCGGTGACGGTGCAGGCTGTCACAGCAGAAGAGAGCAAAGAGAAAAAAGAAGAAAAGGTAGTAAATACTACCGAAAGTGCTATAATAGACGATACTAAAAAGGACGAAGCAGCGGAAGTATCAAAGAAGGATACGAAAGCAGCGGAAGAGGCGTCCGATAAAACTTCAGATAAGGCTGAAGAAAAAACTACGGATAAAGTAGCTGAAAAAACCACTGAGAAGGTGGCAGATCAGGTTACAGCTGAGGCGGCTGACGACGCGGCAGAAAATGTTCCGTGTGATCCGCAATATAAGGATATCGGCATTCAGGGATCATGGCATGGTGAAATCTATACACGTATTTCAGCTGAGATCGCTCAGAGCGGAGCGGGATATAATGTTACACTTTCCTGGTCGGGAAGTGCTGTAGATGAAGCTGTATGGACAATGTCAGTTACTTTTGATGGTGAGACAGGAAAGTACAGTTATTCAGATGCTGAAGTAAAGAACCGTACATATGCTGAGGATGGGACCTTTACTGAAGAAGTGCAGTCGACAGGAGGAACAGGTTTCTTTCATATTGTAGATGGAAGGTACCTTTACTGGCATGATGATGCACTCATAAGTGACTATGATGAAATATCTCTTGATTTTGAATAAAAATATATTACCCATTCTTCAATAAAAAATAATCCTTGACAGCATACAGATAAGTATGATATTCTATCGCACGATGAGCTGCCGTAGACAGCAGGTGTCGAAAGACGTAACACGAGTTCCGGATTAACGGAGAGAGTTACCTGCCGAGGAAGAGTCGTGAGTTTTTTAGTAAATTTACCTCTGCATTACGACAGTAGTGCAGAGGTTTTCTTTTTTACGATAAAGCCCTGAATGTGCAGCCATTAATCTATAAGGAGGTACTGATTCATGGCAAAGGTTGAACTTAAGGCACCTATAGTTGAGGAGATCAAGGCTAATCTTGAAGGTGCTAAGTCTGTTGTACTTGTTGACTATCTTGGTCTTACAGTTGAGCAGGATACAAATCTTCGTAGAGCTGCCAGAGAAGCTGGTCTTATCTACAAGGTTTACAAGAACACAATGGTAAAGAGAGCAATCGAAGGAACAGAGTTTGCTGATATCGCTAAGGATCTTGAAGGTCCTACAGCAGTTGCAATTTCAAAGGAAGATGCAACAGCACCAGCAAGAGTCGTTGCTAATTTTGCAAAGACAGCTCCAAAGCTTGAGATGAAGTCAGGTATCGTTGAAGGAACATACTATGATGCAGAAGGCATCAAGGCTATTTCACAGATTCCTTCAAGAGAAGAGCTTCTTTCAAGACTTCTTGGAAGTCTCCAGTCACCTATTACTAACCTGGCTCGTGTTATTAACCAGGTTGCAGAGCAGAAGGCTGAGGCTTAATAGGATGCTTCCTGCAAAGCAGGGAAGCGAAAACATTTAATTAGAATTTATTAGGAGGATTTTAAAATGACTATTGAAGAGTTAGTAGCAGCAATTGATGAGCTCTCAGTTCTTGAGCTCAATGACCTTGTAAAGGCTATCGAAGAGAAGTATGGTGTATCAGCAGCAGCTGGTGTTGTAGTTGCAGCAGCAGGCGCTGGAGCAGCTCCTGCAGAGGAGAAGACAGAGTTCGACGTTGAGCTTACAGACGTTGGATCAGAGAAGATCAAGGTTATCAAGGTTGTTCGTGACGTAACAGGTCTTGGTCTCAAGGAAGCTAAGGAAGCAGTTGAGTCTGCACCAAAGATCCTTAAGGAAGCTGTATCTAAGGAAGAGGCTGAGGATATCGCTAAGAAGTTCGAGGAAGTTGGAGCTAAGGTTACTCTTAAGTAATTATATCTCTAATATGAACTTATCACACCCGGTGACCCTTATGTGGTCCCCGGGTGTTTTGTGTTATTTTGGTATCTTAATCGATTCTTAAGAAAAACAACTTGACACGCATTTGATTATTTGTTAAAGTATTAAATTGTCATTATAGGCAAATTGCGCCCTTTTTGCGGTTTCCTATAATAGAAAAAATAATTCAAGGGGTGAATACGTCAATGAGAAAATACAGGATGCGTCCTATCACATCAGGCAAGAACACACGTATGAGCTATGCCGGCAAGCAGGAAGTGCTGGAAATGCCCAACCTTATAGGTGTTCAGGTAAACTCCTACAAGTGGTTCCTTGAAGAAGGACTTAAGGAAGCCTTCAGGGATATTTCTCCTATTCAGGACTACGCTGGTAACCTCAGTCTCGAGTTTGTTGATTACAAACTTTACACAGAGGATAAAAAGTATACCATCGAGGAATGTAAAGAGAGAGATGCTACATATGCAGCACCACTTAAGGTTCAGGTTCGACTGATTAATAAGACTACCGATGAAATCAATCAGCATGAGATTTTTATGGGCGATATGCCGCTCATGACTGAAACAGGAACCTTCGTCATTAACGGAGCTGAGAGAGTTATAGTTAGTCAGCTTGTCCGAAGCCCTGGTATCTACTACCAGATCGGATATGACAAGGTAGGTAAGAAACTTTATTCATGTCAGGTTATCCCTAACAGAGGAGCTTGGCTTGAGTATGAAACAGATTCGAATGACGTATTTCATGTTAAGGTAGATAGAAATCGTAAGGTACCTGTAACAGTTCTTATCAGATCTCTCGGTGTTGGAACAGATGCTGAGATTCTCGAGCTCTTCGGAAATGAGCCTAAGATTCTTGCTTCTATGGAGAAGGATCCTACTAAGAACTATAACGATGGTATCCTTCAGCTTTATAAGACACTCAGACCGGGCGAGCCACTCGCTGTAGAAAGTGCTGAAGGTCTTATTCACGGCATGTTCTTCGACCAGAGAAGATATGATCTTGCTAAGGTCGGACGTTATAAGTTCAACAAGAAGCTTGCTCTTGAAAACAGAGTAGAAGGCTTCATCCTTGCTCAGGATGTTATCGATCCTCTTACAGGAGAGGTTCTTTACGCACAGGGTGAGATCCTTACCAGAGAAATCGGTAAGGCTATTCAGGATGCTGCAGTACCTTATGTACTTGTACAGACTGAAGAGGCTAATGTTAAGGTTCTTTCAAATCTCATGGTTGATATCCGTCCATGGATAGCAGACCGCCTTCCTGACGTAGATCCGGAAGATCTTGGCATTTCAGAGATGGTTTATTATCCTGTACTTGAGAAGCTGCTCGATGAGTATGATGATGCTGACGAGCTTGCAGAAGCTATCAAGGAAAACATCAATGAGCTTATTCCAAAGCATATAACAAGAGAAGATATCTTTGCTTCTATTAACTATAATATGCATCTTGAGTATCAGATCGGTACTTCTGATGATATCGATCACCTTGGTAACAGACGTATCAAGTCTGTTGGTGAGCTTCTTCAGAACCAGTATCGTATCGGTCTTACAAGACTTGAGAGAGTTGTAAGAGAGCGTATGCAGACACAGGACAGTGACACAATTACACCTCAGTCACTTATCAATATCAAGCCTGTAACTGCAGCAGTTAAGGAGTTCTTCGGTTCATCACAGCTGTCACAGTTCATGGATCAGAACAACCCACTGTCAGAGCTTACACATAAGAGACGTCTTTCAGCACTTGGTCCTGGTGGTCTTTCAAGAGAAAGAGCCGGATTCGAGGTTCGAGACGTTCACTATACACATTATGGACGTATGTGTCCTATCGAGACACCTGAAGGTCCTAACATCGGTCTTATCAACTCACTTGCTACATATGCAAGAATCAATCAGTATGGATTTATCGAAGCTCCTTATAGAAGAGTAGATAAAACAGATCCTGAGAATCCGGTTGTTACCGATGAAGTTGTATACATGACAGCTGACGAGGAAGATAACTACATCGTAGCACAGGCTTCCGAGCCACTTGATGAGAACAATCACTTTACTAGAAATAACGTAGCTGGACGTCGTAGGGATGAGACTTCAGAGTTCCCTAAGACATCTATAGATTTCATGGATGTGTCACCTAGAATGGTATTCTCTGTTGCTACATCTATGATCCCATTCCTTCAGAACGATGATGCTAACCGTGCCCTCATGGGTTCAAACATGCAGCGTCAGGCAGTTCCTCTTCTTACAACCGATGCACCTGTTGTAGGTACCGGTATGGAGACAAAGGCGGCTGTTGACTCAGGTGTTTGTATCGTTGCTAAGCGTGACGGTGTAGTTGAAATGTCTTCAAGTGAGAAGATCCTTGTTAAGGCAGATGAGGATGGAACTCTTGATGAGTACAATGTTATCAAGTTTGCAAGATGCAACCAGAGTAACTGTATGAATCAGAGACCTATCGTTAAGAAGGGTGATAAGGTTAAGAAGGGTGAAGTTATCGCCGATGGTGCTTCTACACAGAACGGTGAGCTTGCACTTGGTAAGAACCCACTTATCGGTTTCATGACATGGGAAGGTTACAACTACGAGGATGCTGTACTCCTGTCAGAGAGACTTGTAAGAGATGATGTTTATACATCTGTTCATATTGAAGAGTATGAAGCAGATGCAAGAGATACAAAGCTCGGACCTGAAGAGATTACAAGAGATCTTGCAAACCTTTCAAATGGTGCGCTTAAGGATCTTGATGAGAATGGTATCATCCGTATCGGTGCTGAGGTTCGTGCCGGTGATATCCTTGTTGGTAAGGTTACTCCTAAGGGAGAAACAGAGCCGGATCCACAGAGCAAACTTCTTCGTGCTATCTTCGGTGAGAAGGAGCGTGAGGTAAGAGATACATCACTTCGTGTACCACACGGTGCATACGGTGTTGTTATGGATATCAAGATATTCACAAGAGAGAACGGAGATGAGCTTCCACCGGGAGTTAACAAATCCGTTAGAGTATATATTGCACAGAAGAGAAAGATATCAATCGGTGATAAGATGGCCGGTCGTCATGGTAACAAGGGTGTCGTTTCCCGTGTACTTCCTGTAGAGGATATGCCATTCCTTCCAAATGGTCGTCCACTTGATATCGTTCTTAACCCTCTCGGCGTTCCTTCACGTATGAACATAGGACAGGTGCTTGAACTTCATCTCGGACTTGCTTCTGAGGTACTTGGTTTCAAGGTATCTACTCCTATATTTGATGGAGCAAAAGAGGAAGATATCACCGCTCAGCTTGAGATGGCTAATGATTATGCTAACTCTGAGTGGGAAGATTTCGAAGCTAAATATAAGGATTCAGTAGACAAGGGTGTTATGGATTACCTCTATGAGCATAGAGATCATAGAAATGCTTGGAAGGGTGTTCCAATTAATAAGTCTGGTAAGGTAGAGCTCCGTGACGGACGTACAGGTGAGGCTATTCCTTCTCCTGTAGCTATCGGATACATGCACTATCTGAAACTTCACCACCTTGTTGATGATAAGATCCATGCACGTTCAACAGGACCGTACTCACTCGTTACTCAGCAGCCACTTGGTGGTAAGGCTCAGTTCGGTGGACAGAGATTCGGAGAGATGGAGGTTTGGGCTCTTGAGGCATATGGTGCTTCATATACACTTCAGGAGATCCTTACTGTTAAGTCTGATGATATCGTAGGACGTGTTAAGACATACGAAGCTATTACAAAGGGTGAGAATATCCCTGAGCCGGGAATTCCAGAGTCATTCAAGGTTCTCCTTAAGGAGTTCCAGTCACTCTGTCTTGATGTCAGAGTACTTGACGAGGATGGACAGGAAGTTGAAATGCGTGAATATGTAGATAACTCTGCACCAAGCGCAGCCAGAGAGATGATCGAAGGTGAAGCCGGCGTACTTGACAGCGATGACATGGACAGCTTCTCAGGCATCAACGAAGATGATGAACTTGTAGAGCTTCCTGATATTAGAACAAGCAGATATGATTCATCAGATGACTATGATGATGATTTTGCTGATGATTTAGACTAAGGAGGTAGTAAGATGGCATTTAATAGCAGTGCGGAAGCAGATCAGCCAATATATTTTGACTCTATCAAGATCGGACTTGCATCTCCTGAACAGATCAGAGAATGGTCATACGGCGAAGTAAAGAAGCCTGAGACTATTAACTATAGAACCTGGAAGCCTGAGAAAGGCGGACTCTTCGCAGAGGAGATCTTCGGACCTACAAAGGATATGGAGTGCCACTGCGGAAAGTATAAGAAGGTAAGATATAAGGGTATCAAGTGTGACAGATGTGGAGTTGAGGTAACAAAGTCTGCAGTACGTCGTGAGCGTATGGGACATATCGAACTCGGCTGCCCTGTATCACACATCTGGTATTTCAAGGGAATCCCAAGTAGAATGGGTATTCTCCTTGATCTGTCACCAAAGGAACTTGAGAGAGTACTTTACTTCTCATCATATATCGTACTTGATCCTGGTACAACAGACCTTAAGCAGAAGGATATCTTATCAGAGCAGGAATACAGAGCTAAGCTTGCAGCTTATGGCGATGGTTCCTTCAAGGTAGGAATGGGAGCTGAGGCTATCGAAGTTCTCCTTAAGGAAATTGATCTTGATAAGGAAGCTAAGGAACTCAAGGAAGAACTTGAGAACGTTAGCAGCGGCCAGAGAAAGGCTAAAGTAGCTAAGAAGTTAGACGTAGTAGAGGCTTTCAGACAGTCAGATAACAAGCCTGAGTGGATGATACTCAGAGTTATCCCTGTTATCCCTCCAGATCTTCGTCCTATGGTTCAGCTTGATGGTGGACGTTTTGCTACTTCAGATCTTAATGATCTTTATAGAAGAATTATTAACAGAAACAATCGTCTCAAGAAGCTTCTTGAGATATCAGCACCTGAGATCATCATCAGAAATGAGAAGAGAATGCTTCAGGATGCTGTAGATGCACTTATAGATAACGGTCGTCATGGACGTGCCGTAACAGGAGCCGGTTCAAGAGCACTTAAGTCTCTTTCAGAGATGCTCAAAGGTAAGCAGGGACGTTTCCGTCAGAACCTTCTTGGTAAGCGTGTTGACTACTCAGGACGTTCAGTTATCGTCGTAGGACCAGAGCTTAAGATCTATCAGTGTGGAATTCCTAAGGAAATGGCTATCGAGCTTTTCAAGCCATTCGTTATGAAGGAACTTACAGCCAGAGGTATGGCTGATAACATTAAGGCAGCTAAGAAGAAGATTGAGAGACTTGAGTCAGGTATCTGGGATGTACTCGAGGATGTTATCAAGGAGCATCCGGTTATGCTTAACCGTGCCCCTACACTCCACAGACTTGGTATCCAGGCATTTGAGCCTATCCTTGTAGAAGGTAAGGCTATCAAGCTTCATCCACTCGTATGTATGGCTTTCAACGCCGACTTCGATGGAGACCAGATGGCTGTTCACCTTCCTCTTTCAGTAGAGGCTCAGGCTGAGTGTAGATTCCTTCTTCTTTCACCTAACAACCTGCTTAAGCCTTCAGACGGTGGAGTTGTATCAGTTCCTTCACAGGATATGGTACTTGGTATCTACTATCTGACAATGGATAAGTTTAAGGAAGTTCCGGCTGATGACAGCGAGATTGTTAAGGAATATCTTCTTGATGATGAAGCTGCTAACCTTAAGGCGGTTAAGGAAGATGCTGAGAACAAGATAATCGGTGCTTTCGATAAGATTCGTGTAAGAGTTATCAAGAAGGCATCAAAGGATGGAGAGACAGTATTCTTCAAGAATATTGTAAGTACACCAACTGATCTTATTGGTAGAAAGTTCAAGGATCTCAATAGAGCACTCCTTGCATTTGACAATAAGGAGATCACACTCCAGCAGAGAATCTTCGTTAAGAGATCTTTCACAATGGAAGATGGAACAGTAGTTGAAGGCTTTGTAGCAACAACACTTGGTAAGCTTATATTTAACGAGATCATTCCTCAGGATCTTGGATTCGTTGACAGAACAAATCCTAAGACATGTATCGAGCCTGAGTACAACAAGCTCGTTAAGAAGGGTGACCTGAAGAAGATTCTTAATAAGTGTATCAACATTCATGGTTCAACAGTAACAGCTGAAGTTCTTGATAATATCAAGGCTACAGGTTATAGATATTCAACACTCAGTGGTATTTCAGTTTCAGTCGCAGATATGCACGTACCTGAAGATAAGCCACAGATTCTGGGAGCAGCTCAGGCAAGAGTTGATGAGATCAACAGCTTCTTCGATAGAGGATTCCTCACAGATGAAGAGCGTAAGAGAGCAGTTATCTACCAGTGGAAGACTGCTGATGACAAGCTCAAGAAGGCACTTCTTGATGGTCTTGACAAGTATAATAACATTTACATGATGGCCGACTCAGGTGCCCGTGGTTCTGACGAGCAGATTAAGCAGCTCGCAGGTATGCGTGGACTTATGGCCGATACAACAGGTAACACTATCGAGCTTCCTATCAAGTCTAACTTCCGTGAAGGTCTTGACGTTCTGGAGTACTTCATATCAGCTCACGGTGCTCGTAAGGGTCTTTCTGATACAGCCCTTCGTACAGCCGATTCAGGTTACCTTACAAGAAGACTTGTTGATGTATCTCAGGATCTTATCATCAGAGAGACAGACTGCTGTGCTGATAAGACAGAGAAGCCGGGTATCTTCGTTAAGTCCTTCATGGAAGGTGACGAAGTTAAGGAAAGCTTCCAGGAGAGAATCACAGGAAGATATGCAGCAGAGTCTATCTTTGATGCAAATGGTGAGATGATCGTTAAGATCAATCACATGATCACACCTGCAAGAGCAGAGAAAATCATTAAGTACGGTATTCAGCCGGTAGATGGCAGACCTTTCCTTGATGCTGAAACAGGCGAGGAAAGACGTGATGCTAAGATGAAGATCCGTTCAGTACTTACATGTAAGTGCCGCCTTGGTATCTGTGCTAAGTGCTACGGTTCAAACCTTGCAACTGGTCAGGCAGTTCAGGTTGGTGAGGCAGTTGGTATCATCGCTGCTCAGTCAATCGGTGAGCCTGGTACACAGCTTACTATGAGAACCTTCCACTCAGGTGGTGTTGCCGGTGGTGATATCACACAGGGTCTTCCTAGAGTAGAGGAGATCTTTGAGGCTCGTAAGCCTAAGGGTCTCGCTATCATCGCTGATTTCGCCGGTAAGGTTGAAGTCAGAGAGACAAAGAAGAAGAGAGAGGTTGTTGTAACAAATGCAGAGACAGGTGAGTCTAAGGCTTATCTTATCCCATTTGGTTCACGTCTCAGAGTAAAGGATGGCGACGATATCCTTGCTGCTGATGAGATCACAGAAGGATCAGTAAACCCACATGATATCCTTAAGATCAAGGGTGTTGAGGCAGTTCAGAACTACATGCTTCGTGAAGTTCAGAAGGTTTACCGTTCACAGGGTGTTGAGATCAACGATAAGCATATCGAGATCATCGTTCGTCAGATGCTTAAGAAGGCTAAGGTTGAGGACAGCGGAGACGCTGATATCCTTCCGGATACAATGATCGATGTACTTGAGCTCGAGAGAATCAACGAAGAGCTTGAGGCTAAGGGGCTTCGTACTGCAACAGCTCGTCAGACACTGCTTGGTATTACTAAGGCATCTCTGGCAACAAACAGCTTCCTCAGTGCTGCTTCATTCCAGGAAACAACAAGAGTTCTTACAGATGCAGCTATCAGAGGTAAGGAAGATAATCTTATCGGACTTAAGGAGAACGTTCTTATCGGTAAGCTTATCCCAGCTGGTACAGGTATGAAGACATACAGATCAGTAAAGATTGATTCAGAGTACGTAAGAGAAGTTCCTGAATACGATGAAGATGCAGAGTTTGACGATGACATCATTATCGAAGATGAGGAGCTTGCAGAAGATATCACAGAAGATACCGATGCAGAAGATGTATCTGAAGAGATTACAGATGCAGAGTAAAAGAAAAATCTCTTGACATTGGAAAACTCCATGTATATAATTATTGGGCATGCGCGAAATCGCATGCCCATTTTTCTGGTATAAAATATTGAAAAGAACGGAGGTGAAAACATGCCAACATTTAACCAGTTAGTAAGAAAGGGAAGACAGGATACTGTTAAGAAGTCTACAGCACCTGCTCTTCAGAGAAGCTTTAACTCTCTTAAGAAGAAGCCAACAAACGCTTCATCACCACAGAAGAGAGGAGTTTGTACAGCTGTTAAGACTGCAACTCCTAAGAAGCCTAACTCAGCTCTGCGTAAGATCGCCAGAGTACGTCTTTCAAACGGAATGGAAGTAACAAGCTATATCCCTGGTGAAGGTCACAACCTTCAGGAGCACAGCGTTGTTCTTATCCGTGGAGGAAGAGTTAAGGATTTACCTGGTACAAGATACCACATCATCAGAGGTACTCTTGATACAGCAGGTGTTGCAAAGAGACGTCAGGCACGTTCTAAGTATGGTGCTAAGCGTCCTAAGGATGCAAAGTAA